>NZ_JACEFB010000001.1:337585-675170 GCF_013694095.1 Thermogemmata fonticola | reverse complement strand
TTCTATCAGGAAGGGCAGACCAGCGCCAAAGAGCCGTGGACCTACTGGCGGCTGGAAGGACCGGGCTTCGTCTGGAGCTATCGGGCCTTGCCGCACATCCACTGCTTCGTCAACATCAGCGCGCGGATCAGTTGAGCAGGGTCCAGGACTGAGCGGGGCGCGGGATAGCTTGTGGTTCCCCTTCGGGCCTACTCCGCAAAAGGGTTGCCCCCTGGGGATCCCAGCACCCCCCGCCGCTGAGCTGGCCATGCTGGCGGCCCAATGACAAGGACGCGCGCGGAGTCAGGCTGCTGCCGCCTGTCCTTCGGGTCTCCTGGGATTGTCCCCTGATGTCACCCAGGAGACGCTGTTTTTTCTGAAGCGTCGTTTTTTCCTGGAGACGGCTCAGGAACCTTGATTGTTTCCGGGCGGAACCGATGTCCGAGGTCCAATCGCAAGTGGCGCAGGGTGGCGGCCCCACTTTTGCCCGGCGGAGTCCGTGGACGGCGCTGAGCGATGAGCAGCTCCTGGCTCAGTGCTCGGTTGATACCTACCGTGCGAGCGGGCCGGGAGGTCAGAAGCGGAATAAGACAAGTTCGGCGGTCCGCCTGCGTCATCATCCGAGCGGATTGATCGTCATCGCCGAAGAGAGCCGGTCGCAGCATGAGAACAAGGCCAGGGCTTTACAACGTTTGCGGCAGGGCTTTTACCTCCACATCCGGGAAGCTATCCCTGCTGCTGCGGACGGGAAAGTCGTGATCGAGCCGGTCGTGTGGCAGCAGCTTGGACTCCAGCCCGGCGAGTTCCCGCGCTCGGTGAAACATCCGGCGTTCTGGCCCTTGGCTGGCTTGGCCCTGGACGTGCTGGCGGCTTTGCAGGGACGGGTCGCACCCGCTGCTGAGGCGTTGGGTGTCTCCACGGCCCAACTCGTCCACTTCCTGCAACGGCATCCTCAGGTCTGGCAACAGGTCAATCGCCTGCGGCAGCACTTCGGCCACGCCCCACTCCACTGAACGAAACTTTGAACAGGCTCCGCCCCGCTGAGACAAAATCGTGGCCACAGTGCTTTCTCCGACGCCAGGAGAAGCCTCGCTTGCCAGAGGAAGCCTGGCAGTCTCGGAAGGCTTTGCGATGCCAGGATTCGATCACGGGGTTGGAGAGCACCTTGATGGCTCGGTTCTTTGGATGTTTCTGGCATTTCTGGCCGAAGTCCCGCGTGTAGGCTTTGGAAACAAGTGAGCCGGGGATTGAGGTTGCCGCTAGGGTGAGGAGTGAGAAAGATGAATACGGAACCAGACCTGGGGAGAGAAGGTCCGCATTATGCCGCCGCCACGATTCACCTGGATCATACCCGGCCAATTGGCCGCTCTGGCTCAGCCCGAAGCGGTGGAGGACCTTCTGTGGCTGCGGCGTGAAGGAGTCGAGGTGCTCATCAGTTTGACGGAGGTTCCCCCGCCGCGCGCTGGGATTAACGAAGCCGGCCTGATGTTGGTCCATGTCCCGGTCGAGGATATGACCGCGCCGGCGCTGGAACAACTGGAGCAAGTGGTGGAGACCATCCGCCGGGCGAATGCCGCGGGGCTAGGCGTGGCGGTCCACTGCACGGCAGGCCTGGGACGCACGGGGACAGCCCTGGCGGCGTATCTGGTCAGTCAGGGCTACTCGCCGCAGGACGCGATTGCGACGGTGCGCAGCCTGCGGCCAGGGTCGATCGAAACGGCGGAGCAGGAACGCGCTATCGAGGAGTTTGCCCGGCATTGGGCCGCCCGGAAGAAGGACGCGCCGGGCCATCCGTCTTCCTGAAGCGGCGTCAGCCGCCCTGGACTTCTTCATTGCCTCTTCCTGGAAAATTCGGCGACAAGGGTGGGGCTGCGTCGCTAGGACAGCCTTTAGCAGGATGCTGAGGTGTGGGGCGGGATGTTCCAGGAGGAGCGGGGCAGCGGCGTTCGAGGCGGCATGAAGCGGGGCATTCCAGCAAGAGGAGGGGAGCAGATGCGCGCGCACGTAGCTTTGGCGGGTTTACTGGCGATCCTGGCGGGACTGTGGCAGTTGACCCCGACGGCGGGCATCTCGGTCGCCGGGGAGATAAGCCAGACGGTCGGAGGGTCTTCTGGGTCAGCGGTCGCGAATCCGAAAGTGCGCTTAGCGGTGCTGCTGGTTTTCGATCAACTCCGCGGAGATTTCCTGGAGCGCTGGGAACCGCTTTGGGGACCGGATGGTTTCCGCCGCTTGCAACAGGAGGGCGCGTGGTTCATCCACTGCCATTACCCCTACGGCGTGACGACTACTGGTCCCGGCCATGCCTCGATCCTAACTGGTACCTGTCCCGATCGTCACGGCATCGTCAACAATAACTGGTACGAGGACGGCGAGGAGGTGTATTGCGCCACGTCATCGCGCTATCGGCTGGTGCCTGCGGTTCCCAAGGATAGCAAAGGGAACGAGGCGGAAACGCCGTCCCCTGCTGCCAAGCCGCGTGTGCCTCAGGCGGGGACCCCGGACCGGCTCCTGGCGGAAACGGTGGCGGACGTTTTACGCAGTGCCCATCCCGCGGCCAAAATCTTTGGCCTGTCGCTCAAGGATCGCTCGGCGATTCTCCCCGTCGGACGCCGTCCCGATGGCGCCTACTGGTTCACTCAGCGCTTCGTCACCTCGACTTACTACGCTGAACGGCTCCCGGAGTGGGTCGAGGCCTTTGAACGCCACCAGGTGGTGCAGCGGTGGTTTGGCCAGTCCTGGGAACGCTACCGCAAGGACATCGATTACACGCGCTGGAGCGGGCCAGATGATCAGGAGGGCGAAGGCATCGGCGCGCGGGTGACCGCTGCGAAGGACCCAGCGCGGGGCTGGTCCCAGGGGCGGACCTTCCCCCATCCGCTCCATCCGCCGCAACGGCGCGCACCGGGACGGGAATACTACGAAGCTCTGGCCAACTCCCCCTTCGGCAATGAGCTGCTCGCGGAGTTCGCCAAGGCTTGCATCACTGCGGAAAAGCTCGGCAGCGATGACATCCCCGATCTGTTGGTCATCAGCTTTTCGTCCAACGACCTGGTGGGCCACACGTGGGGGCCGGATTCGCAAGAGGTGCTGGACATCACCCTGCGCAGCGATCGGATCGTGGCGGACTTGCTCCAGTTCCTGGATGCCCAGGTGGGGCGGGGGAAGTATCTGCTCGCCTTGACGGCGGATCATGGCATCTGCCCGCTGCCGGAGGTCTCGCGCCAGCGCCAGATTTACGCTCAGAGGGTTGAGGTCCGCCGCCTGTTGGAGCAGACTCAGGAGCATCTCAACCGCGTTTACGCCCTGAAGACGGAGGAAGGCAGCGCCCTGGGCCGGCGGGCAAGTTGGTTCGAGGCGGTCTCGCTGCCGTGGCTGTATTTGAATCCGCGTGTGGTAGCAGCAGTGGGGAAAAGCCGTGAGGAAGTGGCCCAGGAAACGGCTCGCTTTCTGAACGAGCAGGCCGAGGTGTACCGCGCCTGGACTCGTAAGGAGCTGGTTCAAGGCTTCCCGGCCACGGAGACCGTGGGGCGGCGCATGGCGCGCTCTTTCCATCCTCACCGCTGCGGCGATGTCGTGATCGTGCTCAAACCCTATTGCCTGCCCCGCTCGTCCAATCCGGCCACCCCCAGCACGGGCACGACGCACGGCGCGCCTTTCAGTTATGACACCCATGTACCGCTTTTGGTTTACGGTCCGGGCATCGCCGGCGGTGTGCGCCACGAAGCCACGACGCCGCAAGCGATCGCCGCCATCTTCGCTCACTATTTGGGGTTGCGCCCGCCCCAGCAGGCGGAGTTTCCCGTGCCGAAAACCCTGGCGGCCAAACCGGGCGGGTCTGCACCCCGGCATTCACGTTAGGAAGAAGAATGCTGAGCCTACGGAGAAGAATGCCGGGCCTACACCCAATCCTCCACCTTGGGGATGTCGTCAGGCGGCGGTGGAGAAGGGGAAAGCAAGTAGCGGAGGAACCAATCGCGGGCCAGTTCGGCGACTTGCTCCAACGCGCCAGGTTCCTCGAACAGGTGGGTCGCTCCTGGTATGACCACCAACTCTTTGGGGCAGGTCAGCAGGTCGAAGGCCTGGCGGTTCCAGGTGAGGACTGGTTCATCATTTTCGCCGACGATCAGCAGGGTGGGGGCGCGGACGAAGGGGAGGTCCTGACTCGCCAGGTCGGGCCGCCCGCCGCGGGAGACGATGGCCGCCACGAGCGACGGATGGCTTGCAGCCGCCAGCAAAGCCGCCGCACTGCCCGTGCTCGCCCCAAAGAGGCCACACGGCAAGCCGGTGATCCGCGGTTGCTGCACCGCCCATGTCGCTGCTTGCACCAAACGGTCCGCTAAAAGTTCGATGTCAAAAACCTTGCGGCGATCGCTTGCTTCAAGACCGGTCAGCAAGTCAAAGAGCAAAGCCGCAAACCCCGCCTCGACCAGCACCGAGGCCACGTAGCGATTCCGCGGGCTGTGGCGGCTGCTGCCGCTGCCGTGGGCGAAGACCACGATTCCCCGCGGCTTGTGCGGCAGCCACAACGTACCGGGCAGGCTCAAACCGGGACGCAGGGGAATCTCCACTTCGTCTTGGGAGTTTCCGCTCGGCAGACTACCACTGCTGGGCGGCTCCGGCGGAAAGGGCGCCATCGACGAGTCGGATAGCTCCGTCCTGCCCAGCCCACTCTCGAAAAGCGACATAGCGGCATAACTCCTGTTTCTTTGCGGATGCTGCCGGAAAACGTGTTTGGCCTCACCGTATGCGCTCTGAACCCGCTTGGCTGTTCGCCCAACTTGAGCGTTCGTTCAGGGGATTGGTCCAAAAAACGGCGAGGCGAGGGTCGGCGTTTACTGCCGGGGCCTCCTCGCCTCGGGATTTTCTCTGCCCTGTACCTTCCTTGACACTGCGTGTTCTGTGTTATACTCCCGCCTCATGAGTGAGGCATGAGAGTTAGGAGGGGAAAAGGTCACCTCTCACAGAGCCGCCGGAAGGCGTCACGCAGTCGTGCCCACCATCCTGGCGCCGTCATTTTGGGGTGACGACGATTTTCTTGGGCTGCGCTTCTGGTTTCTTGGGGACGGTGATGGTGACCACGCCTTGGGAGCTGGTGGCTGTGACCTTATCCGCATCAACGCCCGGAGGCAGCGGGATCGCGCGATAGAAGGTGCCCATGAAGCGCTCGACGCGGTGATAGTTCTTCTTCTTCTCTTCCCGTTCCTCCTTGCGTTCGCCGCGGATGGTCAGCACCCCGTTTTCAATGGCAATTTCCACATTCTTGGGGTCCACGCCCGGCAGGTCTGCCTTGACGAGGATTTCCTTCTCCGTCTCCTCCACGTCCACACGGGGTGCCCAAGTGGTCAACGCCTCGCCGTTCCCCTCTTCTCCGAAGAAGCGCGCCATCAAATCGTCCATTTCGCGCCGGAAGGATTCCAGCAATCCCCATGTCGTGGGACGCCACCGAGTCAAAGCCGTTGCCATGGTGCTACCCTCCTTTCCAGTACCTCCAACCTCTCCTGGGAAGGCCATCGGGACCGCTTCGATGGCCCATCGGCACCGGTTTAGATTGCAGATGGAGTGCCGAAGTTTCCGGCGGCGATCACACCGAGGCCTAACTATTTCCCACGTGATGAGTTGAGGAGTTGGGCTTCTTATGCCAGGGCCAGGAGCAGGAAGCGCACACTTGCCATAGGGGCGTGCGGCTCTGACATGCGTCTGTCGGCCCAGTGTGCCTGAGAGGCACAAGCGCCGGACCGAAGCGGTGCGAGGCTCCTCGCTGCTATCGAGCCATCGCAGTTAGGCAGCGGTGTTATTTTTCCGCAGGCAGCAGCTCACCCAACCCGAGGTCGATGTATTGCCCCCCGCGGGTTTGGCGGCAATGGACGGCGACGATGTTTTTGCCTGGCCGGAGCGCTTGCCGGGCGGATTCCGGGAGGGGAATTTCCACGTAGTCGGTGGTGTAACCGGTCAGGCGGGCGGCGAGGATGCCGTTGAGGTACACCTCCGCGTCTTCATCGTGATGGATGCGGAGCCACAGCTCCCCGCGGGGCTGTTCCTGGAGTTCCCAGACGCCGCGCAGCCAAATGTCCGCGGTTTTCCACTCCGTGCGCACGACAGCGCCCGGCGTCCCTTTCGTGCCGAAACCGCCGCTGCCTTCGGTCCATGTGCGGTCGTCGAAGTCGGGCTTTTCCCAGCCCTCGGCGGGCGGACGCAGAGTGTAGCGCCAGGGACGGCCCGCCTGCTCGGAGGTGGGAATCCATTCCCGGTAGCGGGGAATAGGTCCGAAGAGGGCGCGGTGCCAGCGGCGGGTCTGTTCCGGGTCGAGTTTGAGCACCGCCCGGTCGTAGGTGAGCAGACCGTTGACTTCGACTTCCACATCGGTGGTTTGAGTATAGACCGCGGCGGCGAGTCCCTTAGCGATGAGCGGGTGCAAACGCCGGATGAGAGCGGCGTAGTGCTGGCGCAACTCCTCGGTGGTGCGATAGGTGCGGTAGCCCCAGTTGTCGGTGTTTTTCCAGAGATGGCCGGGGATGGGCAGTCCCAGGCCGCCGAACTCGCCGAGCACGCTGACGCGATCGGGCAGGGGCGGGAACATCGCCGGTCCCGGATAGCTGTGCAGGTCCTTGAGGTCGCCGAAGCCGCGGTCGGCCCAGCCGCTGGGGCCATCGACCAGCCGGGTCGGATCATAAGTTTTGACGAATCGGAGAATGTCGTTGGTGTCGTGCTGCCCCCAGCCCTCGTTGAAGGGCACCCAGACCACGATGCAGGGGAAGAAGCGCAGGTGATCGATCATGGCCTGCAGTTCGCCGCGGAATTGACGCTTTTCCTCCTCGGTCAGCCGGGCGTCCTGCGGGGCTTGCGGCGGCAGGAAGTGGCCGCGTTCCGGGACGCCCCCGCTGGGCATATCTTGCCAGACGAGCAAGCCGAGCCGATCGCAGTGATAGTAATACCGCGCCGGTTCCACCTTGATGTGCTTGCGGAGCATGTTGAAGCCGAGTTGCTTCAGCACCTCCAGGTCATAGCGCATGGCCTCATCCGAAGGCGGGGTGAGCAGTCCGTCTGGCCACCAGCCTTGATCCAGAGTGCCCAATTGGAACAGCGGCTGGCCGTTGAGCAGAATGCGGAGGAAACCCTGGCGGTCCTTGCCCACCGACACGCTGCGGAAAGCAAAATAGCTCTCAACCTGATCGCTCACCTCCTCTCCCCGGAGCACTTCCAGGGTGACGTCGTAAAGGGCAGGCGTATCGGGGGTCCAGAGGCGCGGTTGCTCCAGGCGAAAAGTGAGGGGGCGAGAATCTGCGGAGGTTTGCTGGAGGAGGGTTTGCGAGCCGAGGCGCACGCTGACACGGTAGCGGTCCTTATCCTGCAAGCCGTGGGGATGGACCGTAACCTCTCCGCGCGTGATGTCTGTGGTGAAGTGCAGACCTTGGATTCCGCCAGGGGGAACCGGTTCCAGCCAGACGGTCTGCCAGATGCCGGTGACGGCGGTGTACCAGATGCCATGCGGTTTGCGGACTTGCTTGCCACGGGGTTGGGCGGCGGTGTCGGTCGGGTCCCAGACGCGCACGATCAGCTCATTGCTGCCGGGCTGGAGGGCCTCGGTGATGTCGAAGCCGAAGGGGTCGGACATGCCGCGGTGAGTGCCGAGCTTGCGGCCATTGAGCCAGACTGTGGCTTCCCAATCGACCGCCTGGAAGCGGAGCCAAATGCGCTGTCCTTTCCACGCGGCGGGCACCTCAAAGTGGCGGCGGTACCACAGATGCTGGTCCGGCGCGACGCTCTTTCCGACTCCCGACAGGGCCGATTCGACTGGGTAGGGGACGAGGATTTTCCCCTGCCACTCGCGCGGGAACATTTCCTGGCGCGGCGTGATGGCATAGTCCCACAAGCCGTTGAGATTGAGCCAATGGCGGCGCACCAGTTGCGGGCGGGGATACTCCGGCCAAGGGTTCTCCGGCGTGACTTGCCGGCCCCAGCGGGTCATCAGCGGAGCGGGGGCGGGTTTCCAGACCGTTTGCCCGGTTGTCTGTCCCGCGGGTGGGTCCGCCTCTGCGGCCAAGCCGGGCTGCGGTGTATTGCACAAGCCCCAGAAGCCGAGCCAGCCCCAAACAGGGGAAGCCGCCAGCACTGCAAGCATGGCGAATCGTATGGCTCGGAGAGATAGGGGCAGCCGATGGCTCGGAAGGTAGTATGGCATCGTTGTAGCTCCAGGAATGACGGGCAGCTAGTTCTTCACACGTTCGGTACACTTCGCAAGGGTCCGCGACGAAAGACAAGGTCGGGATGGCCCCGCTAGGTCAAGGCCCGGCGGGTGAGGTCGGCGTAGGCATCGATGCGGCGGTCGCGCAGGAAGGGCCAATGGCGGCGGACGTCTTCGAGCAGACGGCGGTCGCAGGAGGCCAAAAGGATTTCCTCCCGGTCGTGGCTGGCTTTGGCGAGAATGCGCCCGAAGGGGTCGCAGAGGAACGAGCCGCCCCAGAACTCCAGCCCTTCTCCGGCCAGGACTTCGTGCCCGACGCGATTGACTGCACAGACATAGACGCCGTTGGCGATGGCATGCGCCCGCATGATGGTCTCCCAGGCGTCGTGCTGGGCGGTGCCGAAGGCGGCCTTTTCCCGCGGATGCCAGCCGATGGCCGTGGGATAGCAGAGGATGTCTGCCCCGCGCAGGGCGGCGAGCCGAGCCGCTTCCGGGAACCACTGATCCCAGCAGACCAGCGGACCCACCGCTGCCACAGCGGTGTCAAACACACGGAAGCCGGTATCGCCCGGCGTGAAGTAATACTTCTCGAAGTAAAGCGGGTCTTCGGGTATGTGCATCTTGCGGTAGATGCCCACGAGTTGGCCATTCCTATCGTGAACAGTCGCCGTGTTGTGGTAGATGCCGGGCAGGCGCTTCTCGAAGAGGGAACCGATGAGGACGACGCGGTGCTTCTGGGCAGCGCGGGCCAGGCGGGCTTCGCTGGGGCCGGGGATCGGTTCGGCCAGATCGAAATAAGCCGGGTCCTCCACCTGGCAGAAGTAATAACTGGTGAACAATTCCGGCAGGCAGACGATTTGGGCGCCGCGGCGGGCCGCCTCCGCGATTGCCTCCTCGGCCCTGGCGAGGTTCTCTTCCTTCTCCGCTGCCATGCGCATCTGGATTGCCGCTACCGTCCACTGCTCACCCATAGCTTCCTCCCGCCTGATTCCTCGCCGTGCTTGTTGTAGGGCGAACGCCTGATATGGTAAAGCAAAACAGCGACGCTATCGGATGTTGTGAAAGGAGGACCTGGACTTATGACCTCTCCCGCAGCGACGATCGAAAGCGTGTTGAAAGAGACGCGGCTGTTTCCTCCGCCGGAGGAATTCGTCCGCCAGGCGCGGATCAACCCCCAGGAATACCAGCGCTTGCACGAGTGGGCGGAACGCGACCCGGACGGCTTCTGGGCTGAGCAGGCGAAAATCCTGGACTGGTTCGCCCCCTGGACCCAGGTGCTCGATTGGTCGAATGCCCCGCACGCCCGCTGGTTTGTCGGCGGCAAGCTCAATGCATCCTACAACTGCCTGGACCGGCATTTGGCCAACCGGGGCGACAAGATCGCCCTTCTGTGGGAAGGGGAACCGGGCGACAGCCAGGCGTGGACTTACCGCCAGTTGCATGCGGAAGTCTGCCGCTTGGCCAACGTCCTCAAAAAGCTGGGAATCCGCACGGGCGACCGGGTGACGATCTACATGCCCCTCGTACCGGAAGCGGTGGCGGCCATGCTGGCTTGCGCCCGCATCGGCGCGACGCACTCGGTGGTCTTTGGCGGCTTCTCCGCCGAAGCAGTCGCCGACCGGAACAACGACGCCGGTTCCAAACTCATCATCACGGCTGACGGCGGCTGGCGGCGCGGCAAAATCGTCCCCCTCAAAGACAACGTCGATATTGCCCTGAGTAAATCCCCGACGGTGAAGACCTGCCTGGTGCTGCGCCGCACCGGCCAGCCGGTCCAAATGGTTCCCGGCCGCGATTTCTGGTGGCATGAACTGATGGCGGACGCCTCCCCCGATTGCCCGCCGGAAGTGCTCGATAGCGAACACCCCCTGTTCATCCTCTATACTTCCGGCTCGACGGGCAAACCGAAAGGCGTACTGCACACCACCGGCGGCTATCTCCTGGGTACCGCCTTGACCCACCGCTGGGTCTTCGACATCCGCGATGAGGATGTGTACTGGTGCAGCGCCGATGTCGGTTGGGTCACCGGCCACAGTTACGTGGTCTACGGCCCGCTCGCCAATGGCGCCACCGTGGTCCTCTACGAAGGGGCGCCCAATCATCCCCAGGAGGACCGCTTCTGGCAGATCATCGAAAAGTACAAGGTGACGATCTTTTACACCGCTCCGACCGCGATTCGCTCGTTCATCAAATGGGGAGAGGAGCATCCGCGGAAGCACAATCTTAGCTCCTTGCGCCTGTTGGGTTCCGTGGGCGAACCGATCAATCCGGAAGCGTGGATGTGGTATCACACGGTCATCGGCGGGGGGCGTTGCCCCATCGTGGACACATGGTGGCAGACGGAAACCGGGGCGATCCTCATCGCGCCGATACCGGGGGCGGTGCCGACCAAGCCGGGCAGTGCCACGCGGCCCTTGCCGGGGATTCGCGCTGCCGTCGTGGACAAAGCCGGCCGACCTGTGCCGCCCAACACCGGCGGCTACTTGGTTATTCAGCGGCCCTGGCCGAGCATGCTGCGGACCATCTACGGCGATGATGAACGCTATCGCCAGGCATACTGGGGCCAGATTCCCGGCGTCTATTTCACCGCGGATGGCGCCCGCCAAGATGAAGACGGCTACTTCTGGATCATGGGCCGGGTCGATGATGTCCTCAATGTCTCCGGCCATCGCCTCAGCACGATGGAGATCGAAAGCGCTCTGGTCCATCACCCCAAGGTGGCAGAAGCGGCGGTCGTCGGACGGCCGGATGAAATCAAGGGAGAAGGCATAGTCTGCTTCGTCACGCTCAAGCAGGGCGTCACACCCTCGGCGGAGCTGAAGGAAGAGTTGAAAGCCCATGTGGTCAAGGACATCGGCGCCCTCGCCCGGCCGGATGACATCCGCTTCACCGACGCTCTGCCCAAGACCCGCAGCGGCAAAATCATGCGCCGTTTGCTGCGGGACATCGCCGCCGGCCGCTCCACCACCGGTGACGTGACCACCCTGGAGGACTTCAGCATCCTGGCCCGACTCCGCGAAGAGGAGGAAGGCTAACGTGGGGACAGGAGGAAAATGGACGCGGTGACAGGAGGAAGACTGACGGGAAGACAGGAGAAAAACTGACGCGCAGAAAAGGAATGCTTCTGCGCAGATAGCCAATCATCCTGAACGCTTGGCTCGGAATGCCAAGCCGCGGCATCGTGCCGGTCGAGGGACTTGTGGAGCTCAAAAATCAGTCCGGTTCGGCATTGAGGGCCAAGCCCGCAGCCTTCCTACTGCCGGGACATCAGGTAGGCCATCAGATCGCGGATTTCCTGATCCGTGAGCAGGTCGAGCAGTCCCTCTGGCATGATCGATTGGGGCACGGCCCGCATGGAGACGATGTCGGTGCTGCGGAGCATATAGCGCTGCCCATTTTCGTCGATGAATTCGACCTGGTCGTAGTGGGTGCCCGCGAGCACGCCCAGGCGGGTCCGTTCATCGGCGGTGATGAGTTGCCAGGTCTGGTAGCGCGGAGCGACCACGGCACTGGGCTGGAGGAGCGCTTCCCAAAGCGCGCGCGGTTCCACGCGGCCGATGAGGCTCAAGTCCGGCCCGATGGTGTTGCCGCGGCCTTCGACCCGGTGGCATTTGAAGCAACCGGCCAGTCGGGGCGACTCGAAGACGCGCCGGCCCGCTTGCGGGTCCCCAGGACCGAGCCGCCAGAAGCGCATCCAGCCGTCTATGTCTTGCGGGGCAGGGCGCCGCCGCTCGGATAAATCCTTCTCCCCCAACACCCGCCGGACGAATGGTTCCAATTCCAGCTTTTCCTGGGCCAGTTTTTGGAGCTGCTGGCGTTCCTCGGCACTTAGCCGGGCACCCGTCAGAGCACGCAAAGCCTCTTGAGCAACTTCCGGCCGGCTGTCACCCACGAGGCTGAGGAAGTACTTGGACTGGGTCGTCAGAGCGGATAAAGTCAGGATGGCTTGGCAGCGGACGGAGGGACTCTGTCGCGGGTCGGCGGCCAAGGCGTACACGGCCTTGATGGCTTGTTTGTCGCCGCGTTCCTTGAGCAAGCGGAGCACTTCGATCTGCCAACGCTCATCTGGTTCGGATAGCCATGGGAGCAATTGCTGGGTGGTCAGGGGTTTGTACGAAGCGGGAAGGGCTTGGAGGGCGGCCCGGCGGAGATTCGGGGGTGTGGCGGAGTTTTTGACGCTCTGGAAGAAGGCGTCCGCGAGGGCCTTTTCATCGACCGCTTTGCCATCGAGGCGGGCTAGGGCCGTGTGCAAAGCTGTAAATAGGCGCAGGTTCACCTCCTCGCCCCGGTACGAGCGGCTGTCCATGCTGCTGTACGGGATCAACTCTAGAATGTGCGACCGGTAGGCGATGAGCTTTTCGTCGCTGACCCATTTGACGGCCAGGAATTGCACCTGGGGGTCGCGGTCGCGGAGATACTCCGGCAGGCGCTGGAGGCGGTCCGCTGCCGTCGAGGCCCGGTCCGCCAGTAACAAGGCGACGCGCTCTTCGGGAAGCCGCGGCTTCAACTGGTGCCATTCCTTCCGCAGCCGCTCCTCACGGGCCAAGCGCAGGATGGCGGCGTGGCGCAGGAAGGGGTCCGGACCGCC
The DNA here is from genome assembly GCF_013694095.1 of Thermogemmata fonticola. Taxonomy (NCBI): domain Bacteria; kingdom Pseudomonadati; phylum Planctomycetota; class Planctomycetia; order Gemmatales; family Gemmataceae; genus Thermogemmata; species Thermogemmata fonticola. The sequence continues at coordinate 662,421 of NZ_JACEFB010000001.1, read as the reverse complement.
AACCCAGGACCGCAGCATGTCCAGGGACACGGGAACCTGAGGGTCCGCAATGGCTAGGGCCAGCACGGCGGGGGGCTGCTCTTCGAGCACTTCGGCCCATTTGTCCGCGGGCAGGGGTGGTGACAGTTTCAGCAGGCGGCGCATCGCCAGTTCCCGCAGGTTCTCGCTGGGGTTATGGACGAGCGGCACGAGAAGGTCCGCGCCTTCCCCCGCCTGGCACAGGGCTGTCAGTGCGGTGGCCTGGACGTGCACATCCTCCGCCTGGAGTTGTTGTCGCAGGAGTCGGTGTCCTTCGGGGGTTTGGCGGAGTTGGCGGGCGGCTTGCTCGCGTGTCCGGCGGTCCTTGCTGAGGATGGCGTGTTCGGGGCGGGCCGGCCGAATGGGAGCGGAGGCGCCCTTGCGGCGGATGTGCCAGATCGCCCCTTGCCCGTGCAACTCGTAGCTACGGGAACCCCAGTCGCTCAGGTACACTGAGCCATCCGGTGCGATCGTGAGACCGGCGGGGAAGAAGTTGTTGCCCCCTTGGACCAGCACACGCCGCTCGGCAGAAAAGCTGGCCCCACGCCGCTGAAGCAGATAGCACTCCAGACGGTGCTCGGCCCAAATGGGCACTAGCCAGGTGCCGCGGTATTCCTCCGGCAAGCCGTCGGAATCGTAGAAAAGCACCTCGCACGGCGATTCGCCCGTACCGCTGATGTACGGCAGCGTGCCAGGCAGCTCGCCGTTCCAGGCTTGAAACGGATGCCGGCCGCTCCGGCCGTAGCAAAATTGGTAACCGTAATCCCCCCCTTCGACAAGGTGGAGGAGTCGGCAGGGCGGGGAAGCATCCGGGTCGTTATCCACGACGAGAAGGCGGTCGAAGACATCGCGGCCGATGCCGAAGGGATTCCAGAACCCCGTGGCCACGCGGCGCAGGTTTTTGCCCTCCGCTGTGCAGTGATAGATGTTGCCCCCTTCGCCGCCGCCTTTGAGAGTGAGGCCGTCCGCCCCGCGCAGCGTGTAGGGTTCCCCCAGGTTCTCCCCCAGGCCGAAGTACAGGTCCCCCTGCGCGTCGAAGCACAAGCCGCATAGTCCGTTATGCGGGTAGTTTCCGGGCGTGTCGAGGAACACGAGGCGGACCTTCTCGTCGGCTTGTCCGTCCCCGTCGCGATCCCGTAGGCGGAGGATTTCGTTGCGCGTCGCCACGTAAACCGAACCGTCGGGATGTACGGCCAGGTCCATCGTGGCCGTGGTCCCCTCGAAGAAGGTGGTAATGCGATCGATTTGGCCGTCGCCGTTGGTATCCTGCAAGCGGCGAACCCGATCGAATTGCGGTCCGCGGTAGTTGCTGGGCCGGAAATGCGTATGGCTCTCGATGACCAGCAGGTGTCCCTGGGCGTCGCAGTCGATAGCGATGGGATGCACAATTTCCGGAGCTGCTATCACCCGCCGGATTTCCAAGCGTTCATCGAGCACCCGCGGCCATTCCGCCTTGGGAGCCGAAGCGGCTTTGCTTGAACGGCCTTCGCCTTCCGTTTGGTTTCCGCCGGTGCCTGGATGTGCGTACCCAAGAACTGCGCAGACGGCGCCAATCAGTACGACGATGGGCGGTAGTGCACGCATGGTTCCTTGGCCTCGCTCAGGAGAAAGGGGTAAGCGGGTCGCTCGCCCGGTCCTCCCAGGACATTATGCCCCTGTTGTATCCTTTGACGAGACGGCCAGCGGGTGCTGTTCCCGGAAGCATCTAGAGGGACCGCCGCCGGGAAGGGCCTCGGAGTGCAGCATGAAGCTAGGGTGGGGAACAATTCCGAAACTTCCAGTCAACGGCGCGGCGCGGTCCGCCGGGGTTGCGCTTGCTTAGCCCAAGGCCGCCCGTGTCCGGCGAACGACGGGGGAGTCCGCGGCATCCGCCCCTTTGAGCCAGAACAGACTGGCTGCCAGGAAGCGTTCCCGCACGCCGGGAGACATTAGCTCGGTGTCTTCGAGCACGGCGGAGCTGAACTTGTAATCGTGAGCATCGTTCCCTTTGAGGAAAATCCAGCGGCGGGCCTCATCGCTGAGGTCGCGGATGCCGGTGGGGTTGTTTTGGAGGAAGGCCAATGCCTGCTGGGCGGCGCGGAGCTTGTCCCTGGAAAGGGCAGCAAAGATGGCCTCCGGAGCCGTTGCGGAGGACGCCTCCGCAGGAGCGAGGGTATCGATCCGGGCCTCCCCCAGCGGACCGCGGTTTTTCATCGACTCGCGGAACAGCGGCAGGAAGCTCGCCGCCTGGAGTAAGAGCCAAGCGCGGTTGTTCCACCGATCGTGACTGGTCCGGAAGGCATAGTGGAAGGCGTTGAGCGAGGTGAGCGTATGCAAACTGACGATACCCGGCTGACGCATGAGCAGCTCGGCGGCTCCGAGATGTAACGCCTCCCAGAGCACCGCAGGCGCGACTCGCCGCTGGAACAAAGCGTCCCAGACGAGGGCGAACAGGTCGGCATCGCTGCCCCGCCGCAAGGCTTCGAGCACTTCCTGACGCACCGCCGCCCCCTCCGCTGGGGAAGCCTTCGCTCCCTCTGCCAGGCTCGCCTTCTGCTTCTGGAGCGCTTCCTGGGTCCGCCGTCCAGGCCGGTCCGCGGGCAGATCATGCTGCGCCGGATTCTTTCCTTCGTGGCGGAGCAGGGCAAAGGCCAGGGACCGATAGATCGGTTCGGCGTGCTGATGGCCGATCACTTCCAGCGTGCGGAAAGCATTGGCGACGTAGATGATCTTGTGGCCAATGTCCCGGAAATCGCGGGCCGCAAAGTGGGCGAATAGCTCGAAGGCTTCGTGAACGGGCACGTGGCGGGCCAGAGCTGCTGCCGCTCCATCCGCCGCCTCTTCATCCCAACGGGTCATCGCTTCGCGGAAGGCGGCCTGAGCCTGTTCCGCCGTCGGTACGCGTCCCTCCGCCACCGGCTTCATCCGCCAGCCCCCTTCGCGGATGGCCTGTCCCTGCGCGCGCTTGAAGTAATCCAGGCACCAGAATAGCGGCAGCCAGCGATCCCGATCGGGGCCGGCCAGTGCCGCCTGGTGTGCCGAATGGATGACCAGCACTGCGTGAAACTTGAACCCGACATTCGGCCGCGGCGGAATGTTCCGCACCCCGGCCAGAAACAGCGCCGCCAAAAGCTGACGGTAGGACATCCCTTTTTTGATCCGCCCGGCCACCTCTTCCAGCAGGCGATCCGCGGGCGTCTCCTCAATCAGCCGCACGAGCGGTTCGATGCTCTCCTCGAAGCGGACAAGTTGAGGCTGCAGCCGGGCCTCCTGCGCCGCCACGGCGGGCAGTTGGCCTAAAAACGGCAACGCCGGCACCATCGCCGAGGAGGCCAAAAAATCACGCCGATCCATACCCTCTGCCATGGCTTTTTCCCCCTGATCAGATCGAATTGGGGCGAAGTGTGGGCATCCGTACTTTTACATTACCCGATGAATCTGCCGCTTCCTAGGGAAAAATACCGGCCCCCCAAACGGGGCCGTCCACCTTCCACGCCTCCCATACAACCCCCTGCTTCCCTGGGAAAACCCGCTGCTTCCCTGGGAAAAAATGCCAGTCCACCTTGGGAAGAAACGCCTTCCCTTCTGGGGATCGACATAGCTCGGACTGCAAGACTGAATCGGCAGCGGACTGAACCGGATGGCTGGCGGTGGAGTACGTGGCAATAAGTCCGAGCGGCATTGGACTCGACTCGGAGGGACGGGGGCGCAAAAGAAGGTGGCCGGGGAACCAGCCACCTTTGGGACTGTGGAATGTCAGTGTCAGCGGCCGTGCGGCCAGGGCCACAGGATCAGGCCAACACGCCCGATCAGGCCAGCACGCCCGTCACCACTTCCCCTTTGACCAACTCGCGGGGCTGATTGAGGTGGTTGTAAACGATGGTGTCCGGCTTGATGCCGACGGAGTGATAGATCGTGGCCAACAGCTCGGTGGGATGAACGGGATTTTCGACCGGGGCGCTGGCAGTCTTGTCGCTCTTGCCGTGGACATAGCCGCGCTTGACTCCGGCTCCGGCGATCAGGGCGGTGTAGCAATACGGCCAGTGGTCCCGCCCGTCGTCGGCGTTCTGATTGCCAGAGGTGCTCACGCCACGCTGCGGGCTGCGGCCAAACTCTCCCACGACCACCACCAGGGTTTCGCTCAACAGGCCGCGTTGATCCAGGTCCTCGATCAAGGCGGAGACTCCCGCGTCCAGCATCGGTGCTGACTCGTTCTTCATCCGCTGGGACAAGCCCACATGCACGTCCCAAGAGTGCCGGTCGCTGTTGGCGACTTTGGGCCAAATGACCTCGACGAAGCGAGTGCCGGCTTCCACCAGGCGCCGGGCCAGCAGGCAGCACTGGCCGAAGGTGTTCTTCCCGTACCGCTCCCGCACCGCTGCCGGCTCCGAGGCCAGATCGAACGCCTTCTTGGCACGACCGCTGACAATCAAGCTCAACGCCTTACCGTAATACTCGTCCAAATCATACTTGGAAACCGCCTCCTCTAACTGCGGCATTCCCTTGATGATGGTCTCCCGCAGGGTCGCCCGACGCTGCATCCGCAGCGGCGTCAGCTCTTCCCGCAGCTTCAAATCATCCACCCGGATGCGGTCCATCTTGTTCATGTCCATATCGTCGCCGGGAGGATAGAGCAGATACGGATCATAAGCCTTGCCGAGGAATCCCGCCGTCCCGCCTTTGCCCACCACGTTGGATTCCTGAAGCGGGCGCGGCATCATGACGAACGGCAGCATCGGCACCGTGGGTGGCTTGAACTTGATGATGTTCGACCCCAACGTCGGGAAGTCCTTCGGACTCGGCGGCTCCAATTGCCCCGACGGGCTAACCTTGTCCGTCGTATAACCCGTGTGCATCTGATAAATCGCTGCCGTGTGATTGAACAAGCCCACCGGCGTATAGCTCATCGTCCGAATCAGCGTCGTCTTGTCCAAAATCTTGGCGATCCGCGGCAACAACTCCGTGACATACACGCCGGGCAGCACCGTCTGCTGATGCTTGAAAACGCTCTTGACCTTCTCCGGCACGTTATCCTTCGGGTCCCACAAATCCAAATGGCTGGGTCCGCCTTGCAGATAAATGAAGATCACCGATTGCGCCTTGCCGAATCCCCGCCCTCCGCCGGCCAATGCCGGATTCGTCGCGGTTGCCTTGGCCGCACTCGCCTTCTGCAAAGCGAAAATCTGCGGCAGGGTGATCCCCAACACCCCGGAGCCGCCGATCCGCAGCAAATCCCGGCGGGTGATGCCATCACAATCACTCTTTGCTGCTGCACCCGGAATCACCAACATGGCCGTTTCTCCCCTTTCTCCTCAGACCGGAATGGAATGCGTTAGGTAGGAACAACCTTCGGGAGCGAACACCTCAACGAACAGACTAACCCCCATGGGGTGGCAGGATTCATCCTTACTATAACCATTCCTAATAGAGAGTGCAAATGTTTTTTGCAAAAATTTCCGCAGGAAATGCTAACCACCCGGCAGCTTAATCCCCAGGGGGATAGCCGTGGCCTCACTCAGGGGGTCAGCTTCTCCCTTGCTCGGAAGGACCTCCTCCCTCTGGCTCTAGCCAAAACAGCAAAAGAGACGGAAACTCACAGTCTTTATTAAAGAGACGGAAACTCACAGTCTTTATTACGGTATAGCTAAGACGCTTTATTACGGAATGGCCAGGATGGTCAGGTTGGGAGGGGTGGTCCAACCGCTGGGCAGCAGGTCTACCCCGGCGCCACCGTGGAGCTTCGACCCCGCACCCACTGTCACCCCGCTGCCACCCCAGTTGTTCAACACCTGATCGTTCCCATCCCCCAACAAGGCGATCAGCAAGTTGAAGATCGCATTGCGAATGAACAACGCATCGTCCCCACTGCCCATCTCCAACCGCGTCTGATCCGCAAAGTTCACACTCGGACCGCTGCCCGCACCGGTGCCGAAGCGGACGAGGTCATTCCCCGCTTGCAGACGGATCAGGGCGTTGACCTGGCCATCGGGGCCATCGACGCTCAGGGTGGCCGGGTCGGCGGCGTTGGCCGCGGCGGCCACCAAGAGGCGGTCATTCCCCACCCCCAGGTCGATGTTGAGCTTGTTGAGCACCTCTGTACGACCGCTGAAGCTCAACAGGTCATGCCCACCACCCCCCACCACCGTCAAACCGCCGTCCCAAGTGCTCCCAAACAAGCGTCCAAACTTGTTATTGCCGGTGAAGTTGGCCTGATCATTCCCACTGCCCAAGTCCGCGGAAAATGGGCCTGAGCGGCAGCTATTCACCAGGAGGGTGTCATTCCCCGCACCCAACGAAGTGGAGATAGCAACCCCACAATCATTGAGGTAGACGGTATCATTCCCCTCCCCGGTGGAAACGGTGCCACCCGAAAGGGCGGTTTTGTACACATAGACCAAGTCGTCCCCACTGTCGGAATCCAGGGAGAAGGAATTGACAAAATTGATATTCGGAGCGGTGGACGAAGACCCCAGGAGGAGGAAGGAGTCGTTGCCGCTGCCCAAATTGACCCCAAAGTTGCCGAAGGAATGATTGCCAATGGCGCTGACCCGCACGGCATCATGGCCGCCGCCCATGGTGATCGAAATGTCCCGGATGCCTCCTGAAGCATCAAAGGTGATCTGGGTATAGGTGGGGGTGACACTGACCCCAGGGTTCGAGGACAGGTTGTAGTGGAGCACGGTTGTCCCTTGGGCGATGATTTTGACCTGGCCGGATTCCCGGACGATGTCCACCTGATTGTCCAAGTCATCGCCGGTGATGACGAGGTTGACAGTACCCGCGAAACTGCCCTGTGAGGCGAAGACGCTGACGATGCCGGCGGGAACGTCACGCTCTTCGAGGCGTTCGAGGGTCAGGCGTCGAGAGGCGGCGGCCTGGGCTGGGGTGGAAGTCCCACGGCGGCGTGAGAAGGTCTTGGCCGAGAACATTGCAGCTACTCCAGGTTAGAGTGAGGTGGTGCCGACCGGTCGAGGTGAACCGCCCACCCGCCACCCGGCACAGGGACAGTTTATGGAACCCTAATGCGAAAAACCGGGAAAGTCAAACAATCATATGCTCGAAAAAGACGGGCCAACTGCGAGAACGCTGCTAAAAGTGAGATTTCGAGACTTTCATATTTGGAGAGGGTCAGATGTTGAGGACACACCAGACAACGAGAAGGAAATAGGGAGGTAGTAGGGTCTTTTACGTCTTCTTTTTACGAGACGAAGTTTTGGGAGATGACGGCTTGGGTTTTTGGACAGGCGTAGGTGATGGCGGGGGAGTTGGGGATGGTACAGGGCGCGGCGGAGTCTGTGTCAAGCCGGCGGGTGGCGGGCCGACGATGTAGCCGTGCTGGAGAAGGAGGGGAGCGAGTTTGTCCGCCTCGGCGACGGCAGCGGGAGAATCGATCTGAGCGTGGGCAATGACCGTATACCAGAAGCGGTCGCGATCGCGGATATTCAAGGTGTCGGGGTCCAAGTTCACCTCACGGGCGAGTTGAGGCTCAAAGCGAAGCAGGCGGAGATAGGACGCGGTTTGCCGCCAAGTTAGGCCCGTGGAGACGACCGTGCCATCGGGGCGGGTGATCTTGCGGCCCACAAGGATGTGCAACAGGGCGCGCAGGTTTCCTGGGACGAGATTCGCCTGGCGGACGGTGGTGAGAAAGTCACGTATAGCGTCCATTCTCTCGCTCCGAGCCAAGACCTCTTGCGGAGAATCTGCTGTCGCCTGACGAGCTACGGAGGCCACTATCCCTGCGCGGGGTGCTTGGGCTTGGATTACTTTATGCATTTGTCCCATTTTACCAAGTGCCTGAGTTTACCATAAATCATCTATCCTGCCAATAGTTCAAATCGGCACCGTGAGGATGGCGGTAAAATGGCGAAAGAGGAGATTTTTGTAAAGAGCAAGTGGCGAGGGAGAATTGGAACAATTCCACGCTTTTTACGGAGAGGATGTGTCGATTTGGCAGTGGAAGGATTTAAGGCGCCGGGACGGGGGCGGGCCCACTTGAGTCCACGGAATTGACACCTGGTAGCGCATAGGAGTCGAGGAGGGCGCGGAGTTGGGCGGCGATGGAAGCGGGATCGCTGGCCTGAGACAGGCAAGCCGAGACCGCAATGCGGCGGGCACCCGCGGCCAGCACGTGGAGGAGATTCTCCGGTGTGATCCCTCCTAACGCGAAGGCCGGACGCACCGACACCGCCGTCGCTTGCCGCACAAACTCCAGGCCGGGGAAATGATCGAATGCCTTAGTTTGTGACGGAAATACCGGACCGATGCCGATGTAGTCCGCCCCTTGTTGCCACGCTTGATGGACCTGCTCGATCGTGTGGGTACTGACCCCGATGAGAGCTTCCCTGCCCAACAGATGGCGGGCCTGAGCGATTGGCAGATCGTCCTGCCCCAAATGGACGCCATCGGCTTCCGACCACAAAGCCAGGTCCGGTCGATCGTTGACGAGGAACAATACGCGGGCCTGGTGGCAACGCCGCCGCAGAGCTTGGGCCAGTTGCAGGCAAGCTCGATCAGCCAGGTGTTTTTCCCGTAATTGGACGACCTGCACTCCGCCGCTTAAGGCCTGTTCCAGCCGCCATTCCCAACGTTCTCCTGCCGCCGAAGGGGTGAAGAGCCAGTAGAGGCGGGCTTGAGCCAAGAGTTGCTGCCGCCGGGAAGAATGGAGCAAGCGCCCTTCCAAGTGATAGGTGCGGTAGCGGAATTGCTCGGCGTGTTTCGCCCAGGAGGGATCAAGGAGCTTGCCGTACTCTTCCAGGCTGCGCAGCGCTTCCTGCAAGCGCTTCAGATTGATTTGGCAGACATGTTCTAAGGACGCGCGCTGATATTCGCCAGCAGCGGTGAGAGTCGTTCCGACATCCGCGGGGGTATCGCGGGCGGAAAGGCGAAGCGACAGGGGCAGTCGCTGTTCCCAGCGGGCGAAGTCGTGCCGCAGCGTTTTGACCTCTTCGGTTGAAGAGGGATCGTTACGGACAAAGCGGCAAAAGTCCTCCAGGACCCGCAGGGCTTCGCGTGCCCGGTTGCAGTTGGTATCCAGCACCCGCAGCAAGGGCAAGGGTGGAGCAACGGCGTCGAACACGGCGGGCGCGGCAGAAGCTGGAGAGATCAGGACAGAGGTTGAGGAAACCGAGGACGCATCCGGCGGGGGATACGAAGGCGCATTTTGGATTGGTTCCAGGGTGAGTTGGGGGGCAGGCGGCGGGGCCGATTCTGCTGTCGGGCTGGTCGTCGTAGCACGAGGGGAAGTCTCGGAGGGTGGCGGGGGCAGCGGCGACGGCCAAGCCTGCGAGAGAGGGTATGGGGTGGATTCCGCGGCGGATTCCGGGGCAGGGGAAGCGGGGAGCACAGCGGCCTGGAGACGAGGCAAATCCAGGCCCAAGGGGGCAACGGCAGCGGCGTATTGAGGGTCCATTTGGAGCACCGCCAGCAATAGGGCATCGGTCAGCACTTGGGGGTCTTGTCGGCAAGAGAGGGACCAGTCCCGTGCCAGGGCCAGCAAGGTTTCCGGGGAGGGAACGGGGGGAGCGGGGGGCAGAGCGAGGAGTTGTTCCCGCAGCCGATCGGGGGACAGGCCAAGGCGGTGAAGCAATTGGGCAACCCGCCCTTCCTCTTCGTCGAGCAGGGCTAAGATAAAGTGGGTAAGCTGTACAATTTCCGAACCGAGGCGTGCCGCCCAGCTTTGGGCAGCGGTCATAGCCCGTTCGGCGCCGGGGCTGAGCAAGTACTCCATGGCCGGTGATTCCGGGTTGGGTCACGGGTGCGGACGGTGCAGGCCGCAGGATCGGTACGCCTGTATTCGGATTGTACGGTTTTTGCCTACTTCGCCGTCCAGAAGCCGGTGCGGACCGGCCGATGCTAAGCCTCGACGCACGGGACGGCTGCGCGAGGAGGGAATCTGCGGGAGACGCACATGCCACGGAGTTGTACGCGCCGCTTCCTCGGAATGACTGCTCTGGGAATGATGGCGGGCTGTCTGTTGGCCCCGGTGAGCTGGAGCCAGCCACCGGCTCGTCAAGGGACCGCCGCCCACTCCCTCACGCCATCACGAACTGCCGCCCGACCGGATTGGCCCCATTTGCAACGCTGGCAGCAACTCCTGCCGGTCGCCGCGGAGTCAGCCCCACTGGAAACCCTTCAGCAACCAGTGGTCGAGGAAGCCGAAACTGGCCCCGAACTGTCCCTGGGAGAGTGCATTGCTCTGGTGATCGAGCGACATCCCCACCTCAAGGCCGTCAAGGCCAGCATTGCTGCCAGCGAAGGAGGCTACCGGGCGTTGCTCCGCTTCGGGACCGTGGGAACCCTGCTCAGCCCGGATTTGGAAGTCCGCAAGCAGCAAGCCCAGCGCGGCCTCGAAGGAGCGGCCGGAGAGTATCAGCGAGTGCACAATGAACTCGTGGAAGACACTATCCGCTTGTATTACACGGCCGTTTATGCCCAGCAGCAAAAGGCCATCGCCGACGAAGTCGTGGAACAACTCCAAGATTTGATCGAAATTTTGGAAAACATCATCAAAAAGGCGACTACGCCGGATGAATTGGGCGGCTTGACCACGGAAAAAGTGCTGACGGTCAAGATCGGCCTGCGTGAAGCCAAGCAGTTACAAGCGACGGCGATCGTGGGGCGCAAGCGGGCCAAGGCAGCCCTGCGGCAACTGATGCACGTCGAGCCAGACTTCGCTTTCCGCCTGAAAGATAAGGAATTGCCAGTCATGGCTCAAATGGCGGAGGTCACGCGGGAGAAGGTGGTGCAACTCGCCTTGGCCCGCCGCCCAGAGCTAGCTTTAGCCGCGGCTGGGGTTGATATTTTCCGCCTGGAAGTGTATGCCCAAAGCCGCATCCCGTTCCGGCGGGTTGTGCCCACCTTCGCCTCCGGGGCTGACCTCCACTCCCGCGACGTACCCCAGGCCCAACGCGGCAAGGAATACCGGCCCGGCGGAATTATCCCGGAGATGCCCACCCAATTAGTCGGAAGCAAATACGATCGGGTCGCCCGTGCGCTGGACTTCAGTCAAAAAGCCGAGGCGATGTATGACAATGTCCGCAGCCTCATCACTCTGGAGGCGGAAAACGGCTACCTGGAATTTGAACTGGCGAGTGAAAAAGTCCGGTTGGCCAAAGAAAAGAACGACCTGGCTATCGAGCTGCTCAAACTGGCCCGGAAAAATATTCCCCTGGCCAAAACGGGACGGGAGCAGATTTACCAGGTGGAAGTGCTGGCAGCCAAGGCCCAAGCCGACTATGTGGAAGCGGTCTATCAACACTTGCTGGCACTGGCCGCTTTGGAACGCATCACCGCGGGAGGAATTACGCCGGCCTTCCCCGGACGGGCACTCCCTTCGTCGAGTCCAACAGTCCCGAAGCCGTAGGGCCAAGCCCAGCGGATCCGCTTGGCCTGGTAGCCGCACCCCCTCCCTTCGCCCCCTATGCCTTAGCACCTGCACCCCCGGAAAAACAGAAAAAATGCCCCGGTGCCATACACTTGGCACTTCCTCCTGCGAACAATGGGGTAAGCGGAGACAAAAGGCGGTGGGCGGGACCCTTCAGCAGCCGATGACAACGTCTGTCTCCTCGTCCCTTAGGAACAAAACGGGATAGGCGAAGCGGCGGCGCCCGCAGCGGGGCGGGTGCTAAGCCAAAGGCGGCCAGTCCATCCCAGCAGGGCGCGATAACCGGGAGCAGGTGTACCGTGATCCGTGGCAGAATGTACGTTTGGGCAGGCTCCAGTGGAGCGACACTCCTCTTTCTTTCCTCACTTCTTTCCACGCCGGCGGCGGATACTAACGCCGCACCGGCCCCAGCAGCAACCCCGGCAACGGTATCGAGCACCGTTGCCTCCCCCGCGGCCCGAACACCGGCCCAGCCGGCTCAGTTCATCCGCGTGGGCTTTCCCGCTGGTCTATTCCGGGATGTGCCCGAAGTCCTCATTCAGGCGGCGGCCACCCCCTTCAAAAAGACCCTCCATAAGGAACTCGGCCTGCATGGGGACATGGTGGTCGTCCCCGACTATAAGGCCCTGGCGGAACAACTCCGCGACGGTAAATTGGAAATCGGCGTCTTCCACGGTTTCGAGTATGCGTGGATCAAGGACACGCCCGGCATCGTTCCTCTGGTGGTGACCCATCCCACCTGCGGGCGCGTGCAAGCTTGCCTGGTGGTCCACACTGACTGCCCCGCTCAGGGGCCGCAGCAGCTCAAGGGAGCCTGCATTGCCATTCCCCGCGGTTGCAAGGCCCACTGCCTCCTGTTCCTCGAACGCCTCCGCAACGATCCGGCCATTCCTACGGGCGATTGCTGCCCGATGAAACCAGCCGGTCAGTCCGCCGAGGAAGTTCTCGATGCGGTGGTGGCGGGTACCTGTGTGGCCGCCCTGGTGGACATCGGCACCCTACAAGCCTATCGGGAACTCAAACCCGGCTTGGCCCAGAAACTCAAGGTGCTGGCTCAATCGCCCCCGTTGCCTCCTGCGGTCATCGTCTGGCGGCAAGGCTCCCTGACCCCGGAACAAATTGCCAAAATCCGGGAGGGGCTGCTCTCCTGCCACAAAACCCCCATCGGGCGCACCTTCACCCACTTCTGGCAACTAGAATGCTTCAAGGAGGTCACCCCGGAATACCTGACCTTGGTAGAAGATTGCCTCAAGCACTACCCGCCAGCCAAGTAATGCTTCCTCACGTTGGTACCGGCTCACGGATGTGGGTCCTCCCTCAGCATACCGACGAGGAATGGGACGGGATGAGTCCCAGCCTTGGATGAAGGCGGGATGCCAGCCACTCTTGCACTTCCAGCGGCCAAACATTACTTCCAATAAGACCTCCGCAAGGGATGTTCCTCTGCATTCCGGGACGGAAAATGCGGGAACTGCTGACGGGAGCAGCTATGCCCTCCCGTGCTGATGGGGCTGGTATCTCCTGGGCCATGCGCTGACCCTTTGATAGAGAGGGTGAAGGTGCTTTTCGGGGTCGAGAAGGGGAAGTGTCCCCCTTCGGATTCGGTTTGCGGGGAAAGGGACCCCGAAAGTCGGTATTTGTGCGGAAAGCGCCGGTTTTCCGGCTCGGTTTTTCGGCAGAGAAAAGCCTACGCCCCTTGCCAAGGGCTGTTTTTAGTGTACAAATGATACAATAAAACAGGGGAGGCGGGCGGAAAAAAGCCCCGCATTGAGCCTGCTGTTGGGGCGGCTATCCGCTAGCTTCCCGGTTCGTGACTTTGGAGGAATCTGGTCCGTGGCAGACATTCAGACCGTATCCATCGCGACGGAAGGCCGTTCTCGGTTTCTGCGTTATGCCCTATCCGTGGTGACCGGACGAGCCTTGCCGGATGTGCGCGACGGCCTCAAACCGGTCCAGCGCCGCATCCTGTATGCGATGTATCAGGACATGAACCTGACTTTCGACCGCAAGGCCGTCAAGTCGGCCCAGATCATCGGTAAGGTGATGGGCGATTACCATCCGCACGGGGATCAGGCAATTTACGAGGCGATGGTGCGGCTGGCCCAGGATTGGGTGATGCGCGTGCCCCTCGTCCACGGGGAGGGGAACTTCGGCTCGGTCGATGGCGATCCGCCTGCGGCCTATCGTTACACCGAAGCGAAGCTGACCGCTGCCGCGGAAGCTCTTCTGAGCGAACTGGCCCAGCAGACGGTGCCGATGCGGGACAATTACACCGGTTCCAAGCAGGAGCCGGTCGTGCTGCCGGCCCAATTCCCGAACCTGCTAGTCAACGGGACGCAGGGGATCGCCGTCGGTATGGCCACCAATATCCCGCCGCACAATTTGGCGGAGGTCCTGCGCGCCTGCATCTATCTGATCGACCATCCCGACGCTACCGTGGCCCAACTGTTGGATAAGATCAAGGGGCCGGACTTTCCCCTGGGAGGCAAAATCCTCACCGATCGAGCCACTTTGCGGAAAATCTACGAGACAGGTACGGGAACCATCAAAGTCCAGGCCGAGTGGAAGGAAGAGCCGCTCCCGCGGGGGAAGAAGCAGATTGTGGTCACCTCGATTCCCTACGGTGTGGACAAAGGGGAGTTGGAACGCGCGATCGGCGCGATTATCGAGGAGCGCAAGCTGCCCCAATTGGTCGGCCTGTCCAACGAATCGAACGACAAGGACGGCTTGCGCCTGGTCCTGGAGATCAAGAGCGACGCCGATCCACAATTGGTAATGGCCTATCTCTTCAAACACACGGAGTTGCAGAAAAATTTTTCCTACAACATGACGGCCCTGGTGCCTTCGGAAGACGGGCAAACCCTCGTCCCCCGCGATGGCCTCAGTCTCAAAGATTTGCTCCGCTACTTTTTGGATTTCCGCTTGGCCACTGTGCGGAGGCGCTACGAATTCCAACTGGCGGTCTTGCGCCGGCGGATTCACATCCTCGAAGGGTTCCGCATCATCTTCAATGCCCTGGACAAGGCCATCAAACTGATCCGGGAGTCCCAAGGGAAGGCGGATGCTGCCGAGAAGCTCCAGCGGACCTTTGGACTCGATGACGAGCAGACCGCCGCTATCCTGGATGTGCAACTTTACAAGATCGCCCAGATGGAAATCCGCAAGATTCTGGACGAGCTGAAGGAGAAGCAAGCGGAGGCGGCCCGGATCGAAGCCCTGCTCGCTTCCGAACGTAAACTCTGGGGGGTCATTCAGAAGGAGATGGAAGCCCTCATCGAGAAGTTCGGCCAGCGGCGCAAGACCCGCATGGCTTCCGACGAAGATGTGCTCACCTTCGACGAGGAAGCTTACATCGTTCGGGAGAACACGCAGGTGGTACTGACGCGGGACGGCTGGATCAAACGGGTGGCCCGGCTCAGCTCGGTGGAATCGACCCGCGTGCGGGAGGGGGACCAGGTCCTCGCCGTGGTTCCCGGATCCACCTTGGACTATGTCATCTTTTTCACGGATGAGGGGACGGCTTTCACCCTGCGGATTCACGATGTGCCCGCTAGTTCCGGCTATGGCGAACCGATCACGAAGTATTTCCGCCTGGCGGACGGCGCACGGGTGATCGCCGCTCTGACGACGGACAGCCGCTTTGTTCCGGAGACGGCCCCGGTGGCGAACGGAGAACCCGCTGGCCCCCATCTGTTCATCGCCACCAGCGCCGGACAGGTCCTGCGCTTGCCGTTGGCCCCTTTCCGCACCGCTTCCACCCGTGCGGGCCGCCGCTATGTCAAACTCGATGCTGGGCAGCGCGTCGTCGCCGTCCACTTGGTTCGCCCGGAGGACCGAAGCGTGCTCTTGGCCACACGCTGGGGCTACCTCATCCACTTTCCTCTGGAGGAAGTGCCCGTACTTTCCGGAGTCGGCAAGGGAGTGCGCGGGATCAAGCTGGGGTTGGGGGATGAGTGCTTAGGCGGTGCAGTCTTGCCTCCTGGCCGGAGGGAGCGCCTGGCAGTCCTGACCGAAAGCGGCAAGACCCAGGAGTTCAGCCCGGAGTCCGTCCCACAACAGCATCGCGGCGGCTTGGGGATCAAACCCGGCCTGCGGACCCGCTTCACCGCCCTCGTGCCGCCGGAAATTACCCTGGTCAATTGGGACGAACTGGAAGGGCGCAGCCGGGATAGCCGGGCGAGTAAGGAGGCCAAGGAATCCAAGGAAAGCCAGGAACCCACGGGGGCGAACGGCAAACCGGGCGCGACGCAAGCACGGGACAGGCCTTCCTCCAATGGCCGGACTCATCCCCCCGAAGACTCCCATTGGTTCGGCGAGGTGTGACCCCAACATCCCGCGACATGGGGCATCGGCGGCCTGCAAGTTCGCCACTTTGGATAGCGGCGGCCATAGACATTGCCAGCCAATTCAAGTGCTCGTCGCGGCGCTGGGGTCTCGCAGAGGGTGATTTTCCCGACAACGTTGTATGAGGAAGCAGAGGATCATGACCGCTTTACCTGCGAATCGAAGTGCTGCCTATCGTAGCGAGGATATTCAGGTTCTGGAGGGTTTGGAGCCGGTCCGCAAACGCCCGGCCATGTACATCGGCGGCGTGGATAGCAAAGGCTTGCATCACCTGGCTTGGGAGATTCTGGACAACGCCGTCGATGAATACATCAACGGTTACGCCGACCACATCATTGTCACCTTGCACAAATCCGGGCATGCCTTGACCATCAGCGACAATGGCCGGGGCATTCCGGTGGACATTCACCCGCGCTACAAAAAAAGCGGGTTGGAGTTGGTGCTGACCGTGCTGCATGCGGGGGGGAAGTTCGGCGATACGGACAGCGGCTATTTCCACTCCGGCGGCTTGCACGGGGTGGGGGCTTCGGTGGTCAATGCCTTGTCCCGCAAGCTGGTCGCCACCGTCCGGCGCGATGGTTTTGAGTACCGCCAGAGCTTTGCCCGGGGAGTGCCGACCACTAAGCTGGAAAAGGTCGGCCCAGCCCGCGGCCACGGCACCACCATCTACTTCGAGCCGGATGAAGCTATCTTCAAGACTACGCGCTTTGACGCCGACATCATCAAGGCCCGGCTGGAGGATATGTCTTACATCCACAGCGGCCTGCGCTTGACCTTCATTGACGAACACGCCGGGCAAACTTACGAGTTCAGCAATCCCGGCGGCTTACCGGCCTTCCTGGCGCGCCTGGTGGCCGATGGGCAAAAGCCCGCCGTCACCGATATCGCCTTCACCGCTGCCCGCTCCGGCGAGCAGAAAATGGAAGTCGCCTTGCAATGGACCGAGTCCACCGAGGAGACTTACCGCTCCTACGTCAACGGCATCCGCACGCCCAACGGCGGTACCCACGAAAACGGCCTCAAAAGCGCCATCCGCAAAGCGGTCCAGAATTACATCGAAACCCACGACATCAAAGTCAAAGGGTTGAAAATCACCGCGGAGGACATCCGCGAGGGGATTGTGGCGGTGCTGTCGGTGTTTGTCCGCGAGCCGCAATTCGAGGGCCAAACCAAGCAGCGGTTGAACAACCCGGAGATGGAAAACGCGGTGGACAACTTCGTCCGCCCAGCCCTGGAAGCCTGGTTGAACAGTAACAAGTCGGCGGCGGATGCCATCATCGGCCGGATCATTCTGGCGGCCAAGGCACGAGAAGCGAGCCGGGCGGCAGCGGCGGAAGTGACTCGCCGAACCCCCGGCAGCCGGCGCCTCAGCCTACCGGGCAAACTGGCCGATTGCAAATCCACAGACCGCGACAGCACCGAGCTATTCATCGTGGAAGGCGACTCGGCCGGCGGCTCGGCCAAACAGGGGCGCAACAACCTCACCCAAGCCATCCTGCCCCTGCGCGGCAAAATCCTCAACAGCGAAGACCTGCCCACGGCCAAAGTGCTGGCCAATCAGGAACTGGCCGATCTCGTCCAGGCCATCGGCACCGGGGCGGGAGATAAGTTCCGCTATGAAGGCCTCCGCTATGGAAAAATCATCCTCCTGATGGATGCCGACGCCGACGGCTGCCACATCTGCACCTTGCTGCTCGACTTCTTCCTCCGCCACATGCCGGAGTTGATCCGCAAGGGGCACATTTACATTGCCCAGCCGCCGCTTTATCGCATCGATGTCGGCAAGGAGACCTACTGGGCGAGGGATGACGAGCACAAGGAAGAAATTCTCGCTTCCCTGAAGGGCAATGCCCGCCCGGAGATCACCCGCTTCAAGGGACTGGGGGAAATGAATGCCGAGGTGCTCTGGCGCACCACACTCGACCCGCGGACCCGCACCTTGCTGCGCGTGGAAATCGACAATCCCCGTGAAGCTCATGAAGCCTTCCAGGAACTGCTCGGCAAGGACCCCGCCCCGCGCTACCGCTTCATCATGGAAAAGGCCGATCAGGCCATTGTCGAGGAACTTGATGTATGACAGTCCGCGGGAGCCGTCTATTGTCGAGGAAACAACGCATTACTGTTCTCAGAGGCGGATGCTGAAGGGCGGAATGTGTGGCGGAAAACCTGGGACGCAGCTTGCCTTCGCAGCGCGGGGTTCGGCTGTCGGCACACACCCCATCTTCTCAAATATCCAGGATTCCGCTAGAGCCCCCACGCGACGGGCACTTTTTATTGGGGGGTCTCTTTCGCCTCGAACAATTCCGGGGGAAACTCCTGGGGGAACTCCCAGCGCTCCACCGTCCAATCCATCTTGACTTCCCGAACGGGCGGACTGTCCAAGCGTTCCGCATAGATCATTCGCGTCGGCAGGAGGAGTCCCTCGAAGGGTTGATGCTGGTCGAAGGTCCACTCCCGTGTGATGGGCCGGCCGGTGCCCAGGGGTTGATAGCGATACTCCACTTGTCGCAGCAAGCGGGATTGTGCATCGAAGCTGAGGTAGTAGATGGGCCGATCGGGAATCTTGACCCGGAGGCGATCGCGGGGCGGCTGGCCCTGGGCGGGGCGCAGGTCAAAGGCGACCACTCCCGGTTCCTGAATCACGAACAGCAGCGGGAGCCAATGCTGGGCCAGGGTGTCGGTCGGCGCTTCGTCGATCATCGCCGCTTCCGTCGCGGCCTGGGTGATCTGGTTGCGAGTGAGCCAGAGCCGTCCCTTGACGTAGAGGAAGGTCAGTTGCAAGGACAGCGGCGGTTGAGCTTGGTAATGGAGGCGGATGCGGTCGGGCCACTGGGCAGCCATGTCTCGCTCGGCATTTTGCCGGACAAGCTGGCCGTTGTCATCGGGCAAGAGCATGGTTCCCTTGGCCCGGACGCGGCTGCGGCGTGCCCGCTCCAAAAGCGCCGGCTGGTTTTGCGTCATGGCGGCGAGGGCCTGCTCCAGGTAGCTGCGCACGGCAGCCGGCGTGCTGGCGGGAACCTCCGCCTCCTCCTGGGACGGCGGACGCTGCCGGTCCACCTCCACCTTGGTCGGCAGCACCTTGCGGGCTTCCGGGGGCTGGCAGCCTGCCGTTCCCCACAGGGCCAAAATGACTGCCACGCCGCTTCTCAAAAGCACCCCCGCTGAGACCTGAGCCAATCGCATAGGCAGGAACCCTCCGCCTTCCGTTGTACTGCAAGAACGATGACCAGGGCAAGGGGAATGTGGACTTCAATCTCCTATTCCACCCTCCCGTGATAAACACGCACTGTTCCCCGACCATAAGGGTGCAGGTCGGAAAGGTTCGGTTCTGGCCCTGCAATCTCAGGCCCCCAGGAGTATCGGACCCATTCCAAAGCTCATGCTTTCACCCTCGCCACGCTGCTGAGTAACGAAGCGACACACAGGGCATGGGCGGGAGTGGAACAGGTACGATTGCCGGATAAGGCTCTAGAGGTATAATTGGCCGCACATCCACGACCGCCGTGGGCAGGGAGCGCCCGCCTCGGAGCAAGGCCTGATGACTGAGGCCGGCGACCCGGAGAACCAGCGAGTCCCAACCAAGGAGCAGGCATGGCCGACGGTCGCAATTCCCCGACAGCGCCGCAGTCCACGCCCTTATGGCGTGAAATTTTTCGTGGCTTTCAGATCGCCCTCGACCCCCGCAAACTGCTGCTGGCCGCCGGCGGCATCGTTGCCATGACCGCCGTCTGGTGGCTGCTTTCCCTCATCTTCTTCAATCTCTCTCCCCAGCCCAAACGCGAGGATCCGACTTACAGCAATGCTCGCATACAGGAAGAACTCGGCAGCCAGACCAAGCCGGGAACGAATGAACCCTACCGGGAAGAGGACCTCAGGCAAATCGGCGATGAGCGCTTCCAAGCCGATCTGGCGCGTTGGCGGGTCCTGGACGAGCTGGCCGGACCCGGCGGACGCCTCCGCACCATGCCCTGGTACGAATTCCGGGGGGAAAACCCCTTCACCTTTCTGACCCGGTTGCTCGGTTCTCCCCCGGCCACCTGGGGCGGGCAACTGGCGCAATACATCCAGACGGCTGTGCCCGTGCTTCTGGAACCGCTGGCCAAAATCCTCTTACCGATCGGTTACCTGGCTCGGCCCAACCTCACCCCCCTTACCCGCCTCTATCTGATTTTGGTGCTGGTCAGCAGCATCCTGATCTGGGCTTTCTTCGCCGGGGTGATCACGCGCATTGCCGCCATCCAGTACACACGCAAAGGGCCGATTAGCCTCAAACAGGCCCTCCTCTTCGTTGCCAAGCGCTACGTCGGTTACGCCGGCGGGCCGCTCATTCCGCTGGGTTTGATTGCTTTGTCGGTCCTGGGCCTGATCGTGTATGGCTTGTTGGGCCTGATTCCGCTCTTCGGCGATCTGATCATCTTTGGCATCGGACTGCCGCTGATCCTCATCGCTGGGGCGGTGATGACCTTTTTTGCGATCGGGCTGGTGGCTTATCCCTTGATGTTCGTGACACTGAGCGTGGAGGGGGATCAGAGCGACGCCCTCGATGCTGTCAGCCGGGCCATGAATTACCTTTACTCGACACCGTGGCGCTACATCGGGTACTGGGCATTGGCCCTGCTGTACGGAGCGGCGGTGACCTTTTTCGTCCTGTTCTTCGTGTCTTTGGCGGTGTACTTGGGGAAATGGGCCGTCAGTCAGACCGCAGCGGGCATTTATAGCAGCCGCCAGCCGGATTACCTCTTCATCTACGCGCCGCAGTCCTTCGGGTGGCGCGAATTGCTGACGCTTGGTTCTCCCTACGCCATCCGTCTGCAAGAGCGGCAGGTGGAAGGAAGCCAGCGGGTGGTCTTTGAATACGTCCCGGCCAATCCCACCTCCTACAACGAAGCGATGGCTAGCTTTTACTTCTACAACACCTGGGGAGCGGGCCTGATCGGTTTGTGGCTGCATCTGATCTTTCTGTGCATGGTCGGCTTCAGCTACAGCTTTTTCTGGTCCGCTTCCACGATCATTTACTTCCTCCTCCGCAAGATCAACGACGAAGCGGAACTCGATGAGGTGTATGAGGAGGAATTGGAGGAGCCGATCGGCATGGCGCCGCCATCTTCCCCCAGTCCGCCCACATCGGGGGGCACCATTTCTCTGCCGATGACGACTCCGGGACCAGCGCCGGCATCACCGGCGGGGAGCGCAGCAGGTGGTGAGACTCCGACAAAGCCCGCTTCAGGAAGCGGCACATTTTCCGGCTCTCCTGCTTCGCCGCCTCCTGCTTCGCCGTCGGATTCGGCCACAACGACACCCCCCGCTGGGCCACCGCCGCCCGCTCCTTCCGCGTCGGTCCCCGGTGGTCCGCCGCCATTTCCTGGGCCAGCCGAAGGTGCTGTTGGTGCGGCGGGGTGGGGACTGAGCAGTTCCCAGACCCCCGCCAGCCGCGAGGCTTCTGGGGCAGCACCCGCTGCGCCGGCTCCCCCCCCTCCGCCGCAAGATCATGAGCCGGTGTTGGGTTCGGCTTCCCCGGACAATGCCGCGCCTTCTGCCGAGAGCAGTTCCGCGAGCCGTACGACAGCGGCAGACTCTTCGGGAAATCCGCCGTCCTCCGGTGCAAACAGTCTTGGCGTTCCGGAGTCTCCAGCGTCGGGTCAGTAAACCTGCCGCCCATGGGGAGGGAGAAGCAGCGATCGACGAGCGAGATGGTGGAGACCCGCTGATCGCCAGCAAGGATGCTGCCCATGGCCCGACCCATCGTGTTATTCACCGGTCCTTGGGCCGACCTGCCGCTGGCCACCCTGGTGGTTCAAGCGGCGGGGTGGGGCTACACCGGCCTGGAATTATGCTGCTGGGGAGACCATCTGGAGGTGCAGCGGGGTCTCAGGGACGAAGACTATTGCGCCCGTCTGCTTGACTTGCTGGCCCGGCATGAACTGCACCTGGCAGCGATTGCCAATCACAAGGTCGGCCAAGCCGTCTGTGACGCGATTGAAGAGCGGCATCAAGCCCTGTTGCCAGATCATGTGTGGGGAGATGGCCAACCGCCAGGCGTCCGCCAGCGTGCCGCCGAAGAGATGATGGCCACCTTCCGCCTGGCAGAACGGCTCGGCGTCACCGTCGTCACCGGCTTTACCGGTTCCCCCATCTGGCGGTACGTCGCTGGCTATCCGGCGCTTACCCCGCAGCTTCTGGAGCAAGCCCTCCAGCAATTCGCCCAAAGCTGGCATCCGATCCTCGATGTGGCCCGCGATTGCGGCGTCCGCTTCGCCTGCGAAGTCCATCCCGGACAATTGGCCTTCGACCTCTACTCCGCGGAACTAGTGCTGGAAGCCCTGGATAACCGGGAGGAGTTCGGCTTCACCCTCGATCCGAGCCATTTGCACTGGCAGGGAGTGGACCCGATCGAGTTCGTCCGCCGCTTTGCCGACCGGATTTATCATGTTCACGTCAAGGACGCTGTGCTGACACTCGATGGCCGTGCTGGCATCCTGAGCGGTTACTGGCCGAGCGGGGATCGCCGCGCCGGCTGGCAATTCCGCTCTCCCGGACATGGCGGCATCGACTGGCCGAACCTGCTCCGCGCCCTGAACGAGATCGGCTATGACGGCCCCCTGTCCGTGGATTGGCATGATCCAGGGATGGATCGGGATTATGGAGCCGCGGATGCCGTCCGCTTTCTGCAATCGATCGAAATCGAACCGCCGCCTCGTTCCCCGCGCCTCTTTCGTCCCTAGCGCACTCTTCGAGGGGGAGTTGTACAATAGTCTGAGGATGGAATTGGCAGCCGGGCAACGGCGAGCCGAGCCCAGGAGGGGAACGGCGAGCCAAGGAGGGGGACGGGCCAGAAGGCCGCCTTGGGAAGAAGGCTATAAGGCTGCTACCAAAGTATAGGAAGGCCACGAACAGCAAAAGCCACGAGGTTGCAAGCGGGAAATGAGGGGTGGCTATGGCAAGTCCGGAACGGATCGGCGAATTGCGACGTCACTGGACGGACCGTTTCGTGCGGATTCGAGGCGATTGGCCGCAATACCAGCGCTTCGCTGGCCGGATTGGCCGGGTGGTGACTGTCAACTGGAATGGCAAAGCCCTAGTCGATTTCTGCGATGGCGCCTGGTATGACATTCCCGCCTCGGAAGAATATCTGGAAATTGTGCCGCCGGAACAGGCCCAGGGGAAGTACGATCCGACGGTCAATAGCGCTCAGCGCTTCCCGGCGCGGCAATCCTAACGGCAGGTTTCCCAAAGGCGAAGCAGAGGCCGGACGATGATCCTGCTCATCGATAACTACGACTCGTTCACTTACAACTTGGTCCAGCGGCTGGGAGAGATCGACCCGACCCTCTCGATGCACGTCGTCCGCAACGACCAAATCACGGTGGAGGAAATCGCGCGCCTGGAGCCATCGCACATTATTCTGTCTCCTGGTCCGTGCACCCCTAAGGAAGCGGGGGTATGCAACGACGTCCTGCGTCGTTTCGCGGCAGACATTCCCATCCTGGGAGTGTGTTTGGGGCATCAGTGCATCGGCCACGTGTTCGGTGGAGAAGTCGTCCGCAACTGGCGAATCATGCACGGCAAGACCTCGCTGATCTATCACGATGGGCAGGGGGTCTTCCGCGGCCTGTCCAATCCCTTCGAAGCAACCCGCTATCACTCGCTCGTCATCCGCCGCGAGACTTGGCAGCATCCCGACTTCGTCATCAGTGCCTGGACAGAAGAGGGGGAAATCATGGGCCTGCGACATAAACAGTGGCCCTTGCATGGCGTCCAATTCCATCCGGAAAGCTTCCTGACCGTGGAAGGTCCCCAACTGCTCCGCAACTTCCTTCAGGAAAAGTCCCCGCGCACCCGCCTCCGCAACTCGGCCATAGCCGCCTCCTGACCGACTATCCCGAAAAGGGGGAGGCAAGCGGAGCCACATTCCGCGGTGTCTCTGCGCCAGGGCCGATTGGCACCCCAGGTTGTGGTGGGAGTCGTGAACCCGAAGGCTACCCCATCCGGCGGGACAGCTCAGCGACACGGCTCGCTGCGGCGAGGCTCTGGTGTTGGGGTTTGTTGCCGAGAGGGGATGCTGAGAAGGGAATCACGGTTCGCTGCTGAGGGTCTTTTCAAAGATGATCAGGTTGTCTCCCAACCCAGAGTCCCAGCGGATGCCGACGATGTCGTACTGAAAGTTCAGGGCCAGGTGCATGAGGGAGCGGTGGGCATTCTGGCATTCAAAGCGGACGTATTCATACTCCTGTTGCCGTGCCCAGGCGTGGACTGCTTCCAAAAGCTGTTGGCCGATTCCCAGACGGCGATACTCCGGCAGCACACCATAGTACCAGGCGAAGAAGGTGTCCGGCTTCAATTCGAAGCCGAGGAAAAAGCCGACCGGTTGATCCTGGAGCCGGGCGACCATTTGCAGGATGTTGTGGCGGCCCTGGTAGCGCCGGCGGAAGGCAGAAATATCTTTGATCGGCCGGAAAATGCGGTTGTACAACTCGACGATTACGGGCAATTCGTTCAGCCCGACGATTTCGATGACGGCATCAGCCATGGGAAGCCCCCCCTCCGGCCCGCTGCGAGCCGAATGGCGGGAACCGCGCCAGCCGGTCTGCGTGGGCGCCGCTCAGCGTTCAGGACGGTACAAGCCGGCGACGATCTCATCCCAGGAGGGCACGTTCCAATGCGCGAGGATGTCGCGCAGGACTTCGGCAGCCTGATCGGGGTCGGTTGTATCGCTCCAATCTGGGACGCCAGCCGATGGGGCGGCGCCAGCCGGGGATGCGCCGCCGGGCAGCTCTTCGGCTTCCCCCGTCTCAGGAACTTCCGCAGAGGCGGCCGCCGTGCTGTTACTGGAGGCGGATTCCTGGGCCGACTCACTCCCCCCCTTGCGCCGCCGGCGCCGCCGCCTTCGCCGTTTGCGCCCGCCTCCGTCCTCTTCGTCCTCTTCCGCTTCCGGACTCGCCTCCGGTGCCCTTCCGCCGTGGCCGGCCGATTCATCCGCCGCCTCCTCTTGCTCCAGGACTTGGCGGGAAACCCCAGCCGCCGCGGCGTCCTCGCTCGCCTCCCAATCCGGCAGCTCCTCGGCAAGCGCGGACGCCTCAGTTTCTGCGGGCAGATGGGGCGGCTGTTCCGGTGCGGAAGGAGAACTCGCAGCAGCACCTGCGGATGGCGGCGGCGAATGCTCCCGCGTCTTCGGCGGCAGGGCACCCAGTTCCTCGGCGAGCTTCTGCCATTCGTCCTCTTCCGCCCAGGGGTCCGCTTCGACAGGATCAGGTGGGGGTGTCATGGTGATTCGATCGCCTGATTTCGGTCCATCGCGGGGCGTCGGCGGCACCGCTGTGCCCAAGGGATGCCTGCCCCTCCCGGACCGCCTCTTACCCTCATTGTAGGGCTTGCTGCACGGCCAGAGCAGAGGGGGCGGTCAAGGTCCAGGAGCGCGGCAGACCGTTGTGCAAGGGGACTTCGACGATTTGGTCCCCCGGTTCGGCCCCAAAGGCGGCGATGAGCGCCTCGCTGAGGGGTTCTTCCTCCGGCAGATCATCCCGCGGAACCAGGAAGACATCGGCAGGCCAATGGGCGGCCGTAGCGAGGCGGTCCACGACCAATTCCCAGCCCTCCTCCGGCAAGGGCAGGCCGGGAAGAAAACGGTGCAGCAGTTGAGCCAGGGCCTCTTCCAGACAGGCTCGCGGCGGTAGCAGATAAAAGGTAGCCATGCCCGTCGTCACTTCCCCGATGTGTCTCCAGGTCCCCATCTCGCGGTGCCATCCCATGGAGCATGTCCACGAGCCGGGGGCGATCTCGCCATGATCTATCGGTGATCAGACCCGTGCGGGATGCCCTCCCTTGTTCTGCCCCAGTGAAAAAAATGCTCCCCTCCCTCTCGCAATCGTTACGGCCGTGCAAACCGTTCCGATCCGGCTAACACCGCCGTTCTCTTCTTCCCGAACAGTGTTCCGCGGCCTTCTCCCCCGACATTCGTCTGCGGCAGCCACGGCCAGACGGGAAAAAGTTTTTCCTCTCCTGAACGGAGAAAGCCAACAGAATCCGGAGAGGGCAGGGGCAACAGAAGCTGTGACGGAAGAAGAGCCAAGACGGGAGAAGGGCAACAGAAAGTTCCACCGAGGAGAGAAAAAGCGGGAGGAGAGGACAGACCCGGCTGCCTCAGCGCTTGAGGGTTTGATCTTCGACGACGACTTCCGGCATGCCGCCGCGGAAGGTGACCCGGAAGATCGTCTCCTCGATATCCTCCGGTCGGCGATTGCGGTAGTTCCGCTCCAATCGGGCTAGCTCTTCTTCCAGAGATTTCGGGAAAAAGGCCCAGAAAGTCGCCGGTTTGAAATCGAGTTGCAGAGTGCCGGCGACCTGCCAGACGGCATCGCGCCGTGTGTCGCAGAACTTGATTTGGTTGGCCAATTGCCGCAGATCGTCATCCGTGGCGATGCGGTGGCGGGACAAGTCGTTGAGGTCGGGGAAGAAGAGGGCCTTGTCACTGTTGGGGATCGGCACCAGGAGTTTCGCCTGCATGGCGCGGAGTTGCTCCAGGTAGTCCCGGCCGCTGGAGACGCGGAAGCGCAAGACCCAGCGCAGGTTTCGCCCCAGGGTGGAGTCCGCTCCGCTTCCCCCTGGTCCTTTGCCGGCGGAGCCATCGAAGCCGGACCCTGGCCCATCGCCGGCCCCTTGACGCGCCCCCAACAGTTTTTTGCGGATGCTCTCTTCCAGACTGGCATAGGCCGCCGCGTTGGAATCCGAAATCGGCAGCCGCCCCTGTTCGTCAAAGTAGCGGATCGTCTGGCGAATCTCGTCGCGAATCTCCGGCAGTTGATTCGGGTTCGGCAGCGAGTTGATGATGGCCCGATCCGGCTCGGCATCTGCCTGGACGAAGGGGTCCTCCACCCCACCCGAACCTGACGAACCTAAACCGCCCCCATCGTCCAAGCCCAACACCTGCACCAATTGGACGGGCACCGGCGAGGTGTCCTCCCGATTCATGAGCCGCACCAGGATGAAAATGAGCAACGCGGCAATCCCGATGTGCAACAGGACGGCGGTGACCGTTGCCAGGGGAAACTCTAGCCGCTTGTTGTACTTCTCCCAAAACTCCTCCTCTGGCAATTGGGGAACGGCCAAGTCAGCGAACGGGTCCTTGGCGGAAGCCGAGCGTGGCGAGGTTCCAAGGCCAGCCGGAGCCGGTGGACTGCTGCGCGACGGCAGCGGTGAGGGAACAGGATTCATCCCGGCGCTCCCGTACAGTTTATTGGAGTCGGGGCCTCTGCCATTTGCTTTTTACTTTACCCCAATCTGTGCCGGAGGGAAAGAAAAAACGCCGCCAGCGCTGGGGGTGGCGAGGAGAGGCGGCGGTGCGATAGTCCCACGGGAACAAGTTGCAAGGAAAGCAACGGGGGCAGCCGAACCGAGCCGGTTCGCTGCCCCTAGGAGACGACGGGAGCGGGAACGGAAGGGTTTCCCTACAGCGGCGGAGTGACGATGGCTGCCCTCAAGCGATCCTCAGAGCAGGGCCGCTCAAAGGGGAGCCGCTCAAAGGGAGAGAGGATCACTTCTTCACCTCATATTCAGCATCGACGACATCATCACCGCCGCCTTTCTTGCCCGAAGGCGTTGCACCGCTGGTCCCGCTGCTGGTCTGAGCGCCAGCAGAGGCGTAGAGGTGTTGGGCCATTGCGGTGGACGCCTGCTCCAGCTCGTGGAGGGCGGACTTGAGGGCGGCCAAGTCTTGCCGCTGCTCCGCGTCGCGGACCTTCTGGATGGCGGCATGGACCGCGGCTTTGTCGCTTTCGGAGAGCTTGTCCCCGACTTCCTTGAGCGTCCGCTCCAGATCGTAGATGCGGGTTTCGGCCTGGTTCTTGGTCTCGGCGAACTCCCGCTTGCGCTTGTCCTCCTCGGCATGGAGTTCGGCTTCGCGGCGCATCCGCTCCACTTCTTCCTTGCTTAGGCCGGAGGAACCTTCGATGCGGATGGATTGCTGCTTGCCAGTGGCCAGGTCCTTGGCGGTAACGCTAAGCACGCCGTTGGCGTCCAACTCGAAGGTGACCTCGATCTTGGGGACGCGGGCAGGGGCCGGCGGGATGCCGTCCAGGTGGAAGCTGCCGATCTTTTTGTTGTCATCGGCCATGGGCCGCTCCCCTTGATACACCTCGACCTCGACCGACGTCTGATTGTCCGCCGCGGTGGTGAAAATTTCGCTTTTGCGGTACGGAATCGTGGTGTTGCGGGGAATCATGGGGGTCATGACGCCGCCGAGGGTCTTGATGCCCAGGGTCAACGGCGTCACGTCGAGCAGTTGGATGTCGGCGGCTGCCCCCAAGAGCAGTTGGGCGCCCTGGATGGCCGCTCCGACCGCCACCACCTCGTCCGGGTTGACTCCCTTATGCCCTTCCTTGCCGAAGATTTCCTTGACCAGTTGCTGGATGCGCGGCATGCGGGTCATCCCGCCGACCAGCACCACCTCGTCGATCTGGTCGGGCCGGAGTTTGGCATCAGCCAGAGCTTGCATGACGGGTTTCTTGCAGCGCTCGACCAGGTGCTCCACCAGCCGCTCGAATTGGCTGCGGGTGATGGTCATCATCAGGTGCTTCGGCCCGCTGGCATCCGCCGTGATGAACGGCAGGTTGATGTCCGTCTGCACCTGCTGGCTCAAGTCCTTCTTGGCCCGCTCGCAGGCTTCCTTGAGCCGTTGCATAGCCATCGGGTCTTTCCGCAGGTCGATGCCGTGCTCCTTCTGGAACTCCCCGGCGACGTAATCCATCAGGGCTTGGTCGAAGTCATCGCCGCCCAGGTGGGTGTCGCCGTTGGTGGAGAGCACCTGGAAGACACCGTCCTCTCCCACGTCGAGGATGGAAATGTCGAACGTCCCGCCGCCCAGATCGAAGACGGCGATCTTTTGGTCCTTACGCTTGTCGAAGGCGTAAGCGATGCAGGCTGCGGTCGGTTCGTTGATGATCCGCATGCGCTGCTTGATGATTTTGCCGTCTTTGCCGCGGATTTCGTATTCGGTGTCGAAGCCGGCAATGGCCGCTGCGTCGATGGTCGCCTGCCGCTGGGCGTCATTGAAGTAAGCCGGCACGGTGATGACCGCCTTGCGCACCGTGTGCCCCAGGTAAGCCTCGGCGGCCTCCTTGAGCTTGCGCAGGACCATCGCCGAGATTTCCGGCGGCGTGTACCGTTTGCCGTCCACTTCGACCTTGACCAGATCGTTGGGGCCGTCCGCCACGACCTTGTACGGCACGCGCCGCACCTCGTCCTCCACTTCATACAAGCGCCGGCCCATAAACCGCTTGATGGAATAAATCGTCCGCTTCGGGTTGGTAATAGCCTGGCGCTTGGCCGGGTCGCCTACCAGGCGCTCCCCTTTGTCCGTGAAGGCCACGACGCTCGGCGTCAGGCGGTTCCCTTCCTGATTGGGGATCACCTTGACTTCGCTCCCCTCCATGACCGCCACCACGGAGTTGGTCGTCCCCAGGTCGATTCCGATGATCTTCTCTTCTGCCATGGGATTTAGCTCCCTCGTATTTGTAACGTTTCCCTCGATCCGTTCCTGTTGAGGAGGGCTGGCATTTTGCTCCAGCTCGCCCCCCTTCCACCGCTGGCCCGTCGAACAGCCTCCCGGCCAACGGTCTACGTCAACTCTTTCGATACTGGGGAAGGAGAAAAAGATTCAGCCGCCAATGCCGGGGGGACCGAGAGGGGAGGGTTTCGGTTGGTGGGACCGGAATGGGGCGGATCATGGAGAATTGGGGGTTGATTGGGGTGGAAACATGGATAGCAGGAGGATTTGGGTCCGGCGGCACGACGATGCCCCAAGAGGCTTCCGAGGTGGTGGGAAAAGTTGACGGCTTTTTTCCTGCCCGGTAAATTGTGAACGTATTCACACGCCCTCCCTCATCCATCGGCAAGGGAGTAACCTGAGAAACAACGAGTCCTCTATGGCGCGGAAAGTCGAAACGCACACGACAGGCGAAGAGTCGGAGGCCCACCTCCAGGCATTACGCGCTCAGATCGACAAGCTGGACCTGCAAATCCTGGAGCTACTGAACAAACGAGCGAGCATTGCCACGCAGATCGGCAAGGTCAAGCTGAATCAGGGCGGGGAAGTCTTCTCCGCGGCCCGCGAGGAGGAAGTGTTGGCCAATGTGCTGGCTGCGCACAAAGGCCCCCTACCGGAAGTGACCATTAAGGCGATCTTCCGGGAGCTGATCTCTGGCTCGCGCGCGGTCCAGAAGGTGACTCGCATTGCATTCTTAGGGCCGGAGTACAGTTACAGCCACCTGGCCGCTTTGCAACGCTTCGGGGAGGCGGTGGCTTACAACCGCACGGGCAGCATCGCCGCCGTCTTCGAGGAAGTGGCCCGCAAGCATGCCGACTACGGCGTCGTCCCCCTGGAAAACTCCACGGACGGCCGCATCGCCGACACCCTGGACATGTTCATCCGCATGCCGCAGATCAAAATCTGCGCGGAAATCCGCCTGCGGGTGCACCACCACCTTCTGGCGAATTGCCAACAGACGGAAATCCGCCGCGTCTACAGCAAAGCCCAAGCCCTCAGCCAATGCCGCAATTGGCTCAGCAAGAACCTGCCGCATGCGACGCTCCATGAGGTGTCTAGCACCGCCGATGCCGCACGCCTGGTGCTGAGCGAGCCGAATGTCGCCGCCGTCGCTAGCCGCCAAGCCGCCGTCCGGTATGGCATCAACATTCTTTACCACAACATCGAGGACTCGCCGTTCAACGAGACGCGCTTCGCCGTCATCGGCCTGACGGACAGTGCCCGCACCGGCCACGACAAAACCGCCATGATGTTCCAGATCAGCCACACTCCCGGCGCCCTGGCCGATGTCTTGGTCATCTTCAAGGCCCAAAAGATCAACCTGACCTGGATTGAATCATTCCCCTATCGGGAAGCCAAGGGGGAATACGTCTTCTTTATCGACTTTGACGGCCATCGCGAGGACCCGAAGGTCAAACGTGCCCTAGCGGCGATGGAGGAAGTCTGCGATTCGGTCCACGTGCTCGGCTCCTTCCCCCAAGCCCGGGCGGATGACGAATGATCCACAGTGGAACGATCTGGAAAGGAAGTGGTGGGAAAAGACAGGGCCCCATCTTGAGTCGAAACCTAAATCTGGATTCTGCCGCCTTCGGACGCTGACGCTAGCGATCAGACGCTGACGCAAGTGAACCACGCAAGCGAGTTAAGCGGTTAGCTTTGCTGCTTCAGGTCAGATCGGCGTGCTGTCGAAATAGCCACGTCCATAAGGGGGGTATCCCTGTCGCAATGGGAAGGCGTGGGTCCATGCGGGAGTCCCCCTGTCGCACAGGGGAGGCATTTTGTAACATACCTAGCGGAACCTAAAGGTGCTGGTCCGGCGGGGGGTGCCGCGGTTGGTGCCGTTCCGCCGCGTAATCCCCTTTGCCGTAGGGCTGCTGTACGGAACAGTAGTCCGAGCTTGCCGTCCTCGGTTTTTGGGGTCATGCCCGGAAACATAACGGATACCCACCCAGAAACTCTTCAATCCACGAAGCAGCAATGATCCTGGTGATACGTCCTGATGCCACGCTGGAGCAGCTGGAGCACATCATCGAGCGGGTCCGGGAGCTGGGCTTTACGCCGCACGTCAGCCGCGGGGAATCGCGGACGATCGTGGGAGTGATCGGGGATGAGAACCGCCCCGGTGCCGAGAACCTCTCCGCCATTCCCGGAGTGGAGCAGGTGCTGCGGATCATGAAGCCGTTCAAGCTGGCTAGCCGGGAGTTCCACGCGGCGGATAGCGTGGTCTATGTCGGCAAGGTGCGGATCGGCGGGGGCAGCCTGGCCATGATCGCCGGGCCGTGTGCGGTGGAAAGCTATGAACAGATGGACATCATCGCCCGCTATGTCAAGGCCGGAGGCGCGAACATCCTTCGCGGCGGCGCCTTCAAACCCCGGACCAGCCCCTATGCCTTCCAGGGCTTGGGCGAAGAGGGCCTGAAAATCCTCCGCGATGTCGGCCAGAAGTACGACTTGCCCATCGTCACGGAAGTCATGGACCCGCGGCAGGTGGAGCTGGTCTGCCGCTATGCCGACATGCTCCAGATCGGCGCCCGCAACATGCAGAACTTCGACCTGCTCAAGGAATGCGGTCGGACACGCAAACCCATCTTGCTCAAACGAGGCATGAGTGCCACGGTCAAGGACCTGCTCATGTCTGCCGAGTATATCCTGGCCGAGGGGAACCATGATGTGGTGCTCTGCGAGCGCGGCGTGCGCAGCTTCGAGGACAGTACGCGTAACATGCTGGACATGAGCGCGGTGCCGAACGTCAAGGTGCAGAGCCATCTGCCGATCATTGTCGATCCAAGTCACGCGACGGGCCGACCGGATTTGATTCCGAGCATGTGCCGGGCGGCGGTGGCGGCGGGAGCCGATGGCGTCCATGTCGAAGTCCATCACTGCCCGGAGAAGGCTTTGTCGGACGGGCCACAGGCCCTATTGCCCCACCAATTCCTCGACCTGATGGGAGACCTGCGCCGCTTGGCCGCCGCCTTGGGACGCGAGTTCTGGAGCCGCCCGGAAGCGGAGCTGGTCCCCTGAATCGCCCCAAGGGTAGGCAAGCGTTATCGCCCCAAGGGTAGGCAAGCGTTCCCTGGCTTTCCGCAGTTGGCCGCCACGGTTATTCCGCCGGCACCGATTGCGGAATAGGCCCCAGCGAACGGCCAGAGACAAAACGCGGAACAGTTCGCCCACCGCGCTGAGGATAGAACCGCGGAGCGGAATAAACGCCAGTGAACTGACACGCAGTGGCGAGTGAGTGAGATTTGCCCGCAGGAGGTGTTATGCCCAGGCAGAAGTTCATCGCCGGCAATTGGAAGATGTACACGACTCTGGAGCAAGCGCGGGAGCTAGCCCGGAGCGTGGCAGCGGGGGTCGATGCGGAAACGGCTCGCCGGCTGCGCGTCGCGGTCTGTCCTCCTTTTCCCTGGCTGCTGCCCGTGGGGGAAGTGCTCCGCAACACTCCCGTGGCGCTCGGCGCCCAGGACTGCCATTACGAGCGCGAGGGAGCCTTTACCGGGCAGGTCTCGCCGTACATGCTGCGGGAGGCGGGCTGCCAATACGTCATCATCGGGCATAGCGAACGGCGGCATGGACTCCAGGAAAGCGATGAGTTTCTCAACAAAAAGCTCCACGGAGCGCTGCGGGCAGGGCTGCACGTCATCTTCTGCATCGGCGAGTTGCTGAGCGAACGCGAAGCAGGCCAGACGGAAAGCGTCCTTTTGCGCCAGCTTCAGAACGGCCTGGCCGGCCTGACGGCGGAACAAGCTGCCGCGCTGACCATTGCTTACGAGCCGGTTTGGGCCATCGGCACAGGCCGGGTCGCTACGGAAGAGCAAGCCCAGCAGGCCCACGCCTTCATTCGCGCTCAGATCGCAGAGCGCTTCGGCTCGACAGCGGCGGACTCCATCACCATCCAATACGGCGGCAGCGTCAAGCCGGAGAATGCCGCGGGACTGCTCCGCCAACCGGACGTGGACGGTTGCCTCGTCGGCGGGGCCAGCCTCAAGGCCGATTCCTTCCTGGCGATCGTCCGAGCCGCCCTCTGACCGCAAACCGATCTCGCCTGCGCTTCTGCCATGACTTTCCTCGGCATCGCTCCTCCCTTTGCCGTTCCCTGGACTGTCCCCATTCCCGCGAGGTGCTGCCGTTCTCTCGCTGCTTTCCTGAAGCATCCTTAATTCTCACAACATTCTCGACAAAACCCTGTCGCTTTCCTCGGCCCTGCCCCGCCTCAATTTGCAGCTCGCCGTTCTTTCGCCCCTCTCGCTAGAATCCTCGTCCTCCCTGTTTTCCCTGCGGGACTCAGATTTTCCCTGACTCTCCGTTTTGTTCCCGCACGTGAGGCTGGCAAGATCCGCCGTTTCCTCCGGATCGTTTCGGGAGGCGGTGGGGCGAGCGTGGCCAGCTGCCGCCACGCGGAGGTGGCCTTGACCGTAACCCTGCCGTGCGGAATGATGCCCCTGAAGGATGCTGTCCTAGTCCAGCCGACGGGTTGCGATCACCGCCGGTGAAGGAAGCTGCCCCCTCGAAAGCCAGAGGGGCGCATCCGCCGCCAGAGATGCGGTGGCAAACGGGAGGCCAGCGGACGATGTGGGGTCGTGGCGCCGTCAACGTGCTGCTTTTGCTGCTGTTGGCGGTTAGCGGTTGCAAGACGAGCGAGCGGAGCCGGGAGGGAAGAGAACCTGCCGCCATGCCCGCAGCGCGCGGCAAGCAACCGGCTTGGTTGGACCCGTCCGCCCAACTCCCCGGCGCCAAAACGGGCGTGCCCAAAGGCGGCCCTTGGAGCCGTACAACGGCGGCGGCCTCCGATGCCTTGGGCGGCCGAGTCGTCGATGCTCTAGGCCGTCCCGCCAAAAATGTCTTCATTCGCATCGAACCTTTGCCGTCCTCCCCCGGTGGAGCGATGGGCATCTACAGCGATGATCAAGGCTACTTTTTGACCCGTGGTCTCAAACCGGGCCAGAGCTATCAACTGACGGCTGAAGCCCAGCAACAAGGACGGCGCTGGCGCGGCACGGTTCAAACCAAAGTGCCGAATACGACTTTGACTCTCGTCCTGCGCGAGGACCCCGCCAGCGGAGCAGACGCCGGTAGCGTCGGGACAGGCGATCCGCTATTACCGCCGCCGGAAGGAGTGCCGCGTTCCCGCACTCCACGGGCCAGCTCGGATGGCGCCTTCCAGCCGGATGGCGGGTCTGGCCAGCCGGTGCCGCCGTCGTTGCCGCCCAGCGGTCGCCTACCCAGCGGTGGTGCAGGAGGAACGGGCGGGGGAACGCCGGCAGCGCCAGCTATCCCGCCGCCTCAAAATCTCGCTCCGCCGCTGCGGCCAGAAAACACAGCCGATGGACCGCGCCCGCCCTACACGCCGCCGCCGGTGAGTATTCCCGGCCCTCCCTCCTTACCGCCGCCGCCACCCCCGCCGCCAGTGCCGAAGCTCCCCGTGCCGCCTTCGGGGAACCCTCCCTCATCGCAAAACTCTTCGCCATCCCAGATCGGGAAGCCCTTCACGGTGGTTCTGGTCGATTCCTTGCAGCGCCCCTGGAGCTTCCCTGGAGACAGTTCCGCCCGCCTCGTGGTCCTGGAGTTTGTTACCAGCGACTGCCCCCACTGCCGCCCGGTGGTGCCCATTCTCAAAGACTTGCAAGCCCGCTATGGTGCCGCAGGACTCCAAATCGTGGCCGTGCTCTGCGACGAGTTGCCGCTGGAGCAGCGGTTGCAAGCCGCCCAGCAGTACGCCGCTCGCCACACTGTGAATTACCCCGTCTACGTGGAACCGGGAGCCGGGCCAGGACGTGTCCGCGATCTCTTCGCCGTGGAAGGTTACCCCACCGCGGTGGTACTCGATCGGCATGGCCAACTCCTCTGGAAAGGACACCCCGGCCAAAAGACCGAGTTGGAAGCCGCCCTCCGCCGCCACCTGTCACCGTGAATACCCGCATCGCCCTTGTCCCCCTCGCATTCGCTTGGTTCGGGTGCGCGACGCCTCGATTCCTCCTCGGCTGAGTCGTTTCGTTTGTCACGATTCCTCTGTCTCGGCCTTCCGACAAAATTGCAGATTTCGTGTGGACTCACCCGGCTTGCTTTCCCCCCTCCATCGCGGAGAAGGGAAGATGAGGTAGTAGCGTGGGAGAACGCAACGGGAACCTGAAAGAGTTGAAGCATCGCTTCGCAGGATCGGCCCATGTTAGAGCGTGTGCTCCTCAAAGGGTACAAATCTATCCGGGAAGCCGAGATCACGCTGCGCCCTATCAACGTCCTGATTGGTGCCAATGGAGCCGGCAAGTCGAACTTCATCAGCCTGTTTCAGTTCATGAACCGCTTAGCCGCCCAGGGAATGCAAACTTATGTAGCTCAGGCAGGCGGGGCGGATCAGATTCTTCACTACGGCCGCAAAACCACCGAACGCCTGGACATCGAGCTTTGGTTCACACGGGGAAGCCATTTGGCCAACGGCTACACCTGCACGCTTATCCCGACAGCAGACGACCTGTTCGTGTTTGATTCCGAGATCATCTACTTTCATGACCGCCAACTATATCAGGCACCTTACTCCGAAGTTTTACGTTCCCCCCGTGTGCATCATGAAACGCTCCTGAATGAGTGGGATCAGGCAGGGAATGCAGTGGCCCATTATGTTCTGGCTGCTCTGAACTCGTGGCGGCTTTATCACTTTCACGACACGAGTGCGTCCGCCGGGGTCAAACAAACCGGAGACATTCACGACAACCTCTTTCTCCGCCCGGACGCCTCAAATCTCGCGGCTTACTTGTACCTGCTCCGGGAAAACAGGAAGCCCACTACCGGAACATCGTGGAGACCATTCGGCTGGCAGCCCCCTTTTTCGGCGATTTCGTACTGCGGCCCTCGCCCTTCAATCCGGAGAAGATCCGCCTGGAATGGCGCGAGCACGGCTCGGATACCCTCTTCGGCCCGCACGCCCTCTCGGATGGCACCCTCCGTTTCATCTGCTTGACCACCCTCTTCTTGCAGCCGCCAAAACTATTGCCCAAAACCATCGTACTGGATGAACCTGAACTCGGACTCCACCCCTACGCCATTTCCCTACTGGCCGATATGGTGCGCAGCGCCGCCCGCCATACTCAGGTCATCTTGGCAACACAATCCGTGACCTTGGTCAATCAATTCCAACCGGAGGACATCCTGGTCGTAGATCGTCAGGAAGGCCAGTCGGTATTCCGGCGTTTGAACTCCGAGGAAATGACATCCTGGCTGGAGGATTACGGATTGGGTGATCCGTGGGAGAAAAACCTGCTCGGAGGACGGCCCACACGATGAGACGGAGGTTTATCTCCGTCGAAGGACAAACTGAAGAGACTTTTGTTCGCGATGTGCTCGCCCCCCCCATCTGGAGTCGAGATTAGAGCTGACGCCGGTGCTGGCCAAAACCAAACGCACCAAGGCAGGAGCCACTTTCAAGGGCGGCATCAGCTCTTATTCGCAAGTCAAAAAAGAGATTCGTCAACTTCTACGTGATAGTAATGTGGTATTGGTCACAACGATGATCGACTATTACGGCCTCCCGAATGACTTTCCGGGCCAAGACACCCTTCCGGCGGGCACACCCTATGAGCGTGTGCGACACTTGGAGGACGCATTCCAGAACGACATCGGGGACCCGCGTTTTCTGCCATTTTTGGTTCTGCATGAATTTGAAGCCTTGGTCTTCGCCGGACTGCACCATCTGCCTTCCGTCTTGCCCGGGTGTGAGAAGCAAGTGTCCCACCTGACTCAGGCCATCAGCGGCTTGTCTCCCAAAGAGATCAACGAAGGCCATACCACCCACCCGTCCGCACGGATTTGCCAACATCTCCCTGATTATCAGAAACGTTTGCATGGTCCACGAGTCGTACAAAGGACTGGACTGGATACCCTACGCCAGAAATGCCCCCATTTTGCCGATTGGATGCACCGACTCGAGTCTGTGTGACTGCGATCCGATGGGGCAGTATCAAGGAAGGCCACGGGGCAGTTTCGACGGAAGCAGGAAAATTGATTTGTTGTCAAAAAGCCAGTGTCACGTCTGTCGAAAAATCCCACGCTGTCCCTTTGTGTGCTAAGTTTCAAGCAAGATTCTGAGGAATTGGGGAGCGTGCCCCTGCGCGGTTCCTAGCGAGATAGAATCCGCCATATTGAGATCATCCCATGTCCTTGCGTATCGCTGCACAGGCCGAGCCGCTGCCCGGGTACGTGCTGGTGGAGCGGTTGGGAGCGGGAGGGTTCGGCGAAGTCTGGAAGGCGGTGGCTCCAGGAGGGATCGCCAAAGCCATCAAGATCATTCACGGAGACCTGCGCAGCGGAGTAGATGCCTGCTTCGCCTTGCAGGAACTCAAGGCCCTGGCGCGTGTCAAGCAGGTGCGCCACCCTTATCTTTTAGCCCTGGACCGCTTCGATGTGGTGGAAGGCCGGCTCCTGATTGTCATGGAGCTAGCCGACTGCAATCTGTGGGACCGGTTCGTGCAGTGCCGCGAAGCTGGTCTTCCCGGCATCCCGCGGCACGAGCTGCTCACCTACATGCTGGAGACCGCCGAGGTTCTCGATCTGTTCAACGACCAGTTCCAGTTGCAGCATCTGGACATCAAGCCGCAGAATCTCTTTCTCCTGCACAATCACATCAAGGTGGCGGACTTTGGCCAAGTGAAGGACTTGCAGGGGCTGGTCGCAGCGGTGACCGGGGGAATCACGCCCGTTTATGCGGCGCCAGAGACCTTTGACGGAGTGATCACCCGCTACTGCGATCAATACAGCTTGGCCTGCGTGTATCAGGAATTACTGACCGGGCGGCGTCCCTTTGATGGAACGACCCCCGCCCAGCTCTTGCGGCAACATTTGTTCCAGGCGCCGCATTTGGAGCCGCTTCCGCCGTCGGATCGGCCGATTGTGGCCCGCGCCTTGGCCAAGAAGCCGGAGGAACGCTGGCCCACCGTCACCGCCTTCGTGCAGCATCTGATCGGTTCCACACCGTCCGGCGTGGTGCGCTTTCCCGCATTGCGTCGTCCTGCGGAAGGATCGGGGGTGCAGAGTAGCCCGCTGCTGCCAGCCACGCCCGCGGAGCAGGATCGCGAGACGCCGCGGGGAGCGGAACCAGCGGCGGCAGCGGCATTGTCGCCGGCTCTGGTCATCGGGGTGGGCGGGTCCGCCTTGCCGATCCTGCAACGCTTGCGCTGGGAATGGCTGCAACTGGCGGAAGGCGTACCGGCCGGCGCTCCACCCCCTCCCCCTCTGGAGTTCCTCTTCATTGACACGGATGAAGACACGATTCGCCAGGCTAGTGAGGAATCGGCCTCCGAGGGATGGGCCGCCTTGCCCCAGGAGGATGTCATCCACACGCCGCTACAACGCATGGCCTATTACATGCGTCCCCGGCCCAGCGGCCGACTTATCACCGAGGATTGGTTCGACCCTCCCCTGCTTCATGTGCTTCCCCGTCAGCCCCGGACGGAAGGCGTCCGCATGCTCGGCCGACTCGCCTTTTGTGATCACCACCGCTTGATCCTCCAGCGCCTGGAGTCGGCTTTGCGCTCGCTGACCCTCGCCGGCTGGAACACGCCCCCACCGCCAAATGACGCGGCCGCGGCGGATGTGCCTCTGGGGCTGACTGTCATGATTCTGGCGAGTCTAGGAGGCGGAACAGGCAGCGGGATGTTTCTCGACCTAGCCTATGCTGTGCGCAGCCGCTTGCAACAGTTGGACATGCCCCGCGTGACGGTCCAAGCTTTGTTGCTGTTGCCTCCCGTCGCTGGGGATGCTTCCGCCTTGCAGCCTGCGCTGGCCAACACCTACGCCGCCTTGCGGGAACTGGCTCACTACAGCCGCCCGGATACTCTTTACACCGTCGAATACGAAGAGTTGCACGGACGCATCCAGACCCGGCAGCCGCCCTTCGACCGCTGTTTTGTCGTCCAGCAAGCAGTGCGCGACACGGAAGCCCCACCGCCGCGGCGGGATTCCGCCGTTTTACGCCTGCGAACACGGCGCGAACCGGGACCCGCGGGTTCCCGCATCCTGACGCGTCCCGCGAGCCGGGATGAGCGGCTTACGCCCATGCCGCAACGCACTCTGCGCCTCTCCCTGACCCCTTCGGACCTTCTCGCCGCGGAAATCCTCCGCCTCCACCTGCTGACACCTGTGGGACAGCGCCTGCGCCTGGCCTACGCCCGTTCCCGCGGACCGGGAGTAGCTCAGCTTCCCCTGAGTTGGCCCGCCTTGAGCCACTGGCGCTGGCCGCGGCGCGAATTGCTCCATCGCTTGGCCCTGGCCTGCGCCCAACAGTGCGTGCAACGCTGGACCGACTTGCCCGCCGCCGCCGAACCTTCCCAACAGTTCCTGACACTCGCCCATCACCTCTGGTCGGAATTGAAACTGACGCCGGCTCAGATGCGGGAGGAACTGGAGCAAGCAGCGGCGGCAGCCCTGGGGCGGCCGGCCAGCGACACCTGGGCGGAACTCGTCGCCCCGCACATCCCGCGGAGCTGGTTCGCCCGTTGGCCCCAAGCGGCCCGCCTCGAAGAAACCGTCGAACAACTTATTCTGCTCCTGGGACCGCCGCGCCCCCTGGGATCGCCCGCCGTGGGAGTCATTGAGCAGCACTTCAGCACCACGGTCGAGAATCACCTCCACCGGCTACGCAAGCAGTTGCCTAAAAGCCTGGAGACCTGGTGCCGGGATCGCCGCCTGTACCTGGGCGGTACGGAAATGCTCCTGATGCAGTGGATCGCGGTGGCCGAGCGATTCTGGAATCGCTTCACCCAGGAAGCGGAACAACAGGCCCAAAAGGCCCGCGAGCATTACGAAGTGCTCATGAACGCCGTCCATGCCTCCCGCGGCCTGCGCCGCCCCGGCAGCGGCGAGCTACGCGAAGCCCTCCGCGGCTTCCCCGAACTCCAGTATGCCACGCTCCTCCACCGCGGCTTGCTCCGCTTTTACCACCAACTCCGGGACTTGCTCCTGGAACCGCTCGGCCAAGTACGCCGGGCCCGTGAGCAATTCCGTAACTTGGCCGAGGAAGTTCCCACTCGCAGCGCCCATGAACGCCGCCCGCCCCCCGATTGGCTCTTGCCCCCCGATTGCCCGAATCTGGACGAGTTAGCCCAACGCCTTCTCCGCTCCCTCTCGCCGCAGCAAATCGAGGTGATCGACACGGCCGCCTTAGAAGCTCTCCAGGAATCGTCCGAAGGCCCGCTGCTTTCGCTGCTGCTCGAAGAGCGCGGGCGGCACCACTGCTGGCAGCGCCTGGTGCACACCCTGGCGGGCTTGCTGCCCCCTTGCTTGCAACAGATCGATTTCTTCCACGTCCTGCGGCAGCATTATCCCTCGTCCGCAGACATCCAGGAGGCCCTGCGCAGGATGTTCCACGCCGCCGAGCCGCCGCCCGGACTTTCCGCCTCCGAGGCGATGACGGAGCTGCTCCTGGTCGCTTGCCCCGGCGGATCGACCGGCGCTGCCCTCCGCGACCTCACCCTTCAAACCATACCCCTGGAAGGACTGCTTCTAGCCGATCTGGAGGATGAGTGGGTGCTCTACCGCGAATGGGCTTTTTTCCCCTGGGAATCCTTGCCACAGGCGGGGACGCAAGCCGCGCTGGCCTACCAGCACTGGCTGGAACAGTGCGAAACTTCGCCTCACTGTCGCATCGATGTCAGCGAGTGGAAAGCCTTCTGAATCCCCCGCCGCAGAGCTTGATGCAGACAGGCAAGCAGTCCCCGGCAGGTGAGCCACCAATGGCCCCCCTGCTGCCAGGCCCGCCAGTACCACCGCGCCGCTTCCCGCGCCGAGCTTTGCCGCAAAACGTATCCCAGCGTCCGGCAGGTCGAAGCCGCTGCTTCCTGCAACGACCGCGCTGAAACCTTCTCTCCCAAACCGTATTGCTCCACCGCCCGGCTCAGAATCGCTAATGCTGTTTCCCCTCGTTCCACCACCCGACGCGACAAATTGGCATGGCCCGTCCGATACCACACCAACGCTTCCGGCACCGCATAAAACGCATAATGCA
The DNA here is from genome assembly GCF_013694095.1 of Thermogemmata fonticola. Taxonomy (NCBI): domain Bacteria; kingdom Pseudomonadati; phylum Planctomycetota; class Planctomycetia; order Gemmatales; family Gemmataceae; genus Thermogemmata; species Thermogemmata fonticola. The sequence goes on along the minus strand of NZ_JACEFB010000001.1, from coordinate 621,168 downwards.
TCCCCACCCGCAGCCACAGATCGTAGTCAATCGCTAACTCCAGCCGCTCATCGAACATCCCCACGTGGGACAGAACCTCGCGGCGCACCATCGCCGAAGAGAAGCAGACCCAATTCTGCACCACCAACTCTTCCAGAATCCACCCCGACGGCAACTCGCGTTCCGCAGAAGGCGATGCAATTTCCCGCCCCTGCGCATCCATCAGCCGACGGCGGCTGTAGATCACACCGGCCTGGGGATATTCCGCTGCCAAGGCCAATTGGCGGCGCAGCTTGTCCGCTTCCCAGCGGTCATCGGCATCCAAAAATGCCACCCATTGGCCCCGGCTCAGGCGAATCCCCAGGTTCTTGGCTCGTGCTTGTCCCAACCGTTCCGCATAAACGTAGTGAATGCGAGCATCCTCCCGCCAGCGCTCCGCCACCGCAAACGTCTCATCCGTGGAACCATCATCGATGATCCACAGCTCCCAATGGGGATAGGTCTGTGCCCGCACCGACTCCACCGCTTCCGCCAGATACTGGCCGTAATTCCGCGTGGCCATGACGACGGATACCAGGGGATGGCACTGCGGCATGACCGCCTCGCTTTCTCCCGCCTTGGACCTTCCGATTCATTCCGCCGCCGGCTTCACGCCGCGGGTGCCTCCGCCGCCAACTCCCCCCACACCCGTGAGATGCAGAAACGATACTTCCCGCTGGCTTCCTGGGGAATCTGCTCGACCAGTTCCACCTCATGCTGCACCTGCGGCCCGAATAACTTCTCCACCAAGGCGGCGATCTTCTGTCGGCTCGGCCCTCCGAACTCCGCATCAGGGACCAAACGGATGCGCAGTGCATGCAGACTTTCCTGAATGATCTGGACCTGAGCGGCACCGGGAATGTGCAGGGCGAAGTTCTCTGTAAGCGAAATGCCCGAAATCAATTGTCCCTGGGGTGTCACCACGTAGTCCGCCTCCCGCCCTTCCACTCGTTCGATCAAGGGTAAACCCCGCCCGCAAGGACAGCGGCGGCTGCTAGGAACCACCACATCGCCGATCTGGTACCGGATCAAAGGCATGGCCCGATTGCACAAATCGGTCACGAGGAGCCGGCCCGCGGCTTCTCCATCCTGGCCCGTCGGGCGGAGGTCCACAACTTCCGTGTACACGCTATCCGCATTCAGGTGCAGCCCCCGGTGTTCCTCACACTCGCAAGCAATCAGGCTGACTTCCTCGCAGCCATAGCGGTCGGTCACCGCCACGCCAAAGACTTCCTCGATGACACGCCGTTGCCAGCGGTGCAGAATCATCGCTGTGGCGATGATGCCATTGGGGCGCACGCCGTACCACCCTTCCCGGCGCATCATGTCCGCCAGCAAATACAGGGAATGGGCATGCCCGAAGAGCAATCCCGGCGGCTTGCGATGCAACTGACGGATGAACTCCCGCATCCGTTGCCGGTCCATGCCCAGAGTGTCCAGGTAGTAGGCCCGCTCCAGCAGAGAGTTGCGCAGCCACCCTCGCCACCCTTGCTGCCGGTACTCCGGATTGCCCCACACCTTGGCCACCCGCTCCCCCAGCCGCCACCCGCTCCACTGATCACTCCGCAGCGTGCACGCCGTCTTCCATTGCACCGCTTCCTCATCAATCCAGATCGTCAGCGGCACGCCTGTCGAACCCGAAGTGCGCTTGATCCGCCACCGCTGTCGGTCCCTTCCCTCCGCGCACAATTCCGCCCCGTGACGCCGAATCTCCGCTTTCGTCAGCACCGGCAACTGCTGCAAATCCCCCGGCTGCCGAATGTCCGACGGATGAATCCCCAACTCCCGCCACCTCCGCCGGTAGTAGGGAACGTGCTCATAGGCGAAGTGCAATTGCTTCTGCACCGCGGACCACTGGCGAGCCGCTATCACCTCCGGAGAATCCCACTGCCGCCGCTCCAGTTCTTTCAAATATCGCAAGTGTCGGCTGCCGTTCTTCCAAGCCGCCAACGGTTGCAACACCTGACGGTTCCACCACGCCCACATGCGCTCCCTCGCTTTCCCTCCGCTTGCGACTTTTCCGCTTCATCGATAAGGAGAGGACTCAGTCTACCATGACGCAAAAAACGAGGGCAAGACCGGCTGAATCACCAATTCTCGTTTCCCCCACCGCGCGCAAAAAAGCGAAGCAATCCGGACTTGCAAATGCGAAGCGACCCGGTTTTTCCGGGTCGCTCCGAGGACAGCCGCTGCTGTCAGGATGCTATCCGACACGGCCATCAGCGAGCCGGAGTGTCAGTCGGAGAGGTTGGCCAGGTAGTCCTCGTAACGCTTGCGTGCCGCAAACTCCTTCGCCATCAACTCCTTCTGCTTCGCCGTCAAACCGTCGATCTCCTTCTCCTGATCGTTGAGCTTCTTCAAGTACGTCTTGTACACCTCCGCCTCCGGCGGCGTCTCCCGCAGGTTCTTGCGAATCCGATCCTGGTCCGCATTGAGTCGCTGCAAGTCCGCCACCACCTGCTGCAACTCCCGCCGCACCGCATCCCACTGACCCTTGAGCGTCAACGCCTCGTGCAGCTTCTGCTTCAGGGCCGGACTCGACTGCGACAGACTGATGAAATAGCGGATCTGATCATCGCTCGAATTCGACAACTGCACCGTCGTGCGGACATCCCGCTCTTCCTTGACCGTGAAGGTCTTCGTCTCGCCGCTCTTGAGCGAGGTCTGGAAGCGGTAGAACTCCGGCGTCTCCTCCACCGGTTTGTCCGTCTCCACCAGCCGGAACTGCTGATTGCTCCGGTTCGGATGCTCGATCAATAGCACCCGGTCCTGCTCGCTCCGGTTGATGATCCGGTAGCGCTTCTCCTCCGTGAACTTCGTCGTGGTGGTGATGATCCCCTTGACCGCCCGCACACTGGTGATCTGTTGTGTACCAGGACCCACCTGCGGATCCACCTCCATCCCCAGATCAATCGCATAGGACAAGAGGCGTTCTTCATTCTTGTTGACATCCAGAATCCGTGTGTCACCGGCATAGGTGCTCCCTTCAAAGACCGTGATCGGTCCTTGATTGAGATACGCCTCGCTGGTATTCTTGAATTTCAGACCACGGAGGGGGTGTGTTTTTTGCACATTTTGGTTGTAGATGGAGACGCGTTGTCCCTGGATGTGTTTGGTGACGATGGGGAACATGCCGCTCTTTTGACGGGCGAGTGTCACCGGGTGCTGGATGATGTACTGGTAGTAGTCGCCGAGATTGGCAGCCGTGGCGGCACTGCCGACCGCGCCCGTGGCCAAACGGCGGCCCAGCTCGTCGCCCACTTCGCGAGCAAATCGTTCATCCCGCTTAGCCTCCACCGCGTTCTTCAGAGCACGATCCGCCGCAGGCATCCCCGGAGGTGCAGGAGCTGCCGCACGAGGTGCACCCGCTCCACCGCCGAATCCGCCTCCCTGAAGTCCGAAGTCCATTTCCTTGTCGCGGTTAGCTCCCTGAGCGACTTGACCATCCTGCTGCCGGAATCCCCCGCGGTAGGTCACCGGACGCAGCGAGGTGAACAGCTCCAAACGCTCCGTCGGACGATCGACATACAGAGGATTGTACAAATCCATCTTGAAAGATATCGGACGCCCCGATACCAACACCATACGAACATTCTCCCAATCGTCATCCGTGGGATTCTCCACTAAGGCCCAACCTTGAAGATAAGGAGCCTCCTTATCATCCTTATCCAAAATCAACCGATAACTGGTCTTCCAAATGGGAGCCTCCACCACATAACCCACTTGCACCTTCCGCTTCCCCTGACCGGAAAAATACAACGACACCGCCTTCTTCTGCGTGTCATGCGACAGTGACAACACCTCCAACGCCCGACGGAACTCGCTCTCAATCACGGGATTGAGAAACTTCAACTGCTGAATCTCCGTCAGTTTCACCGAGCGCAGCCCCTCCGCGCACCAGAGATTGAGCACCTCCACGTCAATCGTCGTGTTGCCCGCCGGAGCCTTCTGCTTCTCCACCCCGACAATCACCCCGTTGAGCTTGCCCGGCTGATTGACCGCCGTCGGCGTGAGCGTCACTTCCACCCGCTCGCCCCGCATCTGGGTCAAAATCCCGGAAAAGGTGGGGTTGCCGTTGAGATTGATGGCAAAACTGGCCAGGGTGCGGGCGATCGGCTCGCGGGAGTCGTAGCTGACTGCGTCGATGCGGCCGTTGCCGAAGTCTTCCAGGGTCATGCTTTTGAGCAGGTCGTTGATGTCCTCTTCGCGGAAGGTGAGGTCGACGCGGGCATCATCGGTGACTTCGCCGGAGCGGGCGAAGTAGCCGACGCCGCTGTTGAAGAGGACGACGCGGGTGATGGGGAGATGGACGGCGGGTTTGAGGTCCTGGGCGGCAGCCGGGGCCGCGGCGGTAGTGGCGGTGAGGCGGTCGAGTCCCGCGCCGGAGGCGATCCCCACGGCGGCAATCCCCGCGGCTAAAGCCCACTTCTTCCAGCGTGTCATGAGGCGGTCTCCACAAAAGGTTCCAGGGTCCAGTAGTGAATACGGCGATCCGGTAGACGCTGTATCCGAACACCAGCGATGGCTGGTGCCGTCGCTATTCCGACGAAACAGGCAGGGAGAAAGTTTGCCCCACCGCGCTGGAATTATGCCTGGCTCATTGTGTACAATTGAACAAGATCGCTCGGATGGTGTCAGGCGGAGAGCCGCCATTGTCCCTGGTGGACACCGGCGGGCTGGGATTGCTCGGCGATGAATTGGACCAGCTTGTGCCAGACTTCTTCGGAACAGGGGAAGCGGGAGGCGAGGCGGTGCAGGTCGGCGAGCAGCTCGGCGGCGCTGGCGTAGGGCACGTGAGCCGGAGGCATGTCGGCCATCGGAGGCATGGGGTCGGCTTCCAGGCGACGTAAAACCTGGAGCAACTCTTCGGGGAATGTCCGAGGCCGTTGCCGCTTGCTGGACGGCGACTGGTACCAGAGCGTCCACGTGGCGGCGATCTGTCCCAAGGCCCGCAGATCGGCCGAGGGAGAAGGTTCCACCGAAGGGGTGGGTCCCGGCCAGAGCCAGGGGGGTTCGCCCAAGCCGACGATTTTCACGACTCCATCGGGAGTCAGCAGAAGCGAGTCGGCAGTGAGATGGCCATGAACCAGACCATGCTGATGGGCGGCTGTCAGTCCGCTGGCAGCTTGGGTGAGCAGGCGGAGCCAGCAGCCGGGGTCGCCCGCCGAAGCCGGCCAATCCGGGGAGAACAAGCCCGTGGGCCAATCCAGCAGCGCCGCGGGCCGGCCCTGAATTTCCAGTACTTCCCGGACCGCCGCCACATGGGGATGCTGCAACGCCTGGACAGCCGTGAAGCGCTGGCGGAACTCGTCGGGATGCACCGCATCCTCCATCTCGGCTTCCGACAGATGCCGCAGGAGGAAGACATTCCCGCCCGGTTCCGGCACCTGGGGGTCGCAGACCCGATAGAGAGTTTCCCGCGGTGTGGTCCGCAATCGATCCAGCACGCGGAAGCGTCCCAGGATCAGGCCGTCCAACTGGCCGGCTTCGATCAGAGCAAGCTGATAAAGCGTCAGCACGCCGCTTTGGAGCAAGACTTGCCGCAAGGTCCGCCGCTGCCGGGCCGCCTGATCCCAAAGCATGCGGATCGTTTCCGGGTCCACCAGTTGGTGCTGCAAGAGCAGCTCGCCGAGTTGGCGATCGCCCGGTTCGACCTCCTCGGTGGGAAGCAGCGATGGTGACGGGCTGATGACACTGGAGGAAGAAGGGGATGTTTCCGCCGGGAGAATGCGAAGTCTGTCCGTCTCCGAGAAGGCTGCCGCCGAGTTGGGCCGGGAGTTGGCCGCCAGTTCCCGCAGTTTGTGGCGGTACCATTCCCGCATATCGTTCAGGTGGCGTTCGAGTTCGGCGCGTTTCTGGGCGACCGCCTGGCGTTCCTGCCGCAACTGTTCCTGCTGCTCGGCGAGCTGGCGGGTGGCCGCGTCCAGTTCCTCGGCGGCGCGGCGCACCTGGGCTTCCTGGGCTTCCAGGCGGGAGGCATCGCCGCTCAGCAGCCGCTTCATCTCCGCGATCTGCGCCTGCCAGTCCAGCAGTTGCTGGCGGAAGGCTGTCACTGCCAGGCGGTGTTCGGCGCGGGCCTGCTGCAATTCCTGCTCCTGCCGCTGGAGCCGTTCCGCTTCCAGGCGCAGGGCCGTCCGCAGGGCTTCCAGGTCCTGCCGGTGCTGCGCTGCGAAGCTGTGGAAGCTGCCCAGATGCTGCCGGACAACTTCGCGGGCCTGCTCCAATTGCTCCTGGGCCGAGAGCATCTGCCGGGCGATCTCCGGTGCCTGCTGTTGTAAGCCGGTCCACTCGTGGGAGAGATGCTCCTGAAGCTGGAGGAGCTGCTGCCGCTGCTCTTCGATCTGGGCGAGGGTCTGCTGGCGTTCGGCTTCCCAGGCTGCGCGATTCCGGGCGAAGTTCTTGCGGGCTGCCGCCAAATTGGCTCCCGCTTCCCGCAGGCGGGCGAAGCGCTGCTGCAAGCTCTGCTCCCGTTGTTCCCACTCGCGCTGCTGCTTCTGCCAGAGCTGCTCCCGCTCGCTCCATTCCTGCTCCCGCAGCGCCCAGTGCTGCTGCTGCTCCTGCTGGAGGCGATGCAGTTCCTCCTGCTGCTGGGCCAGTTGCTGGCGTTCCGCTGTCAGTTTCTGGGCCAGCTCGTCGAGTTCCTGGGAGCGGCGGTGGAGTTCCTCGGCCCGGCGGCGGAGTTGTTCCTGAAGGGCGAGGCGGCTTTGTTCGGCGGCGGCCAGGGCGGCTTCCCGTTCCCGCAGGGTCTGACGGTCCATCTCCAGCCGCTCGTGCAGGGCCAGGGCCTGGAGCAGCCGACCCTTCAACGCCCCGGCTTGCTCGGCGATCTCGGCGGAGCGGCTGTCCAGCTCCGCTTGACGCTGACGTAACTGCTCCGCTTGGGCTTGCAGCTCCTGCCGCTGCCGGTCGACTTCCTGCCACGCCGCTGCCAGCAGGGCGTCCTGCTCCGCCATCTGCTGCTTCTGCTGGGTCGTGGACGCCTGGAGCTGAGCCAATTCCTGCCGCTGCCGTTCCAGTTCCTCCCAGCGCTGCTGCCACTGGGCTGACAGTTCCGCTTGCCGAGCTTGCAGGGCGACCAGTTGGGCTGCCTCCCGTTCCAGTTGCCGCCGGGACTCTTCGATCTGCAAGCGTTCCGCCGTCAGGGCCGCCTGTTGGGCTTCCAGTTGCTCCTGGAGTTGGGCCAGCGCGGCCGTCCGCTGTTCCAGTTCCTGGTGCCAGCGTTGGAGGCGTTCCGATTCCTGCTGAAGGCGCTGCTGTTCCTCGGCGGCCAGGCGGACTGTTTCCGCCCATTCCTCGGCTTCCTGCCGCAACTGCTGACGCCAGAGTGTCAGTTCCGTCTGCTGGTGCTGTACTTTCGCTTCGCGCTGTTCGACCGCGGCGGCCCGCCGCTCCAGCAGAAGCAGGTCCTCGTGAAACTGTTGCCGTGTCCGCTCCCAGTCCCGCTGCTGCTGTTCCCAGGCCTGCTGCATCCGGTCCAGGTCGGCGGCGCGCTGCCGCAGGCGTTCCTCCCAGTCCTGCAACCGCTGACGTTCCGCCGTCAGTTCCGCCTGGGCCGCCTCCCGTTCCTGCTCCCACGCCTGCTGTTCCTCGGTATAGCGCCGCCGCAGCCGCTCCCATTCCTCGAAGGCGATCCGCAGCCGCTCCCGCTCCTGCCGCAGGCTTTCCAGCGTGGCGATCCGTTCCGCCCACTCCTGCTGCCAGCGCTGCTCCCGTTCGTCGAGTTCCCGCTGCCGCTGCTGCCAGAGCTGCTCCTGGTACTGCCGCTGCGCCTCCAGCCGCTGACGTTCCTGTGTCAAAATCTCCCGCTGTCGGTTCAGTTCCCGTTCGCGCTGATCCAGGTCCCCCTTGTGCACCCCGAGCAGCCCGATGAGCCGACGCTGCTCCTCCAGTTCCTTCTGGATCTGCTCCCGCCGCTGGTACCACAGCACCCGGTCCGCTTCGAGTTCCTCCGCCTGTCGGTCCAGCTCCCGTGCCCGCCGGATCAATTCCTCCTCGGTCGGAACGCGGACGGGGGAAGCCGCTTCCTCCGGTGACACTCCTGTGCCATTCGCTGTCAACGAGTTGTCCGAAGCGGGTGTCGGGCTGTTCTGCTCCGGCTCGTTCCAGGGGATGAAGCGCGGAGCGACCACGGCGGCGGGGAACACCACGTCGATCGCCACGTCCCCCACCAGCAGGCGGTCCCCCGGTTGCAGCGGGTGCAGCTCCTGAGCGGCCAAAGGGCGGCCATTGAGCCACAGCCGCGCCGACGGATTGAGCCGCCGTAGATATGCCCCGTCCGAACGGCGGAGAATCTGCGCTGCCACCGGCGGCAGGTCCAACGCCGGCACCCGCAGGTCGCACCCCTCCGCCGAACCCAGCAGGAACTCGCTCCCGCCGACCTCGTAGGTCAGCATGCGGCCCGACGGCGAACGGACTACCAGCCGCAACGGCGGTCCGGCGACCGCGTCGTCCTGCGCTTCGACCCTCGGCGGGGGCGCCATCATGGCCGCTATCCCATCGCGTCTCGCTTCCCCAATCCTCCGGCGTGCACAACTCCCGGAGCGCACCATTGGAACCAATTTCCCCGACCGTGGCAAGAGGAACTGCCAAAGCCGCCTCCATCCCTTCCACCGCCGCGAAAATGTCCGACTGTTCCACGCAAAGGCGGAGCAAATCCTTCCCAGCCCACACCTCACCGCCGCCCTCATTCCGTGGGCCGATGTCCAGGATGCCGAAGCGGAAATACTGCGACGGATCGAATTTTTGACCACCTTTGGACGGGCCGCTGTCACTGCGAGAAGAACCGCCGCCACCCCTCGCACCCGGACCGCCCCGACCGCCACGGGGACCGCCCCGACCACCCCGCGGGGAACCGCCTGGACCACCCCCACTCCCCGGACCGCCCGGCCCCTCCTCGTCATCCTCGCCGTAGCCTTCGTCCCAATCGCCGCCCTCGCCGTCCTCCTCGTTCCAGTCGCCATTGTCCAGCTCGTCCTCGTCCCGCTCCTCCGCCGTCTCCCCTTCAGGACCGAACTTGACAGTCCCCGGTTTTTCCTCGGTCTCGGTATTCGGCGAAGCCGTCCCATGCGGCGGAGCACCTGCCGACCCATTCCCGTCATCCGGTGTCAAATCAAGATAAGTATCTTTTGGATAATGACGGACAAACTCCTCCAAGCTCACCTTCGGCGGCGCAGGCGGGGAACCAGCGGCGGAAGAAGCCGAGGCCGTGGAAGGACGGCTCGAAGTGCTCGCACTCGCAGAATTGCCTGGATTTTGGCCGGTTTTTGCTTCCTCATGACCATTCGCTGTCACCGTCTGGCCGCCGTTGGCTCCCCCCGCTGCCCCGGAGGAAGCGGGAGAGACGCCGTTTGTCAAATCCGATCCATTAGCACTCATTCCATCGGCGGAACCGTTGGCCGGACGCGGGCCGCGACCCACACCCTGGCCCCAGTTCGTGTTCAGCAACATTCTGCATTTCTCTCGCAAGTCATAGACGTTTGCAGCATCGGCTCCGCAAATCTCAGCAATCTTATGCCGAATCGTATGATAATCGACCACTCCCTGACGGCGAAGCTGGAGATAGACTTGAAAGACCGGATCGTTTTTGTCCCACCCGATGGCATCGTCCCCGTCGTACCCCTCTTTGAGCCAGTATTCCTCAAACTCGACGCCGGGGATGGGGATGCGGCGCTTGAAGCATTCGCGGCGGAACATGTCCTCCCATTTGGCGGCCATCTGGTCGTAGGTCATGGTGTGGGCCTGGAGGTAGAGGCTGCGGGCGATGCGACCGCGGGCCGTGTTCGGGAAGCACTGGAGGACGGGATCGGCGATGCGTTTTTTGCGTGGGGTCGGGGGTTTGTCCCGGGGGACTGGGGGCGGCGGAGCTTTGCGCGGCGGCGGGGCGGCGGCGGCACGGGAAGCGGAGCGGGACCCCGAAGCGGGAGCCGAGGCGGCACGGCTGGCCCGGCAGCAGGCGGCACAGCGGCAAGGCCGGGGCCGATGACGGTAGCGGTTCATCTCCAGGCGGACGATCAGGTCGGCGGCCTTGGCCATCTGCGTCGGTTTGTTGGTGCGTAAAAGCTGGCGCAAGATCATGCAGGCTTCACGGCAGGCATGACGTATGTTCTCACGTTCGTAATAACGGACTTCCTTACGGAAGAAGTGGTGATACATTTCGATGCGATCGAGAAGGACATCTTCGGACACTTGGAGTTGTTCGGCGATGGCTTTCCAGTCGTGGGCGTGGGCGCGGAGGTAGGCGGCGCGGCGGACCCAGGCACGCTCTTCAGGGGTGAAGTGGCCGTCCCAGAGGGGTCCGCGCGGTGGGCTGGACGGATTGTGTTCCGCGGTGGCGGTCATGTCCAGGTCCTCCGCTGGGTTAGTGTGAACTCTTGTTTACTGGCCTTCTACTGTACTTATGAACCATGAAATGGAAAAAGTCAAATGGGAAGGGAAAAAATTTTTGGGCGAGCGGCGAGCGGCGAGCAGCGAGCGGTGGAAAACAGCGAATAGCGAATGGCGAATGGCGAATGGTGGGAAAACAGCGAATGGCGAATAGCGAATGGCGAATGGTGGGGACGGCGAGCGGCGAGCAGCGAGCGGTGGAAAACAGCGAATAGCGAATGGCGAATGGCGAATGGCGAATGGGGGAAGCGGCGAATGGCGAAGGGCGAATGGGGGGGAAAGCGAATGGGGGAAGCGGTGGGTGGTGGGCGGCGAGCGGTGGGGCGAAGGGGGAGAGGGAGAGGGGCGAGGGGAGCGGGGGGTTAGTAGACGGCGTGGGGGTCGGGGGCGGTGGCGGAGCGGCTGGGGGAGGCGAGGCCGTCGGCGTAGCGGGCGTGCCAGCCTTCGGTGGCGCGGATGGAGTGGAGGTCTTCCAGGGTCAGGCCGTAGCGGCGGAACCAGGGGGTGCCGGTTTGGACGATGGCGTGGATTTCGCGGAGGCGGCGGACGCATTCGGTTTCGACGAATTTTTGGCGTTCGGCGGGGGTGGGGAAGGTGAAGAACTCTTTCCAGAAGGCGCGGCCGCCGAGGACGCCGCTGGCGCCAGCGGCGATGGCCATTTCCACCTGCTTTTTGTACTGGTCGTAGTCGACGCCGGCGGAGAGGAGGACCCAGGGACGCTCGCAGGCGTCATTGAGGCGTTTGAGGTTGTCCCGGAGTTGGGCGTCGGATTCGTAGCCGAGGGTGCCGGGGAACTCGGCTTTGTAGATGTCGCAGTAGCGGCTGAGGTAGCGGGCGGTGTCGATGACGGTGCGGGCTTTGCGGGCGAGGACGGCTTCTTTGGATTCCTCCTGTCCGGCGACTTTGTAGGGGAAGTGGATCGGTTCGAGGAGGAAGAGGATGTCCAGCTCCTGGCACTGGTCGTGGATGTGGCGGACGAGGGCGAAGTTTTTCTCGGCGGAGTCGAATTCACCGGGTTCGAATTGGGCGAGGAGTTTGACGGCATCGGCGCCGCAGCGTTTGATTTTGGCGGCACTCCAGCCGGGTTCGATTTCGCCACAGGGGGCGCCGGCGGCATTTTTCGGGGCGCCGGATTTTTCGACGCGGATGAGGATGCCGGTGGAAGGGGGGATGGCAAAGGCGGCCATGGTGGAGGCGTAGCCGTAGTAGGCATCGACGAGGATGCCGGAGCAGTGGGGTGCCAAGGCGCGGGAGAGCATGACCTTGGCATCGACGATTTCGTCGTAGGTGGGTTCGCGTTTGAGGGCCTCCTTCATCATTTTGATCATGGAGGAGTTTTGGTCGGTGGCGACCATGGTGAGGGTGCCGTTGGGGTTGCTGATGCGTTGGAGGCCACGGAGTTTGCCGGGGGTCAGGCCCAGGCCGTAGAGTCGGGTGATGGAGAGCGCCGCCATTTTCGGTCCTCGCGAAGGTTGCAGGATCAGTGGTTTCAGAGGGGATATCTTAGGGGGCGGGCGGTGTTCGGACAGAGTGGCGGCGGGGTGTCAGCGGCGCGGGGGAAACGGCGGGGGCTTGGCGGCGGGGGGAGGCCTTGAGGGTCAGGGCAGCTCCTTGATGTAGATGTTACGGAACCAGAGGGGCGTGCCGTGGATTTGGAGTTCGATGGGTCCCTTGTCCGGGACGGGTTTGTTTTTGAACCAGTAGTTATAGAGTTTGCCTTTGTCGACGACGGTTTGGCCGTTGAGTTTGACGGTGACCTGGTCGCCGATGACGGTGATGTGGAAGGTGTTCCATTCGCCGACGGGTTTATCGGCTTTGGTGCGGGGCTGTTTGGCGGGGTCGCCGGGGGGATTGTTCCAGAGACCGCCGGAGCCTTTGCCGCGATCGGCCTGGAGGTTGTCCGGGAGGTTGTCTGAGTCCCAGATTTGGACCTGGGGCTGGCCGCGGAGATAGATACCGCTATCGCCTTTGGGGGTGATTTTCCAGTCGATGAGGAGTTCAAAGTTGCCGAAGTCTTTGGTGGTTTGCAGGCTGGCGTTGCCCTGGCCGTCGCAATAGATGACGCCGTCTTTGACGGTCCAATGCTGGAAGGCGGTGTCGGTGCGTTTTTTGATGAGGTCCTGGAGTTGTTTGGGGTCGGTGATTTTTTCGCGTTCAGCCATGGTGACATGGCCTTGCCAGCCGGTGAGGTCTTTGCCGTTGAAGAGGGGGACGAAGCCGGGGGGCGGTTCCGCTTGGGCGGTGCGGGAGAGGGTCGGCAGGGTGCAGGGGAGCGTCAGGGCAGCGCAGAGGAGGAGGCGTGACATCGCGGGCGTCTCCGAGGGTTGGGTGAAGCGGAAACAGGTGGGGCCGCCGCGGAAGGCGGCTTGGAGGAGAAGATAGGCTCTGCGGGGGGAAGCGGGAAGGGCGCGGGATCAGGCGGCGGCGAGGCGGAGCTGCGCGACGGCGGCGTAGAGCTGGGCGAGGGGCTGCCAGGGGTGGTCCGGCCCCCAAAGGGCGGCGGCCTGGCGTAGGAACGGCAGGGCCTCGCGGGGCTGGTCGAAGAAGAGGCGGGCCATGCCGCGGTTGAAGAGGATGTGGGGCCGTTCCGGGATCTGGTCCCAGAGTTCGAGGGCGCGCTGGTGCTGGCCGCGGAGCCAGTGGAGGGCGGCGAGTTCGTTCCCTTCTCCCGGCGGCAGGAGTTGCTCCGCGGCGGTCCAATCGTGGAGGAGGCGGGCGCAGGCGGCGGGCAACGGGGCCGGGGCGGCGTGCTGGGCGATCCAGCGACGCAGGGCGGCGAAGCCGGGCAAGGCGGGCGGCTCCGAGGCGGGAAGCAAGCGCTGGAGCGGAGCGGCGGCCAGCAACGGGGGAAGCTGCTGCAAGCGCTGCGGGAACAGGCCCCAGGCACAGGGGATGGCCCAGAGCGCGACGGGAAGCTGAACCAGGGCGGGCCATTCCGGCGGCGGGGCGAGGTCCGGGGCAGCGGGCAACAGGCAGGTGGCAGCCTGCCAGGCAGCGCGCGGATCGATGCGATACCCCGTGGCCAATTCGTATGGCTCCACCTCCCAGCCGTTCAGCTCGACTGCCGCGCTGGCGGCGTCTGAGCGTTGAGCGAGGAAGCGGACCATCAGGTCCGTCAGGGCAGGCGGGCCATCGTGCGAGGCGGGCCGAGTCATGGCCGAGTTGCTCCGTGGGAAGGTCCGATCCTTGCTATTAGCCATCGGGGTCCGACCAGGGAACGTCCAGGGGCGCCCAACTTGCGCCGAAAAATCCCGCCCGTGGCACAACCGGCTACAATGCCAACGCAAGGGGGGACCCGCCCGGCATGACTCCCGATTACCGCTTGCTACGGCAATGGCTGCAATTGGAACCGGAGGGACCGTGGCCTCCGCCCGCTGGCGAACTGCTCGGCTTGCCCCCCAAAACTTCACCAGCCGCTTCAGTCCCTCTCGAACCCGGCGAGATCGAAGCCCGCGTCCTGCAACGCCTGAATTGGCTGCGCCCCTACCAGTTGAAGTATCCTGAATTGGTCACGGAAGGGATGAACCGGCTGGCTCAGGCGTTCCTGGAACTGACGCAACGATCGAGAAACGTCACGCCGGCGCAACCGGCATCCGTGGAAAAACCGGCATTCCCTTCGGGGAGCGAAGCGGAGTCTGGGCAGCCCGAAGCGGTGGCGGACACCCCCTTGGAGGTCCCAGAGTCCGCGTCTTCCTCGGCGGCGCCCTTCCCCCCGTCGGAAGCCGGGCCGGTCCCCTCCGCTGAGCCAGCGTCCCTGGCTTCGCATCCCGCGCGCGCCGCTGCGGAGTCCTTCCCGTCTCCCCTTCCGGTGGCAGAAGGCCCAGCCGGAACTGCTCCAGCGACACCGGGTCGTCAGGACATGCCGCTGTCCGCGGAGAGCACAGGCGGACTGCCCACCCCGCCGCCGTTGCCGACCCCGCCTCATCCGGTCGCCCCGGTTCCGCCGCCGTTGCCGACTCCGACCTATCCCCTGGCCCCCCTTCCGCCGCCGTCGCCGGCTTTACCGCTGTCCAGGGAAGCTGGGCCATTCGCCGAGCGGCAGCGTCGCCGGGCGCTCTCCCGCCGCCTGGTCCAGCTCCGCCGCCTCCACCGCGCTTGGGAAGAAGTCGGGGAAATCCTGGCCAACGCCCCCTTGCTGGACAATCCCCTGTCACTTTTGCGTTTCCATGCAGTCCATCGCCGCTTGCGGGACAGCCTGCACCATCTGCCAGACCTCTGGCCGCTGGCAGGAACGGCGAACGGCGCTCAAGCGGCCGCTCTTTTGCGCCAGGAACAGGCGGTGCCGATCCTGCGGGAGCTGGAGCCGGAACAGCGTCTCCGTTTTCTGCTGGATTGGCGGCGGGGGGAGCAGTATCTGGCGGGGTTGTATCAGCAGCTCCGGGAGCAGTTGCAGGCGGAGCGCCAGGCGCGGCAGCGCCGCCGACGGTGGACCCGCCTCCTGGGCCGCTTCCTCCGGTGCGTCACCTCGCCCGAAACGGTCCTGCTGCTGCTTCTGCTTTCGGCCCTCCTCATCCTCCGCCTGCGCGGGGAGTGAGTCACCCGGTCCCAGTGAAGGTCGCATCGTGCGGTGTCAGGGGCATCCTCTCCACGGGTGGAGATGCGGAATAAACGGCCGGGAACGTGCCGTGCCGCTCACTGTGGCAGTTGCAGGGTCAGGTTGTTGTCACCGGGCTGGATGGTGACTGGCTTGGGCAGCTCGATCGGTCCAGCGCGGTCTGGGGTGGCCTGGGTTTGGTCCGTAACGGCGGGCATGTAAATGACACGGTACTGTCCCGGTGGTGCGCCGGTCTTTTTCTCTCCACTGCGGTCCGTGGTGCGGATCGTGCTCAAGGTGAAGCTGCCGTCCTCGGCCACGGTACCGGTGATGACGAAGGCGTTGCTCTGCTCACCTGCGTTGTGGGGAAGAAACTGCAATCCACCCCCCTTGACGGGAGTGTTCCCCCGCTGCACCACCCCCTTGACCGTGGCCAGCTCAGGAAACGGCGGTTGGCTTTCCCCGGACCGGCAACCGATCAGGCTGCCTAGCACAAGTAACACCCCTGCCCCCGCCAGCGGCCTGGAGATCCGATGAAGATCTCGCATAGACGTGTACTCCCCTGGACCAGCGGTGTCATCCTTCGCGGTAAGCCATCTCCTCCTGGGGTCCTTCCCCTGCGACAGCGTCGCTTACCAATCATTCCCCAAGGGGACGCGGTCGCGAGGATCGTTGGCCCTGGCCCAAGTCGTGGGAGAGATCGAGCCGGACAGGAAACGGACGCTGCCATCCCCCAAGGCCACCATGATGCCGCTCGTGTGTATGCCTTGGACAGTCCACGGAGTGCAGTTGATCAGGTACTGCGGTTGCACTTGGAACATGGGCGAGGGGGGATAATTGGTGACATCATTACCTGCTTTGTACCGCCCTAGGTTGTAACCGGGCCGCCAGATGCTATTGGCATCGGCCCACAAGCTCCCCCAAACAAGGCCATTGGGAGCCAAGGAACCTCCGGTGCCGCAGGTGGCGTAAATCTCCGCCAAAAAGATGGTGTTGCTCAGCCCATCGGGAACGCTCGCGGCCATCTCCCGCTTGCCCAACGGATAGGTGCGCCCATTGGGTGGATCACCGAAGACGTAGTTGTTCGCCGCATAGTTGCTAGCTGCCCAATTATTCGCCCCGCCGTACTGGGTCATGCACATGCCCCCACTGTTGCTCGAATCCGCGGGACAAATGAAGAGCTTGATCACCCGGTTGTACGGTCCGCCAGCGTAAGCGTTCAGATTCAAACTGTTGTAGATGGCTGTTTGCTCGATGTACGGCAGCAGAAAATGGAAGGCGGTGTAAATGTGCCGACCCATCGAAGAATTGTCCGGTGTAAAGCAGCCAGAAACCCTATAGTCCGCACACGGAGCCGACATCGGCGGCAGTGTACTGTGATTGTCATTGAGATTGTGTACCGCCAGGACCAATTGCTTCATGTTGTTCTGGCAACTGATCCGGGCGGCAGCATCCCGCACCTTCTGCACGGCTGGCAGCAACAAACCAATCAGAATGGCGATAATAGCGATCACCACCAACAACTCAATGAGAGTGAACCCCCGCAGCCGTTGGCTTGTGCGACAGAACATGACGTGATCCTCCCACAAAGATGACAGAATCAAGACAGCCACAACAATAATAACCCGAAATACATCGCTCCATCGAGCGAGCACTTAGGGACCATGCTTGTAACGAGCGTGTGAGACCATATAAGTCTCGGTTTCCTGGTTTTGTTCAGTCTCAATGTCCCCAGCGAGGGGAGGGAGATGCACCGGGAACCCGTTGAACTTACCGAATTATAACTCCTCCACGACCTCTGTCAATTGCTGCGCTGCTGAATTTCGCGTTGCGCAACTCTTTTGCGTCAGCACTTCGCCACACGTCGATATTCTGCAATTACCAGGTCGATGTCGCTCTGGCATTTTGTGGGTGACAGGCTGCGATTAGCAAGGTGTGAGAGGGCAGAACCACTTGTGGACCCAAGTGTGGCACCAGGGATGATCCTCAGCATGACCCGCGGGGGGCGGCTAGCGTGGGAAAGGGCTTTTGATCCACGCCGTGGTCGGCGGACAGACCCGGCGGTTTTTCCCCGTCCGCGGAGTCTGCTCAAAATCGGGCGGCGGTCCGCGTCGGGGCGCTTGACGCCAAAAGCGACAGCGGGGCAAAGGATGCCGCCCGGAAAGGATGCTTTATTTTCTTGACTCCCTTCTCCAGTTCACTTAGACTGAAATTGTGTTGTGAGCGGAATCGGCCCCGATGAAGGGCACCAACCCACGAGGACGACACTCGTGACCAAGAAAGACATTGTGCGGTTGATTTGCGAGCGGGCCAATCGCCAGAGGCTGGTCAAGGACAAACTGAGCCAGCAGGCGGTCAAAGAGATCGTGCAGTGGACCTTGGATTCCATCATCGACGCCTTGGTGCAAGAGGGGCGGATCGAACTGCGCAAGTTTGGCATCTTTGAGGTCAAGCAACGCAAGCCGCGCATCGCCCGCAATCCTCGCACCAACGAAAAGGTCGAGGTGGGTCCCCGCTGCGTCGTGGTGTTCCAGGCGGGCAAGGAGATGGAGGAACGGGTGCGCCGCGAAGGCCGGCCCGCTCCCCGGCGGACGCGCGCCCCGCGTAACGCTGCCGCCGCCCCCTCTAGCGAGACTGCGGAGGATGCCGAAGCGCTCGCCGTCGGCGGCTCCGCCACTTGACCGCCTTCGACTCCCTTCACCGCAGCGTACCCCCTTCGCTTTTCCGCCGAGGATGCAACCTTCCGCCCATCGGCTTGGCTGCCCCGATGCTCGTTATTCCCGGACGAATCCTCACGCTGCCGTCTTTCCTCCGTTCCCCAGCTTGCGTCTTTCCTGCCGTTCCCGCCCGCTTGCATGGGGCCATTCCTCCGTGGCCCTCAGCCCCTGCCCGACTCCTGGTTCGCCGCGGCTCGGCCCCGCGGTTTTTTCCGCAAAATCGGTTTAAGAGTCACCACCGGCCTGCCGATAAAGAAGGACAGAGAACGGGCGCCGGGGGCGGCGGTGGCGGGGGAAACCGCCGTCTCCCGCCCGGCGTGCTAAAAGCGGCCGTGGGCCGGAGCCGACGCACGGAGGGGATATGGTCCGCAAGCTTTTGTTCATCCTCGGCGCTGTCGTGACCTTGACACTGCCCACAGGATGCATCCTCAATCAGTATTCCAGTGATCCCAACACCCGCATGCAGCAACTGTTGCATCAATCGGAGGACCTGCGGCAGATCGAAGGAGAATGGCGCCGCTTCTGGTTCAATGATCAGCCCAGCCACCTGACGCCAGAGCGGGTCCACGGCGGCATCATCTGAATGGCCGCTGAGGAGAAAGGCGGGGCTATAGCCAAATCATCAGGCGGCATTCACCCCCGTGGGCCGCAGACACAAGCCAGGGAAGGGAGCAGAAACCACCCAGGCGGCACGCGGCGTGCGACGGGGGAGCACTCGCGCGGGTCGCCACGGGGTTTTTTTACAACTTGCTCCGCTTTTTTGACGTTGCCGCTGTTGGGAATCACTTGTTCACATCTTCCCATCCCATATCCTCCATTCTGCTCCCTATTCCACACACGCCTCACGGATGGCTTCCGCCTGTACGGCAGATGAAACCCTTCATTTTCCGGCCATTCCATAATTTTGACAGAAGTTGTCAATAGTGTATTAAGTAACACTTAGATGCAGGGTTCGTCCCAATCCCAGCGGCGGTGGCTGAGGAGGGGGCGCATCCCCTCGCAAGGGGTCTATGCCAGGCGTGTCTAGGGAAAAGGCGATTGTGCCGCCCCAAATCCCATTATCCTGGGCTATCGAGGCAAGCGGGGGATGAGAACGACAACTACGTCATTGACTGCCCTGGTGGGGCGTAGTAAAGTTGAGGCCGTTCTCAGGGGAGACAACAAAGGCAGACCATTCTGTCGCATAACCCCAAGGCGCCGGAAGGAAAAGAGCGGAAAACTGCGGGAAAAAATCGTAGAGGCACTGAGGTTAGGTCCATCATGGCACGCTTTTTGGTGGTGATCGATACGCCGGGGATCAAGTCGTTTGTCTTCGGCACCGATGCGCTGGCTGAGGTCCGCGGGGCGAGCGCCCTGCTGGACCGGCTGAACCGGTTTGACACGGCGGAGATTCTGGAGCAAGCCCCGCATCTGCGGATTCAGACCGTCTTCGCCAACGGCGGCACCGGGCAGTTTATCGTGGAAGCGCCGGATCGTGCTCATGTCCAGGAAGCGCTCGATCGCCTCGCGGCTTACTACCGGCAGGAGACGGGGGGCGAGATGTGGCCCTTGGCCGGGGTGGCGGAATGGCCAGAGACCGCGGATTATCGTACCGCCGTGCGGATGGCCTACGAACACCTGCATCTCCTGCGGAATTGGGGTTCGTGCCGGCTATCGATCCCCACGTTTCCCCTGGTGCTGGAGTGTCAATCGACCTCGCACTTGCCGGCGGTGGGTGTGTACCGCTGGAGTGGGGAACAACTGCTCCTGTCCCAGGCCAGTCAATGCAAACGCAATGAAAGCCGGCGAGCGCGCCGCGGCATCCTCTGGTCCGGGTGGATGGCATTCCTCGATGAATCCCTCGGTTCTCAAGGGCAGTTTTACGAGAGTGCCGACGATCTGCGCCCGAGCACGACCGTGGACATCGGGGACTACGCTCAGCGGCGAGGTTATATCGGCCTGATCTATGCCGACGGCAATGCGATGGGCCGGCTCGTGCAGGAGTTGAATAGTCCTGAGGTGTGCCAGGCCTTCAGCGAGTTGGTCGATAGCAGCGTGCGGGATGCCTGCTACGAAGCCTTGAGCGTGGTGTGCGAGCTGGAGATTCGAGAGGTCCGAAACGCACTCCAAACCGGGGACCACCCTCGGCCTTTGCCGGCGGACATCCTCCTTTTGGGTGGGGATGACCTGCTCGTGTTGCTGCCCGCGGAGCGTGCCCTGGACTTTGCTCTGAACGCCACCGCCGCCTTCGAGCGTCTCACGCGCGAACGGCAAGCGCAGTTGCCGGAGGCCGCCCGAAGGTTCTTCGCGGAGCGGGGACTGGCCGACCGCGGCTTGACAATCTCCTGCGGCGTGGCCCTCGGACCGGCGAACTACCCCTTCTACTTGCTTCGGGACCTGGCGGAAGAGCTGCTCCAGAGTGCCAAACGCGGCGGCAGTGTAGACCCGCAGAGAACGGACTACTGGGCGCCGAGTTACATCGACTTCCACCAATTGGCCGGCTCTGTTAGCCAGGATTTGTCGCTCATTCGTCAAGAGGATTACCGGACAGACAGCGATCATCCGCGGACCCTGCGGCCGTATCGGCGGGATCATCTGGAACAACTGCGGCAGGCGGCCTTGCGACTCCAGCAGGCAAGGATTCCCCGAAGCAAGCTGCACGATCTGTTCGAGGCGGCGCTGGAACCCCGCTGGTTTTTGGCCCAAACCCGTTGTCGGGAGCTGTTCGGCCGGCTGCGTGAGGACAACAGCCACCACGAACGCCGCGGCCTGTGGGAGGCGCTCCGCACGGTTCGCCAACCGATCGATTTGTTCTCCTATCCGTGGCTGAAGAATGGGCAGAGGTCGCCGACCGCGCTGGCGGACCTGGTGGAAGCCCATGACCTGTTCAGTGACACAAACCGGTCAAACTGGTGTGCTGGGGAGGACGCATGAATCGGCAGCCCCAACGATTGGACGTGACGTTCACGATCACCTGGGAATCGGACTGGCATGTGGGCAGCGGCCGGGGAACGGTCCAAGTGGATCGGCTGTTGCGGCAGCGGGCATGGGGAGCGCGGGGGGAACGGGTCCCCTTCGTCCCGGGTTCCCAGATCAAGGGGGTATTGCGGCATCAGTGCGAGCGGCTGGCGGCGCTGCTGGGCGGGGAAGTGGTCTCGCCGCACGTCGTGGGTGCGGAAACGGACCCCGCCTTGCTGGAGGCTTTTCGCCCGCTGGCTCAGTCGCGGCTTTTGATCGACCGCCTCTTCGGCAGCCGGTTCCAAGGGGAGTGCCTGTTTGTCGAGGATGCCCTGCCGGCGCCGGGCGACCGCCGGGGAACCACCCGCACCCACAGCCGCACTGCCATCGATCGGCTCACGGGAACCGCCCGCGAACAGACCCTGTTTGTCACCGAGGTAGTTCAAGGCCGAGCGACCCGGTTGCACAGCCGCCTGCAGGCACGCCATCCCGCGGGGAGCTTGACCCAGGACGGCGACAGCTTCCCCTTCGAGTATTCCCTGCTGCTGGCCGGCCTGCTCAGCCTCGATCGTCTGGGCGGCGATAAAAGCGCGGGCTTTGGCCGTTGCCGCATCGAAATCGAGAACAACACAGTCCGCTGGAATGACCAGTCCTCTTTTCCTCTGGGGCAGGCGCTCAAGAGCTTTGAAGACCTGGGCGAGGACTGGTTCGCGTTTCTGAAAGACTTTCGGGGGGAGGGTTAGGCGTGAAGCGTTATCGCGTGGAAGCCGAGTTGGCATCGCCGCTGGTCATCCGCCGCGAGCGGCAGTCTCAGCGTTCCGAAGGGGCGCAGTCGATCACCGGGACGCTGTTGCGGGGTGCTTTCGCCCAGGCGTGGCTGCAACGGCATGGCGCTCCCGATGCGAGCTTTAGGCGGCTGTTCCTCGATGAACACGCCTGCCGCTTTGGACCGCTTGACCCGGCGGTGCGCGTCATTCCGCGGACCGCTTTCTCCTGCAAACGCGTGCCTGGATTCCGGGAGGATGGCAAGCACGGCGTCGTCGATCAGCTTGTGCCACTGTTGCGTTCGCGGTTGGGCCAAACGTCCGCCGAGCCGGAACGCTGCCGAGTATGCGGCCAGGACCTGAAAGCCTTCAGCGGCTTCTGGCAGCTCAAGAGCAACGGGGAACCGACCGAGCCAAAGGGACTCTGGCGGCGGACCGTGGCGGTCCACGTCGGCATCGATCGGCTCACGCACACAGCAGCGGAAAAGGTCCTGTTCAACCTGCCGGTCCTGGAACCGCAAGCTCCTCCGGCGGGTGAAGCATCCCGGCTCCACGGCTGGATCGCAGCGGCGGACGATGTCCTCCCGGCATTGCAGGAGTTGCTCCGAGATCAGGAGCAGATTCTGCGCATCGGCCATGCACGCACGCGGGGCTATGGCCGGGTGCGAGTGACGATCGGCGAGGAGGTGCCTGCCGCAGCCGTGGATTGGTCCGCCTGGAGTCGGGAGATGCTTCGACATTCAGCCCCCCAGCTCGCGGCGGAGGAGCGGTACTTCCTCTTCTCTCTGTCCCTGCCCACGGGTGCGATTCTGGTCGATGCCCTGTTGCGCTACACGCTCGATCCCGCGGGGATGGTGCCCTGGCTGCCGCCGTTGCCGCCGCCGAATCCCACGCTGCGGGTATTCGACCTGCCGGGGAAGGAATTCGCGGGGGGCCGGCTGTGGTGCGTGACCGCTGTGACAAGCCACGATCGGCTGCGCGGCTGGAATGTCGCCCACGGCTTGCCCCGGCAGGATGAATGGCTGGTCACGCGCGGCTCGGTCTACGTGTATCTCTATGAGGGGGACAAAAGCGGCCAGGCCGAACTGCACGCAAAACTCCGCGAGCTGGAAGCCGACGGCCTCGGTGCCCGCCGCAACGAAGGCTTCGGCCAGGTCCTCATCTGCGATGACTTCCACCGCCGCTTCTCGCCACAACTATCAGTAGTGACGCCATGATTCGAGTCCTGCACGGTTAGGAGCTTCGCCATGAACCCACAACTGACACCGGAACTCATCCAAAAAGCAGATAGCTTCCTGGATACAGACCGCCAGCACCAGGCGGCGATCCGACTCGGCGAACGGATGTATGACACGTTCAGGTCCGACAAAGGTGGGCGCGTCAGTTCTCAGATTCGGAACCTCCAGCAGATCGCAGTCTCCGCCACGCGCTTCGCGGATATCGAGGATTTCGTCAAAAACCAGATGGGACGCAATGCCGGAGCTTACAAGGAATGGCGGCAGGTCGGCGATGAGGTTCTCAAGCAGTTGGAGGCCTTGCGCCGGGCGGCCAATGATATGACCCAGGATGAGGGGCAGCGCTTGCTCTTGCGGCTGCATTTGGCCCGCGGCTGGGTCCGGGCAGTTGTCGGAGCCTACCTGTACGTCAAAGCCCAGAGAGAGATGGAGCCAAGCCATGCTTGAGATCGACATCGCTGCGGATACGGAACTGGGCCAGCAGGCAAAGGTAGCAGTCGAGCAGTATCTGCGCCAGCACGGGGAGGAATCGTACAGAAGTTCCGACGACTGGCCCATCGCCCGTTCCCAGATCTCCGGCTTGCGTCAAATTGCGATGAATGAGCCACGCCAAGTGGCTGCGTTCGCCGAACATCAGCGCAAGAAAGCCGAGGCCAAGCTGGAGACCACCACGAAGGAGGAACGGCGGTCCGAGCTGGAAGCGGAAATCGCCTTTTGGGATTTGATCAAAGGGCTGTGTGACGGCAAGCAACCGAGGGTTCCCTGGTCGCTGACTCAGGCGCGGGATCAGGCCCTGCCTGCCGAACTTCAGGAGGAAAAACAACCTCCCGGAGCGAAGCTGACCAAGGAGCAACAGGAAGCGCGGAAGCAGAAGCGCGAAGAACGCGAGCGCTGGCTCCGCCAATGGGAATCAGAGCACTACCCCGTCTTCTTCCAACGATTTTGTGCCCATTACCTCTACGAGATGGCCAGGCGAACCCAGTCCGAAAAGAGTGACAAGGGAGACTGACATGGCAACGTCCACGATGGCTCAACAATTTCGGTTGCGTTCGAGGCTCCAGGTCCGCGGGCACCTCGTCTTCGATACGGGCTGGCGGATCGGGACGGGGCGGGAGGGGCAAACGTCCGACTTAGGCGTGCTCCTCGATGCCGCGGGCCAGCCGATGCTTCCCGGCTCGTCGATCAAAGGGAAGCTCCGCAGCACTTGCGAGGCGTTGGCTCCGGCCTTGAATCTGCGGGCCTGCCTGCTCAACGTCGAAGCCAGCGGCGTGGGGTGTGCCAGTGATGTGCGCTGGTACAGCCGCCAGCGCGAGAGTTATCGGCAAGCCTTGGAAGCGGGGATTGAGGAGCGGCTGGCCTGGATTCGGAAAAACACCTGCGATGTGTGCCAGCTTTTCGGCTCGCCGGTGCAAGCCGCCCGCTTGCGCTGTAGCGATGGGACACTCGTCAATCCAGGGGCCGCGGTCGTGCGCGTGCGGGATGGCGTGGTACTGGACCGGGACAGTCACACCGCCGCCGACGTTTTGAAGTACGACTACGAAACCGTGGCCGCCGGCACTCGCTTTGAGATCGTCTTCGACCTGGACAATCCGACGCCTGCCGACGAGGCCCTCTTGGGCGCCGCCCTCTTCGAGTGGGCTTCCGGCAGCAGCCTCGGCGGCTTCACCAGCCGGGGATTGGGCCGCTTCCACCTGGAAAACATCACCCTCCGCGGCGTGGACCTCGACAACCCCCAGGAGCGGCTGCGCTACCTGACCCGCCCCCGACCGGAGGACAAACTCAACGACCGGGGCGACTGGCAGACGTACTTCCAGAGGAGGATTGAAAACCACCTACAAACCAGCACGAGGGGGAACTGAGCGATGCTACGCAAATGGCTGTGTCAGGCTGATGTCACTCTCCGGCTGACTCCAATCGATCCGATCCTGATCAAGAGCGGTTACGCCACGCTCAGCGGTCCGGACATGGTGCCGGTGGAGACCCTGCGCGACGGCAAGCGCGTTTTTTACTTTCCCGGTTCGTCGTTGAAAGGGGTGCTGCGGAGCCACTTCGAGCGGATCGCCCGGACTCTGCGGCCCGGCAGCGTCTGCCTGCCGTATTACGACCCCGACCCCAAAAAGCGGGAACAATTCAATGTTCCTGTCGCTGAGGAGCAGAGGAGTTTCGGCTGCGGCTTCCGCGAAGCCGGGAATGGGCGGCCCGACACCTCGGCGACGGCCTATTACGAGTCGTGTGCGGCATGCCGCTTGTTCGGCTCGCTGCGCTTCGCGGGCCGGTTCAGCATCGGGGATGCCTATCCGCTGCCGGAGCACCAACCCAAGCCGGGCCAGCGTAACGGCGTCGGCATCGACCGCTTCACCGGCGGCACAGTCAGAGGCGTCCTGTTTGAATTGGTGGTCGTCGAAGGGGGCGTCTTTGAAACCACCATCCGGGTCACCAATTTCGAGCTGTGGCAACTGGCGGCGGTCAACTTCCTCCTGCAAGACCTCCAGGACGAGATGATCACCCTCGGATCGGGGCGAAGCCGGGGACTGGGGCGAGTCCGAGGCGAGGTGACGCGTTACGTCCTCAGCTACATCCGGCCGCAAACGGCAGTCGTCGGCCTAGCCGAGCTGGCTACCGAGGAAGAACGCCGGGACTACCGCCTGTTCTCCTGGTCGCCGTCAGAGCCGATTCCCCTCTCCAACGGCCAGCCCCGCGGACTGCGGCACGAATATGATCTTTCGCCGAACTGGTCCTCCGTGCTCCAACCCCTGGCGGGAAGTCTGGAAGCCTTCCTCCAATGGCATCAGCCCCTGGGAGTGCCCAGCAGGTGACAAACAGGTGACACGCCATGAGCACACTGCGAGCCGGTGATCTGACCCCGACGGACTTGCTGCAACTGCTGCAAGAGCTGGCGTTTCCTTCCGGCGAGAAAGTCTACTGCTGGTTGGAGGCCTTCGACGGCTGGGCCCTGGACCATTGGCCCGGCTTCCAGGGAAATATCCACTGGAATGGCGCCGGGCGCGATCCCCGTGATGAACCGTTGGCGGAGGTGCTTCCTCGCGTGACCGAGGGCCGCCTCTTTTCTCCGTCCGGCGAGCTGAAATGGCGCGTGCTGCCCGCGTTGGGCGAACGGTGCTGCCGGGTCGTCTTCCTCGGCAGTTGGGCGTGTCCGTCCTTAGAGTGGCTGCCGCTGCGCGAGGAACTCGCAAACCTGAGGTCGGAGAAGACGGCATACCCTCTCTGGGGCCAGATGACAAGGCACACACCGGGAGAATGGATCGACCTGCGTATCCCCCACCGCCTCCGCTACCCGGTGCAGGCCCAAACGCCGGCACAAGGCCGAGTGATCGTCCAGATGCAGGTGGAACTCTGGAAAGACCGTCGCGGTGAAGTGCACTTCCTCCGCTTCTGCGACCTCAAGACCCGTTGGGAGAGCCAGCCATGCCCCAAGGCGAAGACTTCTGGAATCCCTACCGCTGGGTGCCTGTATCGAAGGAGAAATTGACTCATGAGAAACCCGCGTATCGCCACCGCTGGCAGGGGCTATCCGGCCGGCTCGATTGCACCCTGGAAGCGCTCACGCCGTTCCTCATCGGCAGCAGCAAAGAGCCGGGCCGATTCATCCGTAGTGGTTTGACCAATCAGCCGTTCATTCCCGGCACGTCGCTCAAGGGACTGATCCGTTCCCTGGCGGAGTTGATCGGCAACGCCGCCATTCCCTTCCCCAATGGCCGGGCGGACCCAGGACACACTCTCAACAACGCGGCCACAGGCAGTGGCACCGAGTGGCGCTTGGACATCGCCGCGAGGATGTTCGGCTATCATAATCGCGGTCAGGTCTTCGCCGGTTTGGTCCGCTTCACGGATGGCGTGCTTCAAGACAATAAGGTCAAGGAAATCGGGCCGTTCACGGTTGTCGTCGGTCAGCCTCGGCCGGATAGCCACAAGCCTTTTTATCCCGACGAGTGGCGGCGAAAGTTTTACCACCACCACGTCGGTGCCCAAAAATTAGTGCCAGCACCCTCCAGGATCACGCAAACACGCACCGTGCGCCCCTTGCCGCCTGGCACGCGTTTCACCTTCCAGGTCCATTTCGAGAACCTTCGGGAGGAGGAACTCGACCTGCTGCTCTACTGCCTGGTGCTGGAGGAAAATGTCACCGTCACGTTGAGCACGGCGGCGTTGGGACCGGACGCGCAAGAGCCGGTTACCCTCACTGGACCTCTGCGGCACAAGTTCGGCGGTTGCAAGCCCCAAGGCGGCGGCAGCGTCCAGATCACGATCGACAGGATGACGCTGTACGCGGACCGAGCCGACCGCTACCGGGGTCAGGCCACCCCACCCCGCATCGTGGAAGGGGAAGAGCTGAAGAGCGAGCTGCAACGGCGGACGCAGGCCATCGCTGCCCGCCAAGACGACACCATGCGGCACCTGCGCGCCATGCTGATTGACAGCCCCGACGATCCCCGCCGCCCCATCGAATATCCAAGCTACGATTGGTTCAATGATGCCACAAAAAGCAGCAAACCCCTCAAACCCACGCTGTGATGAAGCTCAGCGGGGGGAGCGCAATTGCTGACAGAATGCAGTCACCGATCAAGGCGGTGCAACGGAAAGAGGAGGGGAAGTCGCGGGAAAGCGGTCGGGGGAAAAAATCACTCCACCTCGAAGATGCATTCGATTTCGACGGCGATGTTGCCGGGGAGGGCGTTGTGGCCGACGGCGCTGCGGGTGCCCACACCGGCATCTTCTCCGAACACGTCCCGCATCAGCTCGGAAAAGCCGTTGATCACCTGGGGCTGATCCCGGAAGTCCGCCGTGCAGTTCACCATGCCGAAGGTCTTGATCAGGCGCTTGACTTTGTTGAGCGAACCGAGGGCTTCGCGGACGGTGGCCAGGATGGCTAACCCGGTCTGCCGGGCGGCTTCCTTGCCTTGCTCCAACGTCAGGTCTTGACCGACGCGGCCGGTGATCATGGTTTTGTCCGGCTTGAGGGGTCCGTGGCCGGAAACGAACAGCAGGTTCCCCCACCGCAGGGCCGTCTTGTACACCGCCACGGGCTTGGGCGCCGGCGGCAGGATCAGATGCAGCTCTTGCAGGCGTTGTTCCGGTGTGCTGGGCATCGCGTCGATCTCCCTGAGTCAGCGATAGACCGGAGGCCAAGCCGAAGCAGCGGGCCGCCAGTGTCCTCCGAGAAAACACCTTCCTTCCCGAGGCTGCCTCCCGTCCGAGCGTTTGCCGCTGTGGGGAACAGGATACACAGCCGGCGTGCGGAGAGCAAGCGGGGAAGCGCTTCGCCGCGGAGCGGCAGTGCGCGAAGAGCATCCCGCGCCACGGCGGAAGGCGATGGCGGAGCGGAACACGTGCCGCTTGCGATGACAGTGCGGAGTCCCTGCGGGGTCATTCGCCAAGGTAGGCAGCGCGGACACGGGGGTCGTGGAGGAGTTCCTCGCCGGTGCCGGTGAGCGTAACTCGGCCGGTTTCCAGGACGTAGCCGCGGTGGGCATGTTTGAGGGCCATGCGGGCATTCTGTTCGACGAGGAGCACGGAGACGCCCTGGCGGTTCAGCTCGCGGATGACCTGGAAGATTTGGACGACGACCTGCGGGGCCAGTCCCAGGGAGGGTTCATCGAGCAACAGCAGGCGGGGCCGGGCCATCAGGGCGCGGGCGATGGCCAGCATTTGCTGTTCGCCGCCGGAGAGGAGGCCGCCGAGCTGGTGCTGGCGCTGGCGGAGAATCGGGAAAAGGGTGAAGACTTTCTCCAGGTCCTCGGCGACGCCTTGGGGATCGCGGCGGGTGAAGGCGCCGAGGTCAAGGTTCTCGCGGACGGTGAGACGGGGGAAGATTTTGCGGCCTTCCGGGGCGTGAGCTAGTCCGAGACGGACGATGTCATGGGCGGGGATTTTCTCGGCCACGAGGTCGCGCCCCTGGAAGAGGATGCGTCCTGTGCGGGCCTTGACAATGCCGGAGATCGTCATGAGCGTGGTCGTTTTACCAGCGCCGTTGGCACCGATGATGGCCACGATCTCGCCGGGATAGACGGTCAGGTGCAAGCGGTGGAGGACGTTGATGGGGCCATAGCCAGCTTCGAGGTCCTCGACCTGGAGCAAGGGGGCAGTGGCGGCGGAGGAAGCCGCCGGTGCCGACGCAGGGAACGGGGCGGCCGAGTGCCCAGCAGTCATGACACCTCCTCCTTGCCCAAATAGGCTTCGATGACCTTGGGATCGTGCGCGACTTCCGCCGGCGTCCCTTCGGCAATTTTGACGCCATGATCCAGCACAGCGATGCGGTCGGAAATGTTCATAACCAGTTGCATGTGATGCTCGATGAGCAGGACGGTGATGCCGCGATCGCGGATGCGGCGGATGAGTTCCATGAGTTCCGCGGTTTCGTTGGGGTTCATACCGGCGGCGGGTTCATCGAGCAGCAGCAGGCGGGGCTGGGTGGCCAGGGCACGGGCGATTTCCAGGCGGCGTTGATCGCCATAGGGGAGGTTGCGGGCCAGTTCGTTCTGTCGGCCGATCAGTCCGACGAAGGCGAGGAGTTCGGCGGCTTGCTGGAGGGCCTGGCGTTCCTCCTGGCGGTGGCGCTTGAGGCCCAAAGCGGCCAGCAGGGGATGGACCGTCAGCGAGCGGCTCAGGCCGACGAGGACGTTTTCCAGCACGGTCATGCCCTGGAAGAGGCGGATGTTCTGGAAGGTGCGGGCGATGCCGCGATGAGCGATGGCATCCGGGGCGCGTTGGGCCCGCCGCCAGCTCACGAACATGCCAGCCCCGCCCAGAACCAACCCCAAGGCGAAGATCACCCCCACCCGCTCCTGCCGCTCCCGCAGATACTGCCAGGCGTCCGCCGCGGCTTGGCCCCAGGGAAAGGGAGCATCACGCTGCGTGGGCATATTCTCCCGGATCACCACTTGCCAGAGGTTCTCGATGTTGCTGCCCAAAAGAGCGAGCAGAAGGCCAGTGCACACACCGACCAGCAGGGACAGCAAAATCGCCCGGCGGGAAACGGGGGGGTCGAGCGGTTGATCTGCAAAAAAGATGCGTCCTTCGCTCGGTTCGTAAATGCCGGTGATGGCGTTGAAGACAGTTGTCTTGCCCGCCCCGTTGGGACCGATGAGCGAGAAAATCTGCCCCGCGGGGACTTCCAGGTCCAGTTGGGAGACCGCCGTCAAGCCGCCGAAGCGTAAAGTCAGGCGTTCGATTTTGAGCAAAGGCATGAGCGTGGATTCCTCCAAGGCCGCATCCGCTTTCCCGTTGGGGTTGCATCCGCTTTCCCGTTGGGGTTGCATCCGCTTTCCCGTTGGGGCCGCATCCGCTTTCCCGTTGGGGCCGCATCCGCTTTCCCGCTGGGGTCACATCCGCTTTCCCGTTGGGGTCACATCCGCTTTCCCACAGAGGCCGGGGTCCTGCCAGTGACTGCGGACGCCCACCTCCACCCGGACCGCTCAGGAGGCGGGTCCCGGCGGTCGAAGCGGGGCTGGTGACACTGGCACGCTGCTGTCCTTTTGCGCCACTTCCGCTTCCGCCGCCGCCTGGCCCAGCGCCTCCCCGATCTCCGGGTGCAGCTCCACCTGAATCCGCTTGGCAGGGAGCAACCCTTCCGGCCGGAAGCGCATCATCAGGATCAGGACCAGGCCGAAGATGATCAGCCGCCAGCCGCTGAGCTTGAGATACGGCGAGGCGCTGCCCACCAGGGCTTGGATCTGATTATCCAGGATGCCGGTCAAAATGCGGTCAAAACCGATGAGCAGGAAGGTGCCCAACAGCACGCCGTTGCGGTTCCCCATGCCGCCGAGAATGACGCAGCAGATCATGAGCATAGAGAGGGTGAAGTCATAGGTCTGGGGGTTGCCGGTGGTGCGCAGGGCCATGGCGTAAAGGGCGCCGGCCAAGCCGCCCAATCCCGCGCCGACGGCGATCGCCGCCAGTTTCAGCCGGGCCGGATTCAGACCCATGCAGGTGGCCGCCAGCTCATCTTCCCGCAAGGCGACCCACGCCCGCCCCAGCCGCGAATGCTCCAGGTTCCGCACCAGAAGCAGCACGCCGCCCAACAGCAGCAGGCAGAGGTAATAGAAGTACGGGTAGTTGTACCAGTGCAGGCCCCAATCGCTCTTGAGCCGCCAGGAGTGCAAGTTTTTCCCGCTCCAGCCCGGCACCGGTCCCGCGTCGATCGGGCTGATCCCTTTCGTCCCTTCCGTAATCGGGTCGAGATTGCGGATGGCGTAGAGAACGATCAGCCCCAAGCCGAGGGTGACGAGGGCCAAATAGTCCCCCCGTAGGCGCAGGATCGGCGCGGTGGTCAGCACGCCGACCAGGGCCGCCATGAGCACCGCCGCCGCCGCCGCCACCAGAAACGACTGCTGGAAGGGAAAAAACCCCACCGTCAAGATGCCGACGGTGTACGCCCCGATGCCGAAGAAGGCGGCGATGCCCAAATGCAACAAGCCGGTCAGGCCCAGCACCACATTCAGCCCCTGGGCCAGGATCGCATAAATGAACAGGATGGTAAACTGTTCGCCCCGATTGGCGCTCGACACCGGCAGCCAAGGATAGACTGCCAACAGTCCAAAGAGGATCAGCACCCAATGTCGCAGCAGTTTCATACCTTCTCCCGCGTGCGCGCGCCCAGCAAGCCGGTGGGGCGGAACAGCAAGATGACAATGAGGATGCCGAAAATGACCGCCTCGCTCCACTTAGCTCCCAAATAGGCTTTGGACAACTCCCCCACCACGCCGATGAGCAACCCGCCCAAGACCGCCCCCGGAATGTTCCCCACGCCACCCAGCACCGCTGCCGTGAAGGCATACAAGCCGTTCTGGAACCCCATCTGGTAATCGACCGCCTTGATGTAAAGGCCGTAGATCACTGAAGCCACCCCCGCTAGCGCTCCTCCCAGGGCGAAGGTCACCGCGATGACCTGGTTCACATTGATCCCCATCAACTGGGCGGCCACCGGGTTCTGGGCTGTCGCCCGCATCGCCTTGCCCAGCGTCGTGTAGCGCACAAACAGCGTCAGGGCAATCATCGTCGGCACGGTCACCGCCACGACCAGCAGGTCCTCCCAGGTGAAGCGCAGGCCGGTCCCTTCCAGCAGGTTCGTATCCCCGATCAAGTCCGGGAACTTCACCGGCGTCGCCCCCCGCCAGAGCAAACCGATGTTCATGAAAATGAAGCTCACCCCAATAGCCGAGACGATGACCGTCAGCTTCGGCGACTGCCGCAACGGGCGATAGACCACGCGGTCCACCGTGACGTTGAGCAGGGCGCAAAAGACCGGTGTGACCAGGAGCATCAGCGCCACCGTGGCCATGATCGCTCCCGTCGGAGCATCCGCACTGGTGACTCCCATCGGCCAGATCGCCACCCCCAGCGCCACGAAAGAACCCAGCATGAACAGGTCCCCGTGGGCAAAATTGATCAACTCGATGATGCCGTAAACCATCGTGTAGCCCAAGGCGATCAAGGCGTAGAGCGAGCCGATCACCAGCCCCAGCATCAGGAACTGGAGAAAGCCTACCGCCGGTTCGCTCGAGGCGAACAGTTCCGCCATCGTGCCTTGTCCTCCATCTAAGTCGACCAGCGGGGGGAGAGTGCCCGCCGGTTCCGCCGCGAAACTCCGCGTCTTCGTTCCGTCGTCGCCGTCCTGTTTCCGAGGGCCGCCGCCTTCCTACCTGTTATTAAGCTCTATTCCCCCTGCCTTCCTACCTGTTATTAACGCTTTCGGATTTTCACAACGCTTTCAGAAACTAAAGATAGGAACTCCCCCGCCCGCATCCCAGAGTGCAGCGGAGGAAAAGGGCCAGGTCCGCCGCCGCCGACTCGCTGCCTCCAGCATCCCCGGACGCCGGGAGCGCAGCGCCTGCGGCCCTCCCCGGCAACGCATTCCGCTTCCTGGCATGATCCAGGCTGATCTGGCCCGGCCCCTTCAAGGACGGCCCGCAGAGTCCTGTTCCTTTTCCGTTGGAAAGTCGTAAGATGAAGAGAGGAATAACCGTAGGTAGAAGCCAGCCGGGACCGAAGGACTCCGGAGAATGCCGACCCGAACCTGCGAGGGCATCATCGTGAATCGCCGGACCTTTCTGACGTTAGCGGGAGGCGGATTTCTGTGGCTTGCCAGTGGGTGTCGCGGCCAGCGTGTCATCCGCATCGTTTCCAGTCTGCCGCGGACTGGCTCAGCCCAAGGGCAAACGGACACCATCGTCAACGGCATCCGCCTGGCGATCGAGGATTACAACGGCCAGGTCGCCGGTTTGCCCATCGACTACAAGGACCTCGACGACGCCACCGCCGCCCAGGGGCAATGGGACGCCGCCAAGGAAGCGGATAATGCCCGCGAAGCCGCCGGCGATCCCCAAGTTCTCGCCTACATCGGGCCGTACAACTCCGGCGCCTCGATGGTCTCCCAGCCTATCCTCAACGAAGCCGGACTGGTGCAAATCTCCCCCTCCGCCACCTGGCCCGGTCTGACCACGCGCGTCCCCAATAACCAAAAGGACGAACCCAACATCTACCGCCCCAGCGGCAAGCTCAACTTCTGCCGCGTCTGCCCCAACGACTTCGTCCAGGGTCCCTTGAGCGCCCTTTTTGCCCATGAAGTCCTCAAGGTCAAATCGGTCTACATCCTCGACGACAAGGAACTCTACGGCGCCGGCATCGCCACCATCTTCAAGCAAAAATGCCAGGAACTGGGCATCCGCGTCCTGGGGCATGACAGCATCGTCGCTACGCAGAAAAACTTCAAGGCCGTGATCCGGGGCATCGTCGAACTCAAACCGGACATGCTCTACTTCGGCGGCACCAGCCAAAGCGGCGCCCCGCAAATCGCCATCGACATGCTCGGCGAAGGCTTGCGCGTCCCCCTCATGGTCCCCGACGGCTGCTACGAGAAAGCCTTCATCGATGCCGCCGGTGCCGACACCTTCCGCACCATCCCCTGCTACGCCACCATGGGAGGCTACGACCCCGCCTTTGCCCTGGAACAAGGAGGCACCGTCGCCGAGTTCGTCAAGCGCTACCAGGCCCGCTACCACAAAATGCCCGAAGCCTACGCCATCTACGGCTACGAATGCGCCAAAGTCGTCCTGGAGGCGATCCAGAAAGTCGGCCAGCCCGACCGCGAAGCGGTCCGCCAAGCCGTCCTTGCCACCAAAGACTTCGACAAGGGCGCCCTCGGACGCTGGAGCTTCGATGAAAACGGCGACACCACCCTCCGCGTGCTCACCATCAGCCGCATCGAAAACGGCACCTTCAAACCCCAACGGACGATTCAAGAGTAACGCGCCTCCCCCTCCGCTCCCCTGATCTCCGGCAAAACCCATCTCTCCGGCAGAATCTAGCCCCACGGCTTGACCGCACCACTCTCCGCCCCAGCCCCACGCGGACAGGGACCGAGGT
Organism: Thermogemmata fonticola; assembly: GCF_013694095.1. Classification (NCBI taxonomy): domain Bacteria; kingdom Pseudomonadati; phylum Planctomycetota; class Planctomycetia; order Gemmatales; family Gemmataceae; genus Thermogemmata; species Thermogemmata fonticola. Next base: position 587,198 of record NZ_JACEFB010000001.1, on the reverse strand, counting down.
CTCATGCCGTCGTTCCTCCCCTTTTGCACCTTCCCGTGCACCTTCCTTGAGAATCCTCAATATCACTCAGATCGATTGTACCGGACCGTTTGATCGCCGAATTACCCCTCTGGAACAGATCCTCATTTGAATTCGACAAATCCTGAGTTATACTTTCATCGTTCCCGTGCCGGGGGGCGGGTGGGTGGTTCACCTGACCGGTCGGCACAACCTTCACTCTAACCCGGAGTTGCTGCAATGTTCTCGGCCAAGACCTTCTCACGCCGCCGTCGGACTTCCGCCCCCGCCAAGGCCGTGGAACGCCGTCTGACCCTCGAACGCCTCGAAGAGCGTGAAGTTCCCGCCGGCATCGTCAGCGTCTTCGCCACACAGAGCAATTTCGCGGGTACTGTCAACCTCGTCATCACCGGCGATGACTTGGACAATCAGGTGGACATCGTCCGCGAATCCGGCCAAGTCAAAATCATTGCCCAAGGCACCACCGTGCTCCATTATGATCTGTCCTCGACCCCGGGGGTCAGTGTTACCCCGACCTACACCCAGATCACCTTCAACGCCTCGGGAGGGATTCGGGACATTTCGATCACCATGGGGGGCGGCCACGACGCCGTGCGGGTCAGCGCCATTGGCGATCATTCCTTCGGCAACTTTGGGGTTAATTTGGGCAGCGGCAACGACTCCTTCCTCCTCTTGGGGTCCTCGTCCACCTCTCCGAATATCAATTTTGTCAATTCCTTCTCCCTGGATTCCGACAGTGGGGACGACTTGGTCTCTGTGTACAAAACCGCCCTTTCGGGTGGCACCCTTTCCACCGGGGATGGGAATGACACCGTGTATCTCAATGACTGTGTGGGCGGTCCTATCTCCACCTCGTTGGGGGCGGGGAATGACACCCTCCTGGTGAATAGCTGCAGATCAGACTCTTTTTCCGCCGATTTGGGCAGTGGGAACGATCGGGCCAGCTTCTCCGGCAATAACAGATTTGGAGGCTTGATTGGGCGCACTTGGTTCGGCGGTTTGACGGTAGTGGGGGGTGCGGGGAATGACCTGCTCACCTTCACCGGCCAAACGCAGGTGCTCAACAAGCTCAACATCGATTTGGGGGTGGGGAATGATCGCCTCTTGGTCGCCGCCGCCGCCAACAGCTCCGACCCGGCCACGCTGAGCGTCGATGGCCCGGATGGCGAGATCAACGCCCTGATCCGCTTGGGGACAGGGAATGACCTCGTCCGCTTTGGCACCGGTTCGGGCAGCGGTCCGAGTGTGAACTTTGCGGATCAGACGCGGTTGGAGATGGGCAGTGGGGACGATGCGTTGTTCATTCGCAATGCGATCTTCAACTTGCTGATCGCCTTGTTGGGGGATGGGACTGATCGGGTGTTGAACGATTGGGGTGGCAGCGGGGTGACAGTGGGAGCGGGGTCGAAGTTGCACGGCGGCGTGGGGGTAGACCTGCTGCCCAGCGGCTGGACCACCCCTCCCAACCTGACCATCCTGGCCATTCCGTAATCGCACGCCTTCAACGCTAGCGACTTCCCACTGACATAATGAGGAGCGGCATAGCCCGGTTCCGTCTCGGTCTGCTGCCCCTGGTGATTTTCGCTGGGGGACGATCTCCTGATCTCAGGCTGTCCAGTGATTGACACCAGGCTGTCCAATCACTGACATCAAGCGGTCCAAGAGTAGGGGTGAGCCGGCGCCGGGCCTGGCAGGGACCGGCTTGCCCAGGTTCATGGAGCAGGCGAACCTTCCCGTTGTGGCGTCGGGATCGCTGAGCATGTGGGAACAGGGAAGACCTGCCGTTCGGCGAAGGGGCGAGGGGAGTGGGGCGTGGGGAGCGGTTCCGGTTCCAGGGCGGGGATCACTTTTGGTAGATGGGCAGGTAGTGAGCGGGGATGCTCAGGATGAGGACGGCGATGGAGGTTTGATAGACGGGGCCGTATTGGGGTTCGCGGCGGGGGTCGTACCATTCGCCGGTGGGGCGTTGGTAGCCGGGGGCGAGGAGGAAGTCGCGCATGCGTTTGTAGTAGCGTTCCCAGACTTCGCCGCCGACCTGGTTGAGGGCGTGGGCGGCATAGTAGTGGCCGTACCAGAAGTGGGCGCGGTCATCGCCGACACGTTCGAGGAAGCGGACGCCTTGCTGGATTTCCTCGGCGTCGTATTTGCCGCAGAGTTGCAGGACGCAGATGCCGGCGGCGGTGCGGGCGAAGCCGGCGCCGGCGGAGTAGGGCATGTAGCGGTAGCCGCCCGTGCGGGCATCGCGGCAGCGGTTGATGTATTTGATGGAGTTTTCCAGGACTTTATCGGGGACGTGCAGGCCGATGTCTTTGGCGCCGCGCAGGGCCATGACCTGCATGATGGTCACGGAGATGTCCGCGCCGGTGGGGGAGGGATCGTAGCGCCAGCCGCCTTCGTAGTTTTGGGTTTTGAGGATCAGGTCGATGGCTTTTTTGGTGACTTTGCGGACGTCTTCATCGCCAGTCATACTGACGACCTGGGTCAAAGCCAGAGCGGCGATGCCGTGGCAGTACATGTTGCCGCCGCGAGCATTGATGAGGTAGCCATCCTCGCGGGTTTGAGTGATGAGGTGGCGGACGCCGGCGGAGACGACTTTGCCATGTTCGCCTTGGTTGGGGAGGTGGCCATTGGCCATGAAGGCGAGGAGGGCAAAGCCGGTCATGGCGGTATTGCCCCAGGAGCCGTCGGAGAGCTGGACGCGGGCGAGGAAGCGTAGGGCTTTGTCGATGGCGGCTTGCACTTCGGGGTCGATGGTGACCCGGTCATCGAAGGGGGCGGGCGGGGGCTTGTCGGCCTCCGGCGGTTCCTGGGCGGGTAATGCCATCAGTCCCGCACCCGCGAGGCAGGCGGGGAAGAGAGCGGCGGCCAGGAAGGAAACCCATCGTTTCATGCGTCGCATCCTCAGCACGTTCCCGTGTCAGTAGGAAGGGAAAATGCTCCCCGGCACTCGCCACAGTGACGATCACTTGCCAGCGCCGGCGGGGGCGGGCTTGGCATTTTTGATGTTCATGTTGAAGAGTTTGATCAGTTCACGGAACTCGGCGGGCAGGCGGGCGTCGGCGCCTTGCTGGACCCGTTCCCGTTCCTTACTGCGCAGTTGGATGAAGGAGCCGTCGCCGGTGGCCAAATTGCCGCTGGAACCGGCCTTGTTGAGCTTGTCGTCACCGTTTTGGTCCCCTTCACTAATCGTTTGATTCATGGGCCGTCCGGGGCCTTGCTGCTGGCTGGGGTTGTTAGCCTGCTGCTGACCGGGTTGCTGGCCGGGCTGTTGGCCCATGTTTCCTTGCTGACCGGGTTGCTGGCCGTTGTTGGCCTGCTGTTGGCCGGGTTGCTGACCGGGTTGCTGGCCGTTGTTGGCCTGCTGTTGTCCCGGTTGCTGGCCAGCGTTGGCCTGGGCCTGCTGCTGGGCCGCTTGCAGAGCTTGCAGGGCCTGCTGGAGTTGCTGGGCGGCCTGCTGCTGATTCTGGCCGGCCTGACCCGGCTGACCCTGCTGGAGTTGCTGGGCGGCCTGCTGGAGCTGTTGCTGGGCCTGCTGCAATTGGTTCTGCACGGACATTGGGGTGTTGGCCTGGGCTTGCTGCAAGGCGGCCTGGGCGGCGTTGTTCGCCTGCTGGGACTGCTGGAGCGCCCGTGCCGCATCGAGCAGTTGTTGCTGCCGCTGGGCGAGCTGAGCCGCTCCGGGCTGTTGGCCGGGTTGTTGGCCCATGTTGCCTTGTTGTTGTCCGGGTTGTTGCTGTTGGCCGTTGTTGGCTTGTTGTTGGCCCATGTTGCCTTGTTGTTGTCCGGGTTGTTGCTGTTGGCCGTTGTTGGCTTGTTGTTGGCCCGGTTGTTGGCCCATGTTGCCTTGTTGTTGTCCGGGTTGTTGCTGTTGGCCGTTGTTGGCTTGTTGCTGGCCCGGTTGTTGGCCCATGTTGCCTTGTTGCTGTCCGGGTTGTTGCTGTTGGCCGTTGTTGGCTTGTTGCTGGCCCGGTTGTTGGCCGTTGTTGGCCTGTTGTTGGGCGGCTTTGTTCAGCTCATCGAGGGCTTTCTGCTGATTCTCGATGGCTTTGGGAAGGTCGCCTTGTTCGAGGGCTTGGGCGGCCTTATCGGCGGCTTGGGCAGCTTCGGGAAGCTGCTGTTGCTGGGCGTCGCGGGCCAACTGCTTTTGGAGTTCGGCGAGGTTGGGTTGGCCCTGCTGAGGTTGACCCTGTTGTTGAGGGTTGTTGTTGGCCTGCTGCGGGTTATTGGGTTGGCCCTGCTGGGGTTGGGCTTGTTGCTGGGCGTTGTTGGCCTGTTGTTGAGCCATGTTGGCCTTCTGGGCCTGTTCGGCGGCGCGTTGGGCTTGTTCGATGGCCTGCTGGAGTTGCTGGGCGGCGTTGTTGGGGTCCACGCGTTGGGGTTGGAGGGCGGCCTGGTCGTTGGCTTCTTCGCCGCGCTTCTGGTTGAGTTGTTCCTGGACCTCGCGGGCGGCTTGCTGGAGTTTGTCGGCGGCCTGCTGGGCTTGCTGGGCGGCCTGCTGGGGCTGGTTCTTCTGCAGGTTGTCGCGGGCCTGCTGTTGGTTTTGCTGGGCTTGCTGGACGGCCTCGGCAGCCTTTTGTAGCGGTTGCGGGGCGAGGGGATCGGCCGGCTGCTGGCGCTGGGCCATCTGCTGGAGTTGCTCCTGAGCCTTGCCGGTGGGCGGCTGGAGCTGTTCCTGTTTTTGGGCTAAGTCGCGGTTCTGTTCGGGCTGTTCGGCCTTTTGGGCTTTGTCGGCGATGTCGCGTTCGTTTTTGGCAAGTTCTTCAAGCTGGTTTTTCAACTCTTCCAGACGGGCGATGTCTTCGCGGCGCTGGTCGATGGCCTGGAGTTGGTGTTCGAGGGCTTGCTTGGCACGTTCCAGGGCCTGGAGGGCGCGCTGCTGATCGGGCTGGGCCTGGCGGGCGTCCTGGGCGTCGAGTTTATTCTGGGCCTGTTGCATGGCCTCGGCGGCCTGCTGGAGGGCCTGCTGGAAGGCGGGATTCGGGGGCAAGGGGGTCTGCTGGAGCTGCTGGGCGTTTTGATTCGTTTCCTTTTGCAAAGCTTGGGCGAGAGGCAGGCGGTCGGGGTTTTTTTCCGCGCGTTGGGTGGCGGCGTGGGCGTCCTTCTGCTGCTGGATGAGTTTGTCGAGGCGTTGGGCCGCCTGTTCCACGGCAGCGCGGGGATCGACCTTAGCCCGTTCGGCGGCGGCGATGCGGCGGTCGATCTCTTCCTTGGCCTGCTGGAGTTTGTCGAGGGCTTGCTGTTGGGGCGGCTGGGCCTCATCGAGCTTGCCCTGGCGCAGGGCGTCCTCCGCCTTCCACTGCTGATTTTCGACCGGTTTGAGCATGTCGGCGACTTCGCGGGCCGCATCTTCGGCAGCTTTGCGGGCATCGCGAGCGGCGAATTCGGCCTTGGCCTGCTGATTGGCCAGCTCCTGTCCACGCAGGAGGTTGGGGTCCAGTCCCTGACGGCGAGCCTGTTCGAGCTGTTCGGGGTTGGCCGGTTCGCGGGTCTGCTCCTGGACTTTCTTCTGGGCGTCGATGGCGCGCTGAAGTTTCTCCTGGGCCTGTTTGAGGGCGGCGACAGGGTCCGCCGGTGGAGTGCGCAGGGCGTGGGCCAGGTCCTTGAGTTCCTTGGCATGGCGGCGCTGACGGTCTGTGGCCAGTTCCCATTGCCCCTCGCGGAGCAGGGTGATGGTGCCTTGCAACTCCTGGAGCAGACGGCGGGAACGGACGGCATACTCGGCCTGTTCCAAGCGGTCTTTTTGCTGCGGAGTCAGGTGCGGAATCAGGTTCTCGATCTGCTGGAAGAGGGCGGCGATTTCGGTGCGGAGGTCCTGCTGTTCGTTGGCCAATTCCAAGCGATCATCTCCGAAGCGGCGGATGCCGCGGCGGGGGAGGCGGGCGGCGGTCAGGGTCTCGGCATTGAGGGCCAATTGTTTTTCCGCGGCGGCGTCCAGGCGAGCGGCGGCTTCATCCAGATTGCGAATAATGTCCAGCTTGATGAGCATGCTGCGCAACTGGGAGATGATCTCGCGCTGTTTGGCGTAAGCTTGCTGCTGGGCTTGGGTTTGGGCTTGGGCATTTCCGGCTTGCTGGGCCGCCACTGCCTCTTCCAGGTGCCGCAGGACTTGCTCGATCTGCTCCTGGCTGAGTTCGCGCAAGCCGCGGGCGACCTCTTCGAGCATTTTCCGCTCCAGGGACGGCGAGAGCCGCTGGTAGGTCATGGCATCGAGGGTGGAGCTGGCGCGCCGGGCCACCTCTGCCACGCGGCCCTGGATCCGCTTCTGTTGCTCCCGCTGCTGCACCGGGTCCGGTTCCTGGGCCAATACTAGCGAGGTCAAGCTGCCGAGCATCAGGACACCGGCCCAAACACGGCGGCGTATCGCGCTCATCGTCAGTCTCCTGGAGGGACTCCCCCGTAAGTGTCAAATCCTTCAATGTATCTTATCCCAGTATCTTCGAGAATCCTCTGTTTTGCAACCCAAATGTGAACGAAAAATTCCTACTTGGATTGCTTATTCGGCTTCCAACTCCGGCGTGCCCATTGGCGAAGGCTCCGCGCTTCCATTCGGTTCGCTCTTTGTTCCTTATTTCCTCCCTGGTTTTCGCGTTGCTGCTCGAATCCGCTTCTTCCTCAGCTCCGTTCCCCCGCGGGATGACGGCGGCGGCTCGTGCGGGCGGGGGAGGGCAGTTCTCCTTACACTTCTCCTTACAGTATTGGACGTAGCACGTAGGGGGCGCGTTTGCTCCGCGGGTTCGGATTTTACCTTAAGAAGCCTCATTATGCATTTTGGGTGATAACACAGCGGGGGTGGGGCATCATCCGGGGGTAGGGGTCTCCATCATGGTGGGTTGAAACCAAGGGGTCAGGCAATCACCTTTTCGGTTGAAACACCCGGGTTTGGTCTTCGGCAATTTGCTGGAGTTTTTCGCGGAGGCGTTGGCGTCCTTCATCCCGCAGGCGGAAGGCGATTTCGGCGTCGGCTTCGGTGACGACGAATTTGCGTTTGGCTTCGCGCGGGTAGCCCGCGGGTCGGGGCGGCAAGCGGGAGAGGTCCAGATCGCCTTGGGCCGTGCGGGGCAAGCTCAGGAGGGTCTCGCGGTCCATAGCAGCCAATTGGGGCAGAGGAAAAATTCCCCGGCGGGTTGCGGACCAGGCCAGGGGCGTGAGGCGGTCGTACACCTCCACATACAATTCAACCGTATCGCCGACTTCCAGTTTCGCCCAGGAGCCATCGGGGAGCCGTTTTTGCAGCCCGGCGATCTCGAAGTTTTTACATCCTCCGGCGACCAATCCCGACGGTTCCTCCCAGGGATCGCTGGCAGGCAGGTGGTACAATTCGACTTCGCCGAACTTGCCGGACTTCTCAAACTTGCCCAAGTCGAGGATGAATTCTCCCAATTGCAGCTCTTGGGGGTTGCCGGTGAAGGGGCGCAGGGGCAAGCGTTGGAAGACCAATCCTTGGGGATCATCGCGGGGGTGCTGGATGCGGCGTATCTCTTCGGGGTAAGCGTCGGCGGGGATACCCCGCGGCACCACGCGGTAGGCGATGTTGGCTCGGCCGATGCCAGCGTCGGAGCGCGCCACGTAGATGACCTGGATTCGGCCGTTGGGGGCCAAGGGCATGTCCCATTCGAAGTCCTTGGGGTTGACACCGGGCGCCCAGTCCGCGGAGGCGCGATTCGGATCGCGGGTCGATTCAGGTTTCCATTCGACCACCGGAGGCCGATCTTCCCAGAGGCGGATATTGCGGCGGATGGGCAGGGGATTGGTGAAGCCGTAGTCATCGGTCAGGTCGAGGCGGTAGGCGATGAGGCGCGGCTGAGCCGGCAGGGTCCAGAAGGCGGAGCGGCGGTCCTCGGCGAGCACCAGAGGGGGAAGCGGGACGAGGGGGTGCTCGCGGAGTCCTTCACCGCGGAGGATGGGGACCAGGTAGGCTTGCGCCACCGGCTTGTTGAAGCGGGCGGTGATTCGCAGGCGGGATTGGGGCAGGGCATCGACGATTTCGCCTCGGCTCCAACCGTCGTTGCGGCGGAGGTAGGGGGAACCATCCGGGCGCCGGCCCAGCCAAGCGGGCAGTTCGATCTCGCCGATCAACGGCGGGGAGGAGGGATCGTCCGGGGCCAATTGCGGCGGCGGCTCGAAACGGACCCGGCCCGGCTCCCGCATCCGACCATCCCCCAGGCGTGCCAGGAAGGAGAAATCCTGGGACATCGGCGGCAGGCGGGTCTCAAACTCGGCGCTGCCGTCGTCCAAAGTTCTGGCCCAATGCAACTCGTAAAACTCTTCGGGCTGGCCATCGGGAACCAGGCGTAGCACGCCGACCAGGTCCTCCCGGAAGCGGCCCGTGACGCGCACACGCACCGTGACATCGGCGCCGACCGGCCAGAGTTCCGGCGTGAGGTTCTCCAGGTGGATGCGGCGGGGAATGTCCACAGGCAGCAGGGCCTGGCGCAGCACCAGCACGGCGGCCAAGCTGGGATTGATCGCGACGAACAGCCCCCAGCCCATCAGCACGGGGAGGAGCCAAGCCAGGGCTTTTTGCCAGCGGCTGGTATCCAGCAGGCTGAGGAAGTCGTAGCGCTGGGCCAAGGCTTCCGCCTCCTCGGTGACCTGGGCGATCAAGGCGCGGGACATACCCTGGGTTTTCGCTCCGCGGCGGTTCAGTTGCACCGCGGTGACCAAGCGGTGCTCGAAGGCGGGGAAGGCCTGCTCGGCTTGGAATGCCAGGTCGTCGATCGGGGGTGTCTGCCGCACGGGGCGATAGACCCAGTGGTAAAGCAGCCAGGCGGCGAGGGCCACTTGGCCGGCGGTCAAGGGCAGGCGGACCAGCCAGAAGGGGGTTTCCCCCGTGTCGAGCGGATCGGCAGGCCAGAGCAGCCAGCTCGAATTGCGCCAATCCCGCCAGGTTTGCGAACCGGAGTAACGATCGATGAACCAGTCGATCAGGCATGCCCCCGCGAGCACCGCCAGGAGCACCGCCAGGGTGCGTCCTAGTCCCCAGGCCAGCCGCAGTAACCGTTCCCGCGAGCGCCAGCGGCGTAGTTGTCGCAGAATCGTGTGCATGGTCCCTATCACGCTGCCTTCTCTCTCTTCATCCAGGTTAGGGTCTTGTCTTGTCACTCCGGGTAAGCCAGCGATCCGGCCTCCATCGTCTCAACCAGGACCCCAACGGGGTCGCCCACCTGGGGCTAACTCAATCCCTGGAAGCGGCGCAGGACCCACTCGGCGGTTAACAGGGCGATGATGGCCAGGAGCATCCAGCGGTTCCAGAGGAGCAGTTCCTGACGACGGGAGAGGGGGGCCAGTTGAGTTTGCACGGCATCGGGCAGGGCGGCCAGGTGCTCTTCGCGGTAGAACCCCTCCTCGGCGCCCTCGCGGGAGGCGTAGGCCAGGCGGCGCAGGGCGGCTTCCGCCATAGGTCCAGGAGCCAGTTCGTGGTTTTCCGGGTAGATCACGGTGTAAGGCAAGCTGGCGGGTTGGCCGTTGAGCGGGTCCAGGCGCAGCTCGAAGCGGCCGATCCGGTCGTAGGGCAGGGTAGCCACATATTCCCCTTCGACACCGGGGACTTTGCGGAAGGTGATGCTGCGGCGGGCCTGCGGATCATTCGGGTCGCCATCGTGGTGGATCAGGGTGGCGCTAACCTCCGCGGCGGTGAACGGCTCGTAGCGGTCCGAGTAGATGCGGGCATAAACTTCGCCGGTTTGGCCGAGCACTGGTTGCGTGGCAGCCGGGGTCAGTTGCGTGCGGCGGGTTCCCGCGATCCGTGGAATGCCGGCGGTGTAGACCGCTTGAGTCCAGAAGCGGCCGAAGTATTTGTCCCGCGTGTTGTAGCGCCAGCGCCAGGTGTCGCAGAAGCCGACGTAGAGGACATACCCCTTGCCGTAGTAGTGGCCGACGAGCAAGGGCATGGGTTTATTGTCCGGGGGGGGAGTGCGGTCCGTGGGGTGAACCAGGAAGACTTCCGCCGCGGGTTTGACCCGGCGCACGGGGTAGTACCAGAACATCGGCTTGAGCTGCTGATCATCCTCGCGGGGAGGCTTGCCCAGTTCGCCCCAAAGGGCAGCGTTGCGTTCGGGGTCATCGACGAGGGTCAGCAGCGGGGCGCGGGCAGCGGCGGGCGCCGGCACCGGGACGAAGGGGCGGGGCGCACCGGGGTCTTCCAGCGGGAAGCGGACCGGCTCCAACTCCACCGGTAAAATCTCCGCCAAGGGGTGCCGGGCCTTGGGGTCCGCCGCGCCAGGTTCGGCCCAACCGGCCGGGGCATGCCAGCGCCCCGCGATGTGGATCAACCCCCCGCCTTCCACCACAAACTGCTTGATCAGCTCCGCCTGCTGCCGGGTGAAAAAGTTCCGAGGCACATCGCCGAGAATGAGCAGGTCGAAGTCAAAGAGCAGCGTGCGGAACTCGTCGGCATCAAGGCTGAGGGTGCCGTTGATCTCGCGGGTCAATTCTGGGAGCCACGGCGGACCGGAACGCATGGCTGCCTTATCGCCGTCGATGAGGTAGAAGCGGGCTTGCACTCGCCGGTCGCGCAGCAGCCAGCGCTGCAAGTACTGGAAGTCGTAGCGGGAGCGGTAATCGATCGCCAGGACCTTGAGCTGGCGGTTGACCACCTGGGCCGGGCGGCGCAGCGTGGTGGTCAGCTTGAGCGGCGCAGCGGCATCCCCGGCGCTGAGCGTAATGGTGAGCGTGTACTCCTGCTTGCTGGCGGCGGCATCCTCCTTGGTCGGCACGAAGCGGAGCAAGTCGGCGAAGGTTTTGCCTTTCTGCTGTTCTTCGGGGGTCAAGCGGATGGCCTGACTTTTGCGGGCGACTTCCCGCTCACCGTAGTGCAGCACCAGGTCCACCTGGCCCTCCGGCACGCCGAAGACGGTGTAACGCACCGGAATGGCGGCGATGTCGTCCACGAACAGAGTGTTGGGCACATCGAGGCCGGCGGCGGCCTGGGCTTCAGGACTGACCGCATCGCCGGGGTGGGCCGGCCCGAAAGCCGCTTGCACTTGGCTGACACTGGACACGCCCACGCCGTAGATGTGCAAGGGCACCCGGCGGCGGACGCACTGCCGCGCCAGCTCCTCGAAGTTGCTCCGGCTGGCGTTATCGCGACCGTCGCTGAGGATCACAATGGCTGCGGGCAGGTCCAGCTCATCCCGCTGGAGCAGCTCTAAAGCGGCGTCGGCCAACGCGGTGCCGGTTTCCTCCGCTTGCAGTTCCTTCAGCCACTCCCACTGCGTGGTGCTGCGGGAGTAGCGCTGCCGGCCGAAGGTGTACACTTCCAGGGGTCCCTTCTGAGCCAAGCGAGCGAGTAAGTTGAGTTGGGGATGGGTGAGCACGGCTTGGACCAGTTGCAGGCGGCTGGGGCGATCCGGCAGGCGTGCGCGCAAGCTGGTATCGGGGAAGCCGCTGGGCGGGAACGGCGCGCGGGGATCGGTCAAACCCCATGCCAGGGCCAGCCGCCACTGGTCGTCGCTGTTGGGGCGGGCATCCCGTTGGGCCATGCTTTGGGACACGTCGATGAGCACGGCAATAGGCCGCTGTCGGCTCCGTTCATCCCGGTGGACCCACGCCGGACGCAGCAGCAAAAAGGCCACCAGCAGCACGAGTATGATGCGGAGCGAAGCGAGGAGCAAGCGGGGGAAGACGCCGAGGCGCTCCGATTCCCGCAGATAGAGCCGAATCACCGCCGCCGCCGCCGCCAAACCCAGCAGAATCGCCAGCCACAGGGGAAACCAGCCCCGGCGTTGCATCTCCGCCCACAACGGCACTATCAGCCATAAAGCGTTCATGGATGCCTTCTCGTTCCACTCGCCTCCGGTATTTTCCGCAGAGGATACCCGTCGTTTTCGTTATTGGCCTGTTATCTGTCCCGTTCGTCTGTCTCCTCGTCTCGTTCGGCAAGCCGGAAGTTCGCAAACCAGGAGTTCGTCAAGCTGGGGTTGGGCGAACCGGGAGGAGACTTCTCACCAGGCCCGCCCGCACAGCCACGCCCAAGCCGACTCCGCCACCAACAGCAGCAACAGTCCCACGAGGAAGTATTCCGTCCATTCGCCGCGGATGCGCAGTTGGGTCACAGCCGCTGCCGTATCTGATCCCGCCGGAATGATGGCCGGGGAAAAGCCCAGCCATTGGCTGATCTCCTCCGCACTGGCCAAGACCAGGGACGTGGCTTCCCGCAGGTCCGGATTGACGGCAAAAGTTGCGGTCATCTCCGTCGTGGTATCCGCGGATAGCCCGCGAGGTACGAAGCGGTACACCCCCGCTTGGAAGGTATCATTCCAACTCAGGAAGCGCTGGCCGTTGGCGTCCTTTTGCAGCGGCACAGTGACGCGTTCCGTCTCATGCTGTCCGGGCCGGGGCGGCAGGAGGAGGTCCCACGCTTCCGTTTGGACAGTCGGAGGCAGGACCCAGGTCAAAGTTTCCCCCGCCGTGAGCACGCCGCCCGGTTGTTTGAGACCGGTCAGGTGTTTGATCGTTAGCATGGCCAAGGGAACGTGGAAGGAACCGGGGTCCGCAGAGAAGTTGCACCAGCGCTCGTCCAGGGAGCTGGTGATGAGGAGGACTTCGCCTGCGCCGAGGCGGCGCTGGAGCAGATAGGGGCGGCCGTCGGTGTCACGGATCAATACCCGGCCTGGTCCCGGTTCCTCGACCGCGAGCATGCGGAAGAGGGCGAGGCGTTCCAGAGCTTCGGCGTAACCCGGCTTGCGGAAGTCCGCCAGGAAGGAATCCGCGGCCACGGACGGAGCGGACAAACGATACGGCTTCTTCTCCGACGTAAGGTGGTATCCCTTGAGCGGCAGAGGGAGCAGGTCCCGGCCTGACGGTCCCAGCACCTCGGTGTACTGCTTCGGGTCGACATGGTCCCCCGCCGCGATGATCAAGCCCCCGCCGCGCTGGACGAAACGGGCCAATTCGTCCAGAAATTCCGGACTCAGGCCGCGCACCGGGTTCTCCGGCGAGCGCAGCGGGGCATTGAGCAGATAGACCGCATCCTTGCCGTCCAGGTGGCGCGGCCCGGCCTCAACCGCCCCCACCGATTCCGTCTCGATGAAGTAATCCGGGTTGCCCGTGGGATTGAGAGCGGTCCGCACGAAGTGGTCCCCCGCTTGCAGGGGATCGTCGGGATTGGGCGTGCCATCCACCAGGAGCACGCGGACCTTGTCCCGCACGAGCAGGGTCGTCAGATGGAGGTTGTCGCCGGGTAGGTCATCGCCTTGGATCCGGGCTTGGATCAGGCGCACCCCGGCTTCTTCCAGCCCGCCGGTCAGCGTCACCGGGTAAGTCTGGCCGGGTTCGATCTGATCGAGTTGCACGGCGTCTTTTTCCACGGACCGGTCGTCGATCTCCAGGGCGACACGCAGGCCGCGCACCGGCACCTGGCCGCTGTTGCGCAGCAGGAGCGTAAAGGGGACGCGGGTACGCGTGTGAGGAATCGTCCCGACCCATTGCACGCTTTCGACGGTAACATTGGCGGGGCGCCGCTGAGGATGGGCACAATGGACCACCACGACGGAGCCGAGCTGCCGGAGTTCTTCCATTTTGCTGCGCAAGGCTTCCGCCTGCCGTTCCCAGCCGAGGCGTTGCAAGTCCGTGAAGATGTAGAACTCCTTGGCTGCCGCCGTGCCGCTTTGAGCCGCCTCCAGAGCCGCTTCCAGGCCGGGGAGAAGATCGGTGCTTAAAGCCGTCGGTTCTAATCCTTGCAAAAGCTGACGGGCTTGATCCCAGTTGTACCGCTGTTGCGGGCCAACCCACCAGGCCCGATCGGCGAACGTCACCACCTGGATGGAGGAAAGCGGCGGCAACGTGTCCAGCACGGCTTGAGCCGCTTCCTTGGCTCGGTCCAAGCGGCGGACTTCGCCATCCATCGCCCCCATGCTGTAGGAGACATCGACGAGGAAGACGGCGTCCACGGCCTGGCCCCGGCTGCTCATCGACGAGCCGCTCCAACCGGGCCGAGCCAGCGCCAGGGCCAGCAGCACAATAGCCAGGCAGCGCAGGAGCAACAGCAGCCATTCCTGGAAGCGCAGGCGGCGGCTGGTCTGCTCGATCGCTTGGCGCAGAAAGTGCATCGGCGCCCAGGGCAGCGGCTTGTAGCGCGCCCGGTAGAACAGGTGCAGCACAATCGGAATGCTGATTGCGGCGGCGCCCGCCAGCATCATCGGAGCAGCAAATTGCATCGCGGCGTCAACTCCCCTTTTCCTGTCTGACTCGATTCTACGCCTGTCCCCTCGCTTCCTGGAAAGACCCGCGCTCCGAGGGAGCAGCCAATCGGCATCTCATCCCCGGATCGAGCAGTTCGGGCGAACATGGGTTTCACTCCCGCAGCAGGGTCAACACGTGGTCGGCCTCCTCCCATCGCAGCGGCAGCGGCTCGGACTGCGGCAGCAGGACGACGCGAACCCGGTTCCGTCCTTCAAAGGCATACAGGCCGTGGAGGCGGGGCGTGGGGCCTTGCAGGCCGCGGGTATCCAGGAGTTCCAAGGACAGCCGCTTCGGTTCCGCCGTGGCGTCCAATTCCAGGCGGTACGCCCGCACTCCCTCTTGCCCCTCGTATTCCCAGCGCTGGCCGGCCACCCGGATGGCATTGGGCGTGGCCCGTTCCTCGATGGCGATCCGCCAGCGTCCTTGCCAGCGGTCGAGGTCATGGCGGGGGAAGTAGTGCCACAGCGCGCCGGTGTAAGTCGCAGCAGCGAGAATACCGGCGAAGACAGCCCCCAGCAGCAGGGCCAGGCGCCCGCCGCGCCACCGCCGCCCTCCCCGATTCGCCCTCGCTTTTGGGGCAGTCGCTTCGCCGGCCCCTGTTCCTCGTGGGGCGGGGGTGGGTTCCGTGGGCATCCCTCCTCTCTCCGCCGCCTCGCTCATCGGCTTGACTCCGTGGGGCGGGCGGCCATCCTCCGGCGGTCTTTCTCCAGGCGGTGCTCCTTCTCCAGGCTGTGGTTTGTTCTCCATGCGCTGGCCCCGTCCGTTCCGCATCTCCTTCCGTCTCCCGACTCCCGCGGCTCGCTTTTCCTCCTGCTGTCACTTTTTCAAGCGCCGGACCAGGTACTCCGCCAAAGCATTGCCCAGGGAACGATGGGTGAACATCTGCACGTAATCGACCCCGCTGCCGTCACATCCTTTGCGAATGTCCTGCAAATACTGCTGCACGATTCGCAGGTAAGCCGGGCGGATCAAATGCGGGCGGGTGAGCAACTCCTCCGTTCCTTCCAGGGCGATGAAGCGGAGGTTGCCGTAGAGGGGAAACTCCACTTCATCGTGGTGCAGAATGTGGAAGAGGATCACCTCATGCCCGCGGAAGCGGAGATGGCGCAAGCCGGAGAGGATCGGTTCGAGCGACTCTTCCAGGCAATCGGAGATGAGGATGACGATGCCGCGGCGGCTGACTTGATCGGCCAGGCGGTCCAACAGCGGCCCGATGCTGGTGCCCTCCCGCGGCTGAATCTCCTCCAACGTTCGCGTGATGCTGTTGAGGTGTCCAAACTGGCTGCTCGGCGGCAGCTCCGCTTCTACCTCCGTGTTGAACACACGCAGACTGACCGAGTCCCGCTGCCGCAGAATCAAGTAGCTTAGGGAGGCGGCCAACAGCTTGGCGTACTCCAACTTGTTGGTCAGTCCGAAACCGTAGCGCATCGAGTTGGAAGCGTCCAACAGCAGATGAGCGATGAAGTTCGTCTCCTGTTCGTACTGCTTGATGGTGTAGCGGTCGCTGCGGGCGTAGCTTTTCCAGTCGATGTGGCGGATGTCGTCGCCGGGGACGTATTCCCGGTGCTGGACGAATTCGACGGAGAAGCCCTTGTACGGGCTTTTGTGGTCGCCGACGCGGAGGCCTTCGACGATCCGCCGCGCTTTCAAGCCCAGGGCTTCCGCACGGGCGAGAATATCCGCTTGCAAATAGCTTTGGCTAATCATGGGCATCCGAGTGGGGAAAAACTCACGAGGGACATCGGGGTGCAGGGAAACTCACGGGTTACTGAAGTCTGAGGTCTGGGGGACGCGGGGCAACGGATGGCGTCGTGCCAGCGAGGCGTCAGGCGGCGGCCATCGTCCGGGCGGCTTGCTTGACCAGATCGCGGATGATCTGCTCCACGGTGATCCCTTCGCTTTGGGCGGCGAAGTTGAGGATCAGGCGATGGCGCAGGATCGGCGGGGCGACGGCCACCACGTCATCGCCGGAGACGTGATTGCTGCCGCGGAGCAGAGCATGGGCTTTGGCTGCCAGAATCAGGTTCATGCTGGCTCGCGGGCCGGCCCCCCAGGTCAGCCACTGATTGGCGAAGTCCGCCGCCTCCGGCGTGCCCGGACGGCTCAAACGCGTGATCCGGCGGGCGAAGGCATACACCTTGTCCGACACCGGCACCCGCCGCACCAAATGCTGCAACTCCAAAATGTCCTCCCCTGTCAGCACCGGCTCGATCTTCACCGTCACATCCGAGGTCTGCATCCGCATGATTTGCTCCTCTTCCTCGTCGCTGGGGTAGTCCACTTTGATGAGGAAGAGGAAGCGGTCGAGCTGAGCTTCCGGCAGGGGGTAGGTTCCCTCCTGTTCGATCGGGTTCTGGGTAGCCAGGACGAAGAAGGGATTTTTCATGGGGTGGTCGACGCCGCCGATGCTCACCTTCCGCTCTTGCATCGCTTCCAACAGGGCGGCCTGCGTCTTGGGCGGCGTCCGGTTGATTTCGTCCGCTAGCACGATGTGGGCGAAGATCGGCCCCGGCATGAACTTGAACATCCGCTCCCGCGTGACCGGATCGTCCTGGATCACTTCGGAACCGGTGATGTCCGAGGGCATGAGGTCCGGCGTGAACTGGATGCGCTTGAAAGTCAGGTCCAGGGCCTGGGCCAGGGTGGACACCATCAGGGTCTTGGCCAATCCGGGCACGCCCATCAGCAGAGCATGGCTGCGGCAGAAGATCGCCATGAGCAATTGATCCAACACCTGATGCTGCCCGATGATGATCTTGCCGATCTCCTGCTTTAGGCGGGCATGGGCCGCGCGCAGCTTCTCGACTCGCTCCAAATCGACTTTGTCCATCGTGCTCATGGTCGCTTCCGCTCCTCCCCGGACCGCCGCCGGTGTTCCAGACCCTGTCTCGCCATTTGGGGGAAGGGGCTAGGGCTATCCGTCCAGCCGCCTTCTGGTTCCGTGACCGACCGGTATCCCCCGTCCTCCCCCGCTCTACGCTTGCATCCTATCATACAAGACGAACCAAGGGGGGAAATCAACACTCATACAACTCCTAGACGGGGGAACCGAAGGGGGGAAATCAACCCTCCCCGCCAAAGACATCAGCAGATGAAGGCATTAACTCTCGCGGCTGGGCAGAGGATCGGGGGGTCGAGAGGGAAGGTTCCCGCCGGTTCAGAGTCAGCAGCGGCGGAGCAAGCTTTCATTCGGAAGATTTTCCGACCTGCCGCCAGTCCCCCTTCACCTTTTTTTCCCTCACCCTCCATTTTTTGACTTGATTCCCATCCGCGGATACGGCATGATCGTACCTGGCCCATTCCCGAAGGTCCCAATTAGCCAATCCTGGAACAGGGAGGTTCAAGTCATGATCCTTTCCAATCCCGCGGTGCTCTTGCCGGAGATACCCGAAGTGGATGCGAACGAGGTGCGGTGGGCCGTGGAGTATCTCACGCTGATGATCGCACGCGTTGGGGCGGATTCGGCGGTGGGTATGATTTTGCGTCAAGCCCGGCGGGAGTTGCAAAGCCTGCTGGCGGAGAACGGAGCGGAGACGGCAGTGATCGGCCCCCTGCGCATCGCGGCGTGAGGGGGAAGGCGCCGCTCCCTGAGACTTGCTCGATGAGACTTTGTTGGACGAAGTGGTAAGAGTCGTTCCACGAAAAGTGGGGGGAAGCGCTCTGGGCAAAGACGCGCTGGGCTTCCCCCGCGGAGTGAGGCATTGCGCTGGGTTCAGAACGTAGCGGCAGCCCGGCTCTACCACTTCACCTGGGGAAAGCGATTCGGGTCGGCGATGAGCGGGTCGAGGGGATCGCCGTTGAGGGCTTTCAGGAACAGGACCAGGTCCGCCTTTTCCTGGGGGGTGAGGCGGAGCTGGAGCGGGATGACAGGCCGACGGGCCGGGCCGAAGGTTTTGACCTGCGGATCAACGGCAGCTCCGGCGGCGCGAGCCTTCAGATAGGCCAACTCGGCGGCGGTGTCCCGCATCTTTTCGCTCAAGAAAGGATTGACGTTGCCGCCACGATCGTAGAAGTCGATGACCTCTTCCAGGGTCTTTTCGGTGCCGGTGTGCATGTAGGGGGCGGTGTGGAGCAGGCCGCGCAGCCCCGGCGTCTTGAATGCCCCATAAAGCTGGGGGTTTTTGTGACCGAGGAGCAAGCGGGCAAAGCGGCCGGCCTCGCTCGGCGGCAGGTTCCCCTGGCTATCCGCGCCGACCCCCAGGTTGTGGAACTCCCCGTCGGAGAAAGTCTCGCCACTGTGGCAGTTCGCGCAGCGGGCCTTGTTGAAGAAAAGATTGCGGCCATGGAGCAGGCGCTGGGCGATCTCGCCGATGCGGCCAGCGTCCTTATCCGGGTCCAGTCCCAGGTCCTTGAGGGCCGGCCCCTTGCGGGCGAACTCCTCTTTGAGCGCGGCGGCGTAATCCGCGGCGGTCAGCTCGAATTTGCCGCTTTCCTCCTCGATAACCCGCTGCCGCATCCGTGCCTCCGCTCGATCATGGAGCGAATTGCCGAGGAGCACGGTCCGCTCATAGGTGGCAATGGCCTTGGCGGCGGCATCCCGCGTCGGCAGGGTACCGAAGACCGCCTTGAACATGCGGACGTACTCCGGGTTGGCGCGCAGCCGGGCGACTGCTTCGTCCCAAGGGTCCGCCTTGCCCGCGAACATTTCCAACGGGTTCCCCACCGGTCCCTGGGCCTGATCTTCCAGCGAGGCGGCTCGCCCGTCCCAGAATTGCAGCTTGTTGTACGCCGCATTGAACACGGTCGGGGCATTGATCGGCCCCAATTGTCCGTTGATTCCGACCGAGGTCTTCCGCGCATCGGCGAACCCTTTGGACGGATCATGGCAACTGGCACAAGACACCGAGTTGTCCGTAGACAGGATCGGGTCATAGTAGAGCTTTTTGCCGAGAATCCATTTCTGCACGGTCATCGGGTTTTCCGCCGGCACTGGGGGGGCCTGGGTCAGACCAAGCGGCACCTTGATCTTGACCACACGCCGTTGCACCTTCTCGCCGCTGAGCGGGTCGACTGCTTCTTCCGTGGCTTCGTTCCAGAATTGCGGCAGGGCTTTCCATTCCGGCTGATTCTGGGTGACGAAGACGATCGGCACCTGATCCCGGAACGGCGTCATGGCCGTCTCATCGGGATGCTGGTAGTAGGTGTCCTTCTCTTGACTCCACACACGAGAGTGGGCCGCGAGGAGGGGGATCAGGCTCAAACAAGCCAGGGTAAGCGTGGGTGTCCTGTGCATCATGGCAGTCTCCAGATGAGGGAGAGGCAGGGAAGCCCCGCGGTACCGTTCTGAGGCCGGAGGGCAGCGCCATGTTCCCGTGGTGCTGTCCTCCAGAGAGTCGCTGGTATCATCATTGCTAGGCGTTTCCTGAGCGAGAGCAAGGCAGTGGCCATTGGTAAAACGCAGATGCCCTATTGGCCAGGCCGATGGATGCCGTGGTCCAGGGGATGGAATGCCGTGGTCGAGGGAAAGAAGCAGACGGGCCGGACCGAGGCAGGTGAAGGGGGAAGTGCCTAGCAGCTTCCCGTGGTTTTGGCTTGGCGAAGGGCGTCGAGGGCAGCGAGCAGAGCCGCCGCGCTGGGCCGGTCCGTCGGGTGGGCAGAACGGTAGGCGTAAAGCAAGGTGCGTTGGCGATCCAGGAGGAAGTCCCCGCCGAGTTGCAGGACATCTTCACCGGGTCGGGGCAGGCGGGGCCGGTAGCCGCGCAAAAGACTCCAGAGATAACCCAGGACCACCGGCGGCCACAGGAAAATCCAGGGGCGGGTGCGTTCCAATCCCAAGGCATGATAGAGTCGGCGTTGCGGGTCCGCCAGAACACGGACCTTCCACCGCTGGGCCGGCTGATAACGGGCCAACTCCGCCGGTTGGGACTGACTGACCACCGCCACGGAACACCCCCGTGCCGCAAAGTCTTCGACATGCCGGTCCACCTCGCCGAGGTGGGCATTGCACGCCGTTCACGTCAAATGCCGCAGAAAAATCAGCAGCAGGTACTCGCGGTCGAGCAAATCCTCCAGGCGGATAACTTCCCCCGCGGGCGTAAACAGTTCCAGATTCTCCACGGTCTGGCCAACCTGGGGTGCGGGCATGGGCGGCTTCCTCCGAGTTTCCCCGTGTTCCCTTGATCGCATTGTTCAGGGATCGGGTCTTGTGAGCCGAAACACGGGTCGAGTTATGGTTGAGTTAATTCATAGGCAGCACGAAGCAGGGTAAGTCGGCTAACCGTAGGGTAGCGAGGCGGCGAGTTTGCTCGGTCTCCGGGGATTTGTGCCCCACACGGCCCGATCAGGTATCCCTGGCTCCGCTGTTCGGGATGGGGGGAATGGGGGAGGGCGGCAGCTCGCCGGCCTGCTTCGCCGGGGACTCCGAAGCATCGGGGGTCGGCAGGCGGGGGTCGGGGTGGTCAAGGACCTGCTGGGTTTGCCGTTGGCGGTAGAGGTGCCATTTTTGGCGGAGTACGGGGTCGTGCCGGGCCAGAATGGCGACCGCGAGCAAGGCAGCGTTGATGGCGCCGGCCTTGCCGATGGCCAGGGTGCCCACGGGAACGCCCGCCGGCATCTGGACGATGGACAAGAGAGAATCCACGCCGCGCAGGATGGAGGATTCGATCGGCACGCCGAGGACGGGGATTGTGGTTTTGGCGGCGCACATACCGGGCAGATGGGCTGCTCCCCCGGCCCCGGCGATGATCACCTCCAGGCCGCGCTCTTCCGCTGTGGCGCTGTATTCCATGAGCAAGTCAGGCGTGCGGTGGGCGGAGACAACCCGGACCTCGACCGGTATGCCGAACTCCTGGAGCACGGCATAAGCGTGCTGCATGGTGGCCCAATCGGAACGGGACCCCATGATAAGCCCCACGCGCGGCGTCGCGGGTTGGGAGGTAGGAAGGACATCCGTCATGCTTGCACCACCAATAACCAGTCCTGCTCATCCGGAGGCACGAGCAAACCGCGGGGGCTGTTGTCCCGCCACGTCCCCTCGCGGGGGTTATACCAGCGGACCTGTTTGGGGTCGCTGACATGGAGGCGCACCTGGGCTTGGGCGCGCGGGGGGAAATAGACGACCGTAACTCGGCCATCCGCGGTCCGGGCGCAAGCCACGAAGGTGCTGGGGTCCTTCTCGGCACTCTGCTGTTGAACGAAGTCCGGGGCAGGGCGCAGCTCCGTCCAGGGGAGCGATTCCAAGAAGCGGCGCAGATAGCCCATCTGCGTAGCGCCGGGGAACTCCAGGGCTTCCTTCCAGGTTTTGGCGATGCCGGTGCCCTGGTGGTCGCGGGGTTCCTGGCCGCTTTCCGTTTGCCAACTCCACAAGCCGTGGGCGCCATAGGTCAGTCCTGCCGGCGGAGCGACCAGGAGGCTCCAATAGGCGGCCCGGCGGACATTCTCCGCGGAATGCGGCTTGCGGCTCTGGTAGCCGTTGTGCCCTTCGTAGGGCGGCTCCAGATTGATGATCGGCCGCTTGATCCCTGCCCAGCGCTGGCCGAATTGAGCCGGCGGGCCGGAATGCAACCACGCCCACGTCCTGCTGTCATCGCCGTGGCCGCTCTGGTAAGCCCAGATGTTGAGCCAGGTTTCCCCTTCCCAGTCTTTCCAGGGAAAATTCATGCCGGTGGGGTGGGTTGTGACTAGCAAGTCCTTGCGGGAGGCGAAAACCGCCCGGCCGATCCGCCGCCAGCGCTCCGCTTCCTTGCCCGTATAGCGGGCATCCCCCGCCAGGATGAACAGACAAGGGTACTTCTCGTAACGCTGGACCTGAAAGCGCGCCAACTCGATGACCTGCTCTTCGCTCAGGTCGAACCCAGCGTCCCCTTTTTTGTGCGCCCAGACCAGCACCGGCACCGCGAGCAGCCCCGCTTGATGGATCGCTTCGATCCGCTCGTCCAACTGCCGGAAGTAGGCCTCATTGGGAATCAGCCGCTTCCCTTCGAGACGGTAGGCCGTCCGCCCTTCGCGATCCGTCGGTGCCGTGCGCCAGGGACAAATCGCGTTGAACTGGATGGCCGTGAAGCCCTTCTTTTTGCGATCATTCAGGTAGGTACGCCAATCCTCCGCGGTGCTCAGGGCCGGTCCGCACCAGACCGTGTCGGCGAGGAAGAAGAAGGGGGTGCCGTCGGCGTGTTCCAAATGGGTGCCGCTGGCCGCAATCCGCAGCTTCCCATGCCGGAGGAAGGGGGACTCCGCGCTTGCCGCCGGCTGGCCCGCCGCCGGTAAAGACAGCCCCAGCACAAGAGCCAATCCCGTGCCGGCCCCAGCTAAGGACATGGACCGCCTGCCGATCATGGCCTGCCCTCCCACGGATGCCGCCGCTGGGAATGTCCCGGAGTCCGCGGGAAGCCCGGTGCTGAGTGCGAAGCCGTTCCCGCGACGGGGACAACCTTTGGGCATTCTAGCCGGCGGATTTTCCCGGTCGATAGGCCAGCGAATGGCGAAAGGGGAAGCCGTCCCCTCGCACAAGGGTCCCGTGCACGAACGTTTGAAGAGGGCGAATACGGTGCGGGGAAAAGGAGGACGATGAGGCGATCACTGGCTCACCACCGCGATGGAGCCGGTCTCGCAGATGTAGAGCAAGTTGCCGCTGCGGTTGTCCCGGAACACTTCGATGTTGTACTGCGTGGCCTTGTCGAAACTCCGTTCTCCTGCCCGGCGGGCACGCAAAGCCATACCGCCCAGCCAGGTAACGCCGCGTTTGCTGTCATCGACCTTCTTCTGGACGGCGGCGGCAAGAGCGCCCGTTTGGCTGATGTATAAGAGGTGCCCAGAGGCGGTGTTCGGGTCGGCATACACTTCGACACTGAAGCGGCGTGTGGTGTCGCTAAAAGTTTTCTCCTGGGCTGTGCGTACGCGCAGGATCAGGCCGTAGAGGGTTTGCGGATTTTTGACTTGATCCGAGGGAGCTGCCGCTGGCATGCTGGGAGAAGGAACGGTGGCGATGCTGCCGCTTTCCCCGACGATGCAGACGAGGCCGTCGGGTGTGTTTTCATCCCGGAAAATTTCAACTCCGAAACGGGGGGCGTTGGCGAAGTCGTTCTGTTCCGGTCGGCGGACAGCCAGGGAGAAGCCGTGCAAAAATTTCGGTCCGCGATCCGTGACCAGTCCTGCGGGGAGTGGGGCCAAAGCTACCGAGCCGGATTCGCAGATGTAAAGCAACTGCCGCAGGGCCAGGTCATGGAACACTTCCACGCCGTACTTGCGGGTCTTGGGGGTAAAGTCTTTCTCGTCGGCCTTACGGGCGTGGAGATCATGGGCGGTGAGCCATTGGCACTGGGGATTGCTTCCGAGGGAGGGGGCGGGAACCGCCGCGATCCAGCCTTTCTCGCTGATGGCCAGCACGACTTGGCGGGCAACATCGTGGTACAACTCCACGCCGATCCGGGGTGTTTTCTCAGTGAAATCCTTCTCGCCGCCAGGCCGGACTTTGAGATCATGGCCATGGAGAAATTTGAGATCCTGGCCTTGGGGAGGAGATTTGGGATCACCGCCAGGGAGAAGCTTTGGCGGGACCTTGGTGTCGCTGCTCGGTGGAATTGGCTGCTGGGCTGTGGACCAGGTTCCCCCCACGAATGCGGCACCGACTAGCATTAGCATGTAGCTATACCAGCGTCTCAGCATGATTTTTCCCCTCGTTTTCCGCGTGGAATGTCTTCGTGAAAGTTCTCCGATACGTCCCCCAGTTGCCGAACCGTTGGGACTCGCCTCCCCGCTCCGCACTCATGTCCAGGCCCGCGGCCAGTAAGCGGAGGCACGGAGGCCAACTCCTCATGTTGGTTCCCAGGGCGATGGGTGCCATCCTCAGCAAGGCGGGCGAACACAAGACGACTACGAACGGGGATCACTAACAGCCTAGCACACAAATGCGTTGACGTCCGGCGGTTTGTTAGCCGGAGGTTCTCCGCAGAATCTCGCCTTTCGGAAATGAGTCCGCAAGCCGGTTCCCACGATTCACCAACCGAGGCGATTCTTCCGTCCTCCCCGGCCATGTCTCGGCATCGTCCTGTGGCTCTGGCTCGCCAAGCGGTGCAGTGATCGGGGGGTGATGGTGACACCGAGAAGGTCAGGTAGGCAAGCGGGGCGGGGCTGCCGTATGATGGCGCTGGCCGGTCCTTGCTCCCACGGGAGAGTTGCAGATGCGTGGGTTCTGCCGTGCTGTCCTGGCGGTGCTCTACTGGGCGGAGGATCAATTCGCCTGGCTGTTCAACTATGCCATCTTCCCTTTGCAGATTCTGGTGATCCTGTTGGCCGCCTGGGGCGTGCTGGGGGCGGAGCTGGGGGTGGAGCGGCTCTTTTGGAGCGAGGACGTACTGGTGCAGTTCGGCAGCGGGGCGGCGGTGGGCATGCTCTTCGGCGTGGTGCTGTTTGTGTGGTATTTGTTGGACCGGCCGCTGCGGGCGCTGCGCTGGGTGGCTCGTCCCGGCTGGCCGACGCTGTTCCCCAGTGCCGATCCGGCTATCCGCGCCGTAGGGGCCTACTTGATCTGGGCGCTGCCGCTGCTTTTGGGGCTGCTCCTCGGCGGCAAACTGGCGGCTTTCACTCTCGGCGGAAGCGAACGCAACGGGCCAACCCTGCGGGACCATCTGGCCTCGCGCCACTATTTGCTCTGGGGGATACTCGGCTATGCTGCTACCCTCGGCCTGGGCTGGCTGCTCTTCGTTTTGGATGAACGGCTGGGCTTGCGCAACACCATTGCGCGCTCGGCGCTCTTCCGTCGCTTGGGCGGCGTGGTCCGGGGCCGCATTCCTCCCCAAGATGTCACCCTGCACGCCACCACCGTGTATCTGGTCCTGGTCGGCTGCCTCTTGCTCATGTTGGCGCTGGCCGCCCTCGTTTTGGTCCATGAATCGCACCCTGGTCAAGTCATCACCAGTCCCGTCCTCCTCGTCTGCTTGGTTTTTATCCTCTTGTCTTTGCTTTATGGCTATTGGTCCTTCCACATCCATCTGGGGACACTGACGTTGGTTGTGATTCTCGTGTTACTCTTTGTGTGGAACTCCGCCACGATCTTCCCGGAAGTGGAATATAAGCTCCAGATTCCCGGCCTGGAGGATTATTATTTACCGGCCCATCGGGTGAAATTGGAAGATTTACAAGACGGCTGGGTGGAGCAGGGGCGGGAGCTTTTGCCGCAGCCGTTGCTGGAGGATGAGGCGATTTTGGCGGAGATGCGGCGGCGGTGGCAGGCGCGCCATGGTACTGGTAGCAAGCCGAAGATCGTGATCATCGCGGCCAGCGGCGGAGGAGTGCGGGCTGCGGTCTGGACGGCGCGGGTCCTGGAGGGACTGCGGGAGGCGATGCCGGGCGGGGACCGGGTCGATTTTCGCGAACATGTGCGGCTCTTCACCGGCGCTAGCGGCGGCATGTTGGCTGCGGCCCTGGTGGCGGCCGATTGGGAAGACGATTGGCCGGACCGCGGACAACCCCAACCCACGGCAGCGGATCGCCGCCTCGGCTTAGGCCTCTATTCTGGCATTCTCGCCGAGCAATCCTTGCTGCCGACGTTCCAGACGGCCGTGTTGCGGGACTTCAGCAGCCATCTTTTCATTCCCCCCTGGCGAAGCGTGGCCTGGGATCGCGGCCGGGCCTTGGAGGAAAAATGGATGCTCAATGCCCGCGCCCGCGGCTTCGGTCCTCCTGGGCAGCGGCGGAGGGAACTGGAACACTTACGGCAGCAAGACCGACGGCTCTCCCCCCTCCAGCGCACCTTTGCCGATCTTTACCCGCTGGAATCCCAAGGCCGCCGCCCTTCGCTTATCTTGGCGCCCATGCTGGTCGAGGACTCCCGCCGCCTGCTCATCAGCAATTTGGACTTGCGGCAACTCGCCGTCGCCGGAGGAAGACTCGGCCCAAACGGCCACAACGGACCTCCGCTCGAAGAGCAGCCGCTGTCCCGTTCCGGCTTGGAATGCTTCAAACTGTTCCCTCTGGCGATGAGCCGCCTGGAGGTGGGCACGGCCGCCCGGCTCAATGCCACCTTTCCGGTCATTTCTCCCGCCGTGAGCCTCCCGACCCTTCCCCCCCGGCATGTTGTCGATGCGGGCTACTTCGACAACTACGGTGTGGACCTGGCGGTGATGTGGCTCGTCGCAAACCGCGAGGCGGTGCTGCGTCACTGCGGCGGCGTGGCCTTGGTGGAAATCCGCGCCTTTCCTCTCCAGCATCGCGGTCTCGACCTTGGACGTGAAGCCCCGGCGCAACCGGAAGCGGCCGGCCTGATTGCCGACACACTCGCTGCTTTGAGCGCTCCCCTCCGTGCTGTGCTCCGCGCCCGCGGCAACGTCGGCTATCACCGCAACAACGAACTCCTCGCTGTCGCCCAGCAACTCTTCCCCCTCGACCCGACCACGCGCTCCCCCTACTGGCGGCGCTTCGTGTTGGAACTGGATACCGAAGCCGCCCTGAGTTGGTACATCAGCGACGAGGAGAAACGCCGCATCAGCGAGGCCTTCCTCAGCGAACCGGTGCAGCAGCAAGTCCAGGCCTTGGTCCGCTGGCTCGGTGATGGGGGTGCCCCGTGAGGTACCCCAACGCGCTTCCGCGAGCTATTCCGAGAGTAATCCCCAGGGGCATACGAAAGCCGCCGCGGTAGACCCACGCGGCAAAGACATATCCGTGTCACTTCTTCTTCTTCGGCGGGAAGTAGAGGGCGCCGTAAGCCTCCTTGGGCAGCTCGTCGGGTTCTTTCAGCTCGCGGCGCAAGCGTTGCAGCTCCGCTTTCAATTCCCGCACCACCTCGGCATAAGCCGGATCGTCGTAGAAGTTCCGGGTTTCCAGCGGGTCCTTTTCGCGATCGAGCAGTTCCCATTCATCGACATCCGGCTTGTAGAAGTGGACCAGCTTGTAGCGTTCGGTGACCACCCCATAGTGAGGCCGAACACGGTGCGGCACGGGATACTCGAAATAGTGGTAATAAAAACTCTTGCGCCAATCGGCGACTGCCTGTCCGCGGAGCAGAGGCACGAGGCTGCGCCCTTGCATTTGGGGGTCCGCCGGCAGCCCCGCCGCTTCCAGGAAGGTCGGGGCCAGGTCTAGCAGGCTGGTCAGGTGCTTGTCCGCATGCCCCGCTTTGGCCACACCGGGCCAGCGGATCAATAGCGGCGTCCGCAGCGATTCTTCCAAAATGAAGCGCTTGTCGAACCAGCCATGCTCCCCCAGGTAGAATCCCTGATCCGAGGAGTAAACGACGATCGTCTTTTGTGCCAGATTATGGTCATCGAGATATTTCAACAAACGTCCCACAGATTCATCCACACCTTTCACACAACCCAAATAATCATGCATGTAACGGTTGTATCGCCAACGGATTAACTCCTTTCCGGTTAGCTTTTTTTCCAGAAAGGCTTTGTTCCGCGGTTCGTAGTAGGCATCCCAGAGACGGCGCTGCTCCGGCGTCAGGTTCGGCGGGGGCTTGAGCTTGGCGTCCAAATCGGTGAAAGTGCGTGCTAAAGTCATGTCCTGGTCTCGGATCGCTTGGCCGTGGCCGGAATAATCGTCAAAGAGCGTCGGCGGTTCGGGATACTGCCGGTCCTGGTCGTGCCCCAAGTGGCGTAAAGCCGGCGACCACTCCCGGTGCGGCGCCTTGTGATGGACCATCAGCAGAAAGGGCCGGGATTTGTCCCGCTTTTCTAGCCATTCGAGGCTCAAGTCGGTGATCACATCTGTGACGTAGCCGCTCTGCTGCACGCGCTGACCGTTGCGGATCATCGGCGGATTGTAATACAACCCCTGGCCGGGCAGAATGTGCCAGTGGTCGAAACCCGTCGGGTCGCTGACCAAGTGCCACTTGCCGATGAGGGCGGTCTGATAGCCGGCCTTTTGCAACAGCTTGGGGAAAGTCACTTGGCTGCCATCGAAGCGGCTGTTGGTGTTGTTGTAAAAGCCATGGAGATGGGAGTATTTGCCCGTCAGCACCGTCGCCCGGCTCGGACCGCAAATGGAATTGGGCACTAAGCAGCGGTCGAAACGGACCCCTTCGCGGGCCAAGCGGTCGATGTTCGGCGTGTCGATGAGCCGTCGAGGATCGCCGTAGCAACTGATCGCCTGATACGCATGGTCATCACTGAAGATGAAGAGGATGTTGGGCCGCTCAACGAGGGAAGCCTGAGGTTGGGAGGAAGCCTGAGGGGTTGGCGGGTCCGCTTCAGCAGCTCGGAGCGAGCCTGTTCCCATCACGGTCAGAAGTAAAAGTCCCGCACCGACAACCTGGCGGTAGTTCATGACTCATTCCCCCGGAGGTGGAAAGCGAAACAACAGCTTAGGGCGCTGGGCGCGCCTCAGTTTACCCGGACTCGGAGGGATGTCAACGGCGCGGATCACGCCGGGCGAGGGCATACTCCCTTGAGCGATGCGTCTTTCAGGCCTCATTCCTAGCTACGACGTCCCCTGAGGAGGATCAAGCCGGCGGGGAATTCAAAACGGTCTGTACCGTGTGGGCAAAGGTGCGTACGTGAGGCAGCAGGTCGCCGCCTTTGCGCCAGATCAGATGGACAGTGGCTGGGCCGAAATAGCGATTCAGGGAACGTTCATGGAGTGTGGGGGATTTCTTCCGTCCCGGCCGACCGACGACGATACCGATGCCAAAGCCCATCTCCACATAGCGGCGTATGACAGGGGTATTGACAGCTTGGATGCGTTGGGGGGCGGCAAAGAGCACTCCCGCTCGTTCCAACGTGGCAGCCATATCTGGCCGGGGAAAGCCGGAAGCCGCGTTCACCAATGGATAGCCGCGCAAGTCCCGCAAGGTAATGCGAGAGCGGCGGGCCAAGGGGTGGTCCAAGGGGGTGACCAGGAGCATATCCAGGGAGTAAGCCGGGGTGAAAACGAGGCGGGAGCGCAATGGCTCGGTAGCACTTTCGGTGCTCAGACCTAAGTCAGCCTCGCCGCGGTCCACGGCCTCGGCCACCTGGCCACTGAGACATTCCACCAAGGACAAGCGGACCTGGGGATAGCGCCGCTCGAAGTCCGCAATGACTTCGGGGAGGTCCTCGACCAGGATGCGCTGCGAGGCGGCCACTGTCAGCCGGGCGACTGTTTGGCCGATTCGTTCCGAGAAGATGCGGGGAAGGGAATCGAGGGAGGTCACCAACGGTAGGGCCAGTTCCGCCAGCAGTCGGCCGGCTTCCGTGAGGCGGCAGCCACGCCCGTGTGGTTCCACCAGGGCCGTGCCCAATTCCCGCTCCAAAGCGTGGACCTGCGCCCAAACCGTGGGTTGGGCCACACCCAACGCTTGAGCCGCCGCGGAAAGACTGCCTAACCGCGCCGTGGCACAAAAACTCCGCAATTGTTGAAAGCGCACCTCCTTGTACACCTGTCGCAATCGCCGACTACCCATCATCGTTATCCTCTAGTCTTTTTCTAGAGGCTACCATGAAAAATCGAATGATATTCTACCGCTCCACGTCCCGGATGACAGAGTAAGATACAGCATCGTCGAGGCGAGTGTCGTAAGCGGGCTTGGCAAGGGGGAGCGTTGGGGACCGGGACAGTCCGACAGTCGGCCCAGCCGCGTGGGAGGAACAAAGGGGGTTCTGAGCTTGCCGAGTGGGTTCAACGGACGATTTTCGGAGAAATGCCCATGAAATCTCAAGGAACCGTCAGCCGCCGTGAGTTCTGCCAATTGGGTGCTTCCGCGGTTGTAGCTATGGGGCTTGGCGAAAGGAGGGTCGTGGCCGCCAAAGCGCCGGGGGTGGGAGACAAATTGGGGATTGCGGTGATCGGTTGCGGCGGACGCGGGTCGGGGAACCCGCTGGTGGCGCTCCAGGAGCGGCTGGTGGCCATGGTGGATGTCGATGAGGGACGTATCGCCGACGCCATGAAAAAAGTGGAGGCCAAGACAGACAAGGGGTTGGCGAAAGTCAAAGTGTATCACGATTACCGGCGGATGTACGACGAATGTCACAAGGAACTCGACGCTGTGCTGATCGCCACGCCCGATCATCATCACGCGCCGGCGGCGATCCGGGCCATTCAGTTGGGGAAGTCGGTGTTTTGCGAGAAGCCGTTGACCTGGTGTCTGTACGAAGCACGGAAGTTGACCGCAGAAGCCCGCCGCTCCAAGGTGGCCACACAGATGGGCAACCAGGGACACAGTGCGGAGGGATACCGGCTTTTGTGCGAGTATATTTGGGCGGGGGCCATCGGAACGGTCGTGGAAACGCACAGCCTGATGAGCCGCAACTTTGGCGGTCAAGGCGGCCGGCCCGCCAGTCAGCCCGTGCCGGCAGGGTTGCATTGGGAGGAATGGCTTGGACCGGCGCGGGCCCGCGATTACCATCCGGGTTTGCATCCCTTCCGCTGGCGTTCGTGGCGGGAGTTCGGCACAGGTACCCTGGGCGACATGGGCTGTCACGTTTTGGACGGCGTCTTCTGGGCCTTGCGTCTGAGCCAGGCCAAAAAGTTCACCATCGAATGTGTCTCCCAGACGCCGGGAAGTGCGGAGATGTTCCCCCAAAATAATCACATTCGCTGGCAATTTCCTCCCCGCGGAGACATGCCCGCGGTAACCGTTAACTCCTATGACTTCGCTTGGCCTGCAGCCGTCAAAGAACTCTTCGAGAAATTGGGAGAGAAAGCGCCCAATGGAGGCACACTCTACGTTGGAACCAAAGGGTACATGGTTACGGGAGTGTATGGCGAAAATCCCCGCATCTTGCCCAAAGAGAAACACGAAGCGACGCCGAAACCCCCGCGGCAACTCCCGCGCTCCAAGCACGGGATGATGGGCGACTTTCTGGCAGCCTGTCGCGGCGGCGAGGCAGCTAGCTCCAACTTCGACTACGCCGGTCCCTTTACCGAATTTATCCTCACGGGGGTGGTCGCTAGCCACGTGGGACCCGGTACTTCCCTGGAGTGGGATGTCGAGCGGCTGGAGTTTGTCAATGCCCCTGCCGCCAACCGTTGGGTCAAGCGGGACTACCGCAAAGGTTGGGAGGTGTGAGGATCGATGCGCCGGCTCAACCCGCCCGGAAAAACAGGAGTCGAAACCATGCCCAGCCCAGCGCTACACCGTCGGCAGTTTTTGCGCGCTGTAGGAGTAGCAGGAGCAAGTGTAGGTCTCGGTGCTTCCCCTCAGACAGCCCGACCTGGAGCCGCTGTGGACCGGGTGAACGTCGGCGTCATCGGTGTCGGCGGGCGAGGAGCGGTGAATCTCGCAGGTGTCGCAGCGGTCGACGGGGTGAATATCGTGGCCCTGTGCGATGTGGACGAGGAGGCATTGGCAAAGGCGGCAGCGAAATTCCCCAAGGCGGCCATCGAACACGACTTTCGCAAGCTGCTCGAACGCAAGGAGGTGGAGGCGGTGGTGATCAGTACGCCGGACCATACCCATGCGCCGGCCGCGGCCTTGGCATTGCGCCAGGGCAAACACGTTTACGTCGAGAAGCCCCTCACGCATTCGGTTTACGAAGCCCGTGTCTTGACGGAACTGGCTGCCCAAAGCCGCTGTGCCACCCAGATGGGCAATCAGCACCACTCCAGCGAAACCTACCGCCGGGCGGTGGAATGGGTACAAGCGGGGGTAATCGGCCCCGTGCGCCAGGTGCATGCTTGGACCAACCGACCGATCTGGCCGCAGGGCATTGACCGCCCCGCCGAAACGCCCCCTGTCCCCCGACATGTTCATTGGGACCTGTGGTTAGGTCCAGCCCCGGAGCGGCCGTACCACCCCGCCTACCACCCCTTCCGCTGGCGCGGCTGGTGGGACTTCGGCACGGGCGCCTTGGGAGATATGGGCTGCCATATCCTGGACCCGATCGTCTGGGCGCTCCATCTCTCCGCCCCTACGGAGGTGGAAGCCGAGTCTTCAGGACTGCACCCCGAAACCGCTCCGAAGTGGTCGGTGATTCGTTGGACATTTCCCGCGCGCCGCCTCCAAGGTCGGCCCTCGCCTCAAGACCAACTTCCCCCTGTCCAACTGACGTGGTACGATGGCGGCAAGCTCCCCCCGAAAGACCTTTTCGAGGGTGTCAAGATTCCAGGAAATGGCTCCCTGCTGATCGGCGATAAAGGCAAACTGCTCCTCCCCCACGGCGGCGGCCCCCTCCAGTTGCTACCCCAAGCTCAATTCGCCGGATTCCAGGCTCCGGCACCGTTTCTGCCGCGTTCACCGGGCCATTACCGAGAGTGGATCGAGGCCTGCAAAGGGGGAAAACCTGCTGGAAGTCACTTCGGTTACGCTGGACCGCTCACCGAGATCGTGTTGTTGGGGAACGTGGCCTTGCGCACCGGCCGCAAAATCCTTTGGGATAGTGCGGCCTTGAAAGCCCTGCATTGCCCCGAAGCAGATCGCTTCCTCCGCCGCGAGTACCGCAAAGGGTGGACCCTCTAAAACCGGGGAAGGCACCGCGTTTCCGCTGCATTTTTCCGCCATTCCTTTTCCCTTTTCCACCTTCTGGGTAGCCGCTAGACCCCTCCAGTTCCCTGACCTTGAAGTTTCGCGTCAAATAGAAGCCCATGTACCGGGCTTTTCGCCGTACTTTGCCACAAAACAGCTCTAGAAAAAAGCTAGAGTCAATCAAGAAAAATATCACATCGACCAAGGGAGCAGGCTGAGGTATATTTCTTGCGGGCACCGATGGCTTCCGGAAGTTGTCGGTGTTCTTCCC
Source organism: Thermogemmata fonticola (assembly GCF_013694095.1). Lineage (NCBI taxonomy): Bacteria > Pseudomonadati > Planctomycetota > Planctomycetia > Gemmatales > Gemmataceae > Thermogemmata > Thermogemmata fonticola. Next base: position 554,412 of record NZ_JACEFB010000001.1, on the reverse strand, counting down.
TGGAAGCGGGAGTCGTGGGATTTACCAGAATCGAGGGTGTCAGGTATGAGCCGAAGCAAACGATGGGGAGTGATGATTGCGCTGGTGTGGGGCGGGCTAGCAGGTCTAGCGGCGGAACCTGCCCCGGTGACGCCGGACAATTTCGACAAGCTCCGGCAACTGATTCAGCCGCAGCCGGGGGAGAGCCGCTTCTGGCAGATTCCCTGGCTTCTGAGCCTCGATGAGGCGATCCAAAAGGCAGCCGCGGAGGGGAAGCCGATCTTCGTCTGGTCGGGTGCGGGCGGTCCCCCGCACACGGTGTGCTGAGCGGCCGGTTCTGGCGGCCGTGCGCCGTCCCTGTGGACTGAAGAAATCGTCAATCTGCTCAAAGAAAAGTTTGTGTGCGTCTCGGTGGATGCTCGGCGGGAGAGTGCGCGCCAGGATGCTATCGGCGAGATGGTCCGCAAGACCAAATGTGTAACGGGAACCGCAAGTGGTAAGACCAGTGTCATCACAGCTTCGGGCAAAAAGCTCGGTGATGTGCTGTGGGTCAACGATCGGCTTCGTATGGCCAGTTTGAAGAAAATCCTGGCCGCCTGGGAAGCATTGCCGGAGGAGGAACGCAAGCCCGGCTTGAAAGTGGCCTATGGCCCAGCGGACCCGAAACGCCCGCTGCACCGTCCGCCGGAGGGAACACTGATCCTCATGGGTCAGTTCCGCCGATTCATGGCGAATCCGGACGGCTCCCTGCGCTACACGGAGCAGGCGGACTACACGCCCGGCGAGGGCCAATCCGGCTGGGAACGCCTCCGGGAACCCGCTCAGGACATGATGTGGATCCCCCGAGCCGAGTGGCAGGCGCTTTTGCCTTCGTCTCCGGAGAAAGGGAAGAGCTATGCGGCCCCGGCTTCCTTCGTGGCTCGCTTGGCTCGCTATCAGCTCGACCCAGAGCGAGGGTTGGGGGAAAGTGTCAAATTCGCCAGTGTGCAGCCCGCGGCAGCCCAAGTTACCGTCACCGTCGAGGAAGTCTCGGACAAGGAGCTGCGCCTCAAGCTCCAGGGACGCTTCGAGCTTTCCGTCAAGGACCCCGGCCCTAAGGGCAAGGTGATTTCCTACTCACCGGCCATCCTGGGTTACCTGACTTACGACCGGGTGAAGCAAGAGGTGACCCGCTTCGATTTACTGGCGTTCGGCGAGGGGAACAATTCGCCGCGTGGGCTGATTGTGGGGAAATACTATCTCGGCATCTTTTACGAATTGGTGAAGAAGCCGACGGAAGCCCAACTGGTCTGGCCTCGCGGTGCCCGCGATGACCTGAAGCAGTACCTCGAACCCAAACCGCTCGTGCTAACGAGCCGGAAGTAGCTGGGCTGAGTTGCTTCGGTAACCCTGGAGTGGTCCGGCCTAGGAAAGGTCGCCGAAGGCCGCCGGGGTCGGACCGCCGGGCCAATCCAAGCCGCACGGGAGAAAGACGCATGTTCAGACCTTGTAAACGACGCTGGATCAACCCTTCTTTTTGCACCCTGGCTGCGTCAGCAGTGCTGGCGGCGGGGTGGCTAGCGACGGAGACGAGCGGGCAGGACAAACCATCGCCGGGGAGCCAAATATCGGGACCGCCGAAGTACGAGCATTTCGCCTTCTGTTGCATGGATGGTTATCTGGACGGCCCGCGTAAGGAGGCCATGGCACCGGTGACGAAAGCAGTTTCCGTGGACGACGAAGGGAACCTTTACTTCATTCCAGCCCACGGGGATAGCGGGCTGCGGGTGGCCCGGATGGATGGCATGGTGGAGACGATTGCCGGGGCGGATTATTGGCATGGTCGGCTCAATGTCGACGAAGGACCAGCCTCGTTTATCCCGCACCTGCAACGGGTGGGAGGCATCGGCAACCCCATTTCCACGGTGGTGGCAGTGGGGAACCCTTTGCGGGATGGGCCAGACGGTCAACCGGCGGGCTATTTGCTCACCCGAGCGGGTTTGGGCACCGGTCTGGAATACAGCATTTACAAGGTTTGGCGGAACAAGGAAAAGGGCGGCCGGTGGTGGTTCAAGCGAATCATTGGCCTGGGCAAGAGCGCTCCGCCCACGGAAGTGGGAAAGTCGATTGCCGCGAAAGACGTTTTCTTCGACAAGCTGCCGTTCATCACCACCGGTCGCGTGGGTGGTAAGCTGAATGTTTACTTTCACAGCGAGGGGAACCTGTGGCAGTACGACGATGCCCAGGGCACGCTCACGTGCGTTCTTTCGACGGCGGACTATCTCGGCAAGCCAGAAATTGGGACGCGACATGACGGAAAACCATTGCCGCCCGCGGAAAAGATTGTGGTGACTCCCGACGGCAGTTTTTACCTGGGCTGGTATCAGGGCAACTATCCGAAGGGGACCGTGGTCAAGGTAACAGCGGACCGCAAGAAAGCATGGCGTGTGGCGCAGGACGCTGGGGATGTGAACAAGAGATGGGACGGCGATGCGTTGAGGCAGGCGGCGTTTTTCGGCGGGCCGCTATTGGCTGGCGGCACCTGGGCTCCGGACATTGTGTTTTTCGGAGCGGTAGATGATGCGCCGCTGCGGCGTTTCAAGGATGGCCGCGTCTCGACGCTGTGTAAGGACGGGGAGTGGCGGGAGTTTCCCACCAAGCAAGCTTCTGGTGGCGGCGAGCTGACCTGGCAAGCCTGTCCCCCGGATAAAGCTCCCGCCTGGGGTAGAGGCTGGGTCATGGCCGACCCTGGCTACTTTTATCAGTTGTACAGCATGGGCGGGGGAGATGCCTGGGTGTGGCGTGTCGGCCCCATCGACTTCGGGAAAGAGAGCATCCAAAAACTGCCATGAGGGGCAAGAAATGAGGAAGCGTAAGGGGAAATGGGTATGGAGCGGCTTGTTCCTTGCCGCAATGGCCAGTGGAGTGGCCGGATGGATAAGTACCGGAGGAGCGAGTGGTGCTGATGAATACCAAACGCTTATCAGTCCTCCGCAGGAAGTGGCGGCGAAGGCAGCCGGGGCACGTGCGCAGACTCAAGCGGCAGTAGCCTGGGCGGCGGGAGCGAAAAGCTGGCTGGTAGCCTGGCGTGAAGGCTGCCTCAATGAAGGAAGCACGGAAATCTGGTGCGCCCGCGTCGGCGAGGATGGCCAGTCGCTCGACCCAGCAGGGATTCGCCTGGCGTACGGAAAGGGGCTGCGTTCCTACGTCAGTGTTGCCTCGGACGGGCAAAATTGGCTGGTGGTATGGGGGGAACTCTCCAATGGTCGGGACTGGGACGTTCGCGGGATCGTGGTCAGTGCTGAGGGCAAGCCGCAAGGGGAACCCTTCCTGATCGCCGGAGGCGAACACAATCAGTGTGAGCCGGCGGCAGCGTTTGCAGGCGGCCACTATCACGTGGTTTGGTCGGCCTTCGTGGGTTCGGGTTTGCCGAACACTCCCGGCAATGGCTACGCAATTTATGGAGCACGGGTTTCCCCGCAAGGGAAGTTGGTCGATGCGACGCCCACGGAGTTAGTGAGCAACAAGGCGTATCAAGCGGCTCATCCTTCGATCGCCAGTGGCGGGGATGTGCTGGCCGTCACCTTTGTGGAACAAAGGCACAACCGATTTGGCGGCACAGTGATCAATTGGATTCTCCTGGACGCCAAGACAGGAGCGCGCAAACATGGACCTCTCCCTCCTACTTCGGACGCTCGGAAGAGTGGGCGGGGACTAGGTGGAAAGGTGACGGCGCGATGGCTTCCTGTAGCCTGGAATGGATCCTCTTTCGTCACCTCGGTGCGAATGGCGGAAGGTTTCGGGGGCGGTTCACCCTATGTGGCCACGCTCTGGACGCTCTCTCCAGATGGAGCCTTTCAGACAACGAGAACTGCGCTCGATGGCCTGGAGCAAGCGCGGGTGAGTTATCTGACGCCTCACACGGCCGTGGCTTTTGACGGCGAGCATTTCCTCTATGTCATGGAAAACGCCCAGGATGCCAAGGAACCGAAGGGGGTGAAAGGCCAAGGTGTGGCGACTCACATGTGCATCGCGGGATGGTACGTGTCGCCGGACGGAACGAAAATCGTCTGCGGCCGTGCCAAGGGCGGCTTCAAGATAGCGGCCGAGCCGGGCAAGGAGCACATTTTACCGGCGGTGAGTGCAGGGCCGCAGGGGGTGTGTTTGGTGGTCAATAGTGAGCTGCGGGGTGTCGAGGACATAAAGCTGGTGGCCCGGCGGGTGAGTCTGAAGAAGGCCAGCCCGTAACGCTAGCAGAGGGGAGCTTGAAGTCGGACGGCGTAGCAGACGGATGAGCGATCCGAAGGAACAAAGAAGGGAGGCTTAGAGCTTGGCTTTGTTCCCTGGGATGTCCGAGGCTTTGCAGGCGAGGCGGTTGGGGGTGGCAATGAGGGCAGTCGGACGGCCATGCCGCGTGGAGTTGTCGTTGGCCTTCGTTGGTGTCTTGTTGCTGTCAGGAACCGTCAGTTCTCAGCCGCCGGAACTGGCGAAACCCCAGCGTCGGCCGAATATTCTCTGGATTGTCGCGGAGAACATTGGGCCAGACCTGGGCTGTTATGGCATGCACCAAGTTCAAACGCCGAACCTTGATCGCCTGGCTAGCCAAGGGGTCCGCTATACGCGTGTTTTTGCCACGTCGCCGGTCTGCGCTCCGAGTCGATCGGCTATCATGACGGGCATGTATCAAACGACGACGGACACGCACCACATGCGTAGCCACCGCGATGACGATTTCCGCTTGCCGCCGGGCGTTCGGCCCTTAACGCATTGGCTCAAGGATGCGGGTTACTTCACGGCGAACATTCGTACCATTGGCAGTCAATGGGTTGGCACTGGCAAACTCGACCTCAATTTCGTCAATGAAGGCCCCATTTTCGAGTCGGAGGATTGGTCCGCACTGAAAAATCGCCAGCCTTTCTTCGCCATGATCAACCTGCCGGAGGTCGAATACGACATTTACGACCGCAAATGTGCCAAGAAAGAGCGGGTGGAGTGGGTCGGCGAACGCGAGCATCCGCAGATTGCCCACCCGGACAAAGTCACTCCGCCGCCTTACTACCCCGATCACCCCATCACCCGACAAGAGTGGGCGCGCTATTTGAATGCAGTCTCCGGCCTGGATCGCCGCGTCGGCTGGATTCTGGAAGCGTTACGCCGCGATGGCTTGGAGGACGATACGGTGATTGTTTTCTTCGCGGACAATGGCCGCCTGGAAGCGCGCGGGATCCATTGGTGCTACGATAGCGGCTTGCACGTGCCCATGATCATTCGCTGGCCGAAGAATTTTCCCGCTCCTCCATCCTGGAAAGCCGGGTCGGTCAGCGGTCAAGTCATTAGTTTACTCGACCTGACGGCGACGACGCTGGCCATTGCCGGTTTGCCTCGCCCCCCGTTGATGCAGAGCCGAATCTTTCTCGGTCCGCAAGCAGACCCGCCGCGCACCTATGCCTTCAGTGCGCGGGATCGCATCGATGAGACTGTCAACCGCATCCGTACCGTTCGGGATGCTCGTTATCGTTATATCCGCAACTACATGCCGGAGCAGTCGTTCCTCGCTTTGAACCGCTACAAGGAGAAATGCTTTTTGGTCATCCCTCTCATGCGGCAGTTGCACGCCGAAGGCAAACTATCAGGACCACCCTTGGCCCTGATGCGTTCCCGCCTGCCAGAAGAGGAACTCTACGACACCGCAGCCGACCCTTACGAAATTCACAACTTAGCCGAGTCGAAGAAGCCTGAACACCAACAAGCCCTTGTACGACTGCGGACGGCCTTGGACACGTGGATCACGGAAACCGGCGACCGCGGATGGGTTCCAGAACCGCCCGAAGTCGTCGCCCGCTTTGAAAAAGAAATGCACGAATGGTTCGGCACACCCGTCTGGTATCGAAAGAGATAAGGCCGACCGCATAGTCGCTGCTCGTCACTCCAAAATTGGGAACGAAGGTGAGGCTTGACAGCTTGGATTCGGGCCATTGCTTCTGCATTTGAGGCGGTACCCATGCTTCGTCGCTTCGCTATGAGTGTGTGGTTTTTATTGCCTGGGCTGTGCCTTTTGGCTCAACCGGCACCCCCGTTGCGCGAACTGACCTGGGAAAATTTCGATCCATGGCACCAATTTATCAAGCCGCAGCCGGGAGAATGCCGCTTCTGGCAGGTCCACTGGCAAACCGATGTGCACAACGCCCGGTTACAGGCGGCTAAGGAAGGCAAGCCCTTGCTGATTCTGTCAGGGCACCGTGGTTCACCGCTCGGCAATTGCCGCTGGTCCGTCTCCGCAGCGCGCGACCCGGCGGTGTGGAACGAGGAGTTCACTCGATTGGTCAAGGAGCGATGCATTGCTGTCACGGTGCCTGACGCTGGAACCGTGCGCAAGCGGCAAGATGCCGTCGGGACGTTTTTCCGCAATGCTAATGTGGGCAGTACAGCGTTGACCTCGAACTTCTGCATGGACGTGGTGACAGCTTCCGGGAAACACCTCGGACGCATCGCCTTCAACACGCCGGGAGTGGCCTTGGGGATGCTGAAGAAGGCGTTGCAGACGTTCGACAGTCTGCCGGAGGCGGATAAGCGTGGGCCGGCGGATTTGCTCCAAGACAACCAACGCGTTGATGATGGCCTGCCGAAAGCTCCCGCGGGAACGTTGATTCTGCGGGTTTACCTGCGGCAACTCGGACGCAATTCTGATGGTACCATCCGCTACACCCAGCCGAGCGACTACACCGAAAAGACGCCGGAACGCAACCGGAAGCTTTGCCGGGAACCCTTCGACGATACGATGTGGGTGCTCGCGGAGGAAGGGAAGGCCTTGATCGCAAACGCTACTGCACAAGGCCAGCAATTGCCGGTCCCTGAATCGCTGCAATTGCGGTTGTTTCGCTATCACTTGAATCCCCGCGTGGGCTTCACCGAAGGTCCCTGCTTCGCCAAGGCAACTACCAAAGACGGGCGGTTGACCGTCAGCGTGGAATACACGGACAGCGAGGAGATTCGCCTGCGCGTGGAAGGCCAGGCGAAGCTGCAACTTGGCGACGATCTGACCTATGAGCCAGTCATCCTCGGAAAGCTCGTCTATTCCCGGTCCCAGGCCGCTTTCACGCGATTCGATCTGGTCGCGCTGGGTAAAGTGACCGGCCATATTCAGCACGGCGGGGGAGGATACCGCCCCGGTGCTCAACCTTTAGGCATTGCATTCGAGTTGGTCGCCAAGCCACGTCCCACCGACCGCTTGCCACCCGGCGGAGCTGGAGATGCCGCTTACTTGAAACCCAAGTGAAAGTCAACGAGCATTTACACCTCGTATCGGAGAGACACAAATGACACGCTGCCTTTTCTCCCTGTATGTCCCACTTCTGCTGTCGGGAGTGCTGATTGGGCCGTCGGGAAGAGCGTCAGCCCAGGAATCCAAAAACGAGTGGCTGCCCGCGCCGCCGTTTGAAATCAAATTCCTGCCCGGCTGGCGTGCGGAACACATTGCGTTTGCCATGTGCCAGAACGGCCGATCATTCGGCGGTCCAGCTCGCTGGGCAGTGGGGGGAAGTCTGCCCCATATGGTCCGTCCCATTGAGCAAGCTGATCAGCTTTATCTGGGCAAGGATGACGGCGTCCGTTTGTACTTTCACGACAAGCGGCGGCAATTCTGGAAACTGGAGAAGGGGGAAATCTGGCCGATTGCCGGTGGGAATGACCTGGGCGACACCTTGGATGGGCCTGGGGAATTCTCCGGTTTGCTGGGACCGGGGGTCTATGGCGGCGGCTATTTCTCGGTAGCGGCGTCTGGACACACCCTGTTTATCAACGACAACGGTCTGTTGCGAAAACTTTCCCGTCGGAGCGATGGAACATGGTTTCTGGAAACCGTAGCCGGCCGCGGGTCGCGGGGCAGTCTTCCTGGGGTGAATGAAGAAGTACGCTTGGCGGAATTTGGTCGTTTCGGCAAAGGGTTGACAATGGACCCGCAGGGAAATCTTTATTTCACCTTCGCCGGAGGGTTAGCGAAAGCGGATGCTCAGGGCCGGGTGACTACCCTGATTACGCAAGCCAAGGCTTCGCAAGACCTGGCGGCTATCTATGCGCAAAAGTGGCCCAACGCCAAGCCTCGGCAAGTCCAGATCGGCTCGGGCGAAGGCGTAACGCTAGTCTGGCATACGGACGGCTCCATTTACATCGGCGGGCGGTGTTGGCCGGATGCCGCCAAAGTCACACCTGAGGGAAAGTACGTTCCGATAGCCGGCTATGCTCCCCCCGAATTTCTGATCAAGGACCGCCGTTGGGGTCTGGGTGATCCAGCCTGCTATCAAGTGCATTGCAGCTTTGGCTTTTCGGTCGACCCCAATGGCAACGTGCTGGCACGTCATGAGATTCCCTCGGCGCTTTCTCGTTACCTTCCCGACCGGGTTGAAGTGTTGCAGAAAGACGGGACCTGGGGCGTAGGCCAGCAATTCTGGGACCTTGGCAACTTTACGGCCATCATGGGTCGAGATGGTATCTGGTGGGAGGCCGGTCCTCCGGGGCCGTTCAAAAGCAAGACCGTTTTCTTCCGGCTTCGCAAAGCCGACGCAACCGAGGAGAACAAACCATGAAAAAATTCATCGGCTACGCATTGCCTGCCATGCTCCTAATAATGTCGGGCCTGGCGGTCCTGATGAGCTTGGCCTATCAGGATAAGGAGGGCGGTTTGAAGGTGGGTTCGGCGGCAGCGGTGGCTCCGGAGTTTCCGGGAGGCAATCAACGCTGGCCGGATGTGGCCTGGGGCGGCGGTGTCTATCTGGTGGTTTGGCAGGAGGGATCGGGATACGAAGGGACTGCCGACGCCAACATTTGGGCGGCGCGGGTCTCTGCGGAAGGCAAGCCGTTGGATCCCAAAGGTGTTGTGGTTTGTCGTGCCGGTCACCATCAGCTTTATCCTAAGGTAACATTCGACGGTTCGAACTTTGTCGTAGCTTGGCAGGACTATCGCAGCGGTCGAGACTGGGATGTCTTTGCCGCACGCGTTTCCCCTGACGGTAAAGTCCTCGACCCCGATGGCTTTCCTGTTGCTGATGGTCCCGGCAATCAGGTTCATCCCAACTTGGCCTCTGACGGCAAACAGACGTTCCTGGTATGGTCCGACCTGCGGCCCAATCCAAGCGGTCCCGAACGGTATGTCCTGGCAGGCACGTTTCTCCAGGACGGCAAAGTGGCAAAGCCCCATGGCACTGTTCTGAGTGAATTCGGCAAGAACGGTTCGTTACTGGGGGCCATAGTTCGCTGGGAGGGTGAAGGTTATCTCATCGCTGCCCAAAAGCATCCCGATGGCTGGTCCTACGGCGGTTCCTGGTTACTCCGTGTCAAACGAGATGGGCAAGTCGAAATCATTCCTTTCGATTATTTCGGCCACAGTTACACCCTGGCCGCCGACCCTAAATCACGGCGGGCTTATCTTTGGAGCTATCGGCAGGTCGGCCATGGCTCGTACAATTGCGTCTTCCAAAGTGCGGTCTGGCCTAAAGGCGAGCGTTATCTCGTCGTGGGAATGCCGCAACATTATGCACCCACCAATGAGCTGTGGGCCGCTTCCGTTTACGACGGCAAGAACTTTCTGGTCGTCAGCGAACGTGGCACGGATGTCAAAGCGGGTCAAAAAGCGGGGGTGGCAGTCGAGGTGGACCTCGTGGCGACGCGGATTGACCCTGCAAGTGGGCAGCCTCTCGATTTCGGTTCCGTCCGCTTTGAAGAGAAAGACCCTCAAAAGCACGGGAAGCAAATCGAGGAATTGCGGGCCAAATCGCCAGTGGGCGTGGTGGTCGCGGCAGAAAAGGGGGTATTCGAGAGGCAACCGGCTTTAGCTTCGTCCGGGGATGGCCGCAGCCTACTGGTCTACAGCCGCCACGCCGGGCCGGGGAACTTTACCTTACGCTTTGTGGTTCTGGCAGAGTGACAGAGGTAACGCGCAGATGAACCTGGTCTCCTTTTCGATGCGCCTCTGTGCAACGGAGGAGTACACCATGATTTACCGCTGCTTGTTGGCCGTCACCGCCATCGTGTTCGCACCGCAGTTCGCCCTGGCTGGCGATGCTAAGCGGCCGAATATCGTCATCGTGGTGGCCGATGACATGGGTTGGGGCGACACGGGTTACAGTGGAAACAAAATCGTCAAAACGCCGCACCTCGATAGCCTGGTCAAGACCGGCGTCCGTTTCGACAACTTTTACTCTGCGCAGCAGATGTGCTCGCCGGGGCGTTTCGCCATCCTGACCGGCCGCAACCCCTTCCGCACCGGCCTGGCCCGCCTTGGGGCCATGCGCCCGCAAGAGGTTACCATCGCCGAGCTTCTCAACAAGCTCGGTTACGCGACCGCCCATTTCGGCAAGTGGCACCTGGGCGGGAATCCTATCCGTGAGGGCTTCGACGTGTCGTATTTCTCGCCCGACCACTTCAATATCGGCGGCACGTTTGTCGTCTACGACAACAACAAAAAGCCGGAAAGAATCAAAATCGAGGGAGATAGCTCCGTGTTCACGATGAACCTGGCCCTCGAGTTCATCCGCAAACAGGCTGCCCTGAAGAAGCCGTTCTTCGCCTACGTCTGTTTCGGCTCCCCGCACGCTCCCCACGTCGGTGCCGAGGAGTTCCTCAAGCTCTACGCCGACCAGGGCAAATACGCCCACTTCCTGGCCGAGATCAGCGGCATCGATGCCGCTGTCGGCAATCTCCGAGCGGAATTGCGCCGGCTTGGCATCGCAGACAACACCATCATCTGGTTTACAAGCGACAACGGCGGCATCACACCGCTGTCGATGGACCCTTCGGGCAAAGGCAAGCTGCATATCGGCGTTCGCACGGTCGCTTGCCTGGAATGGCCGGGCCGATTCCAGGAGCCGATCCGCTGTACCTTCCCGTGCTTCCACCAGGACATGCTGCCCACCTTACTTGAGGCGGTTGGCAGCAGCGACATGGCCCCGTATCCCCTCGACGGCATCAGTCTGTTCCCGGCCTTGGAGGGCAAAATGAAGAAACGCCCAACGCCCATGGGCTTCCTTGCCCCCAAGCCAACTGTGAAGGACCTTGCGCAAAGCGACTTCATCAAGGACACCTGGGCCGTGTGGATTGACTGGCCGTTCAAGCTGATGGTCAACCCACCAGGCGTCTACACCAAGAAGGGCCAGGGGGAGCTGGTGCTGTATCACCTTGAGGACGACCCAGCCGAAAGGACCAACGTGGCCGACCGCTATCCCGAGCAGGTCGCCAAGATGCGCCGCGACTTGGAGGCTTGGCAACGCTCAGTCCGCGATAGCTTCGACGGCAAGGACTACAAAAAGTAGCCGAAGCCAGCCTTTCGGTTTCACGGAAAAAAATCTGCTCGTGATTAGCGAACATGCCATACACGCTGGAGAGCAAAAGGAGGCGTGGCGGTGGAGTTCGACGTGGCGGCGAGCCTGATGAATCCAGTGACCGGCCAACCCCTAGATTACGGCAGCGTGCCGTTCGACGGGAAGAACCCTGAAGAATTGTCGGCGAAAATCGCCCAGTTGCGGAGCCGAGCGACCACGGGTGTCATCGTGGTGTCAAAACAGGGGGTGTTCGAGCGGCAGCCCGCTCTGGCTTCCACCGGGGATGGCCGCAGCCTACTGGTCTACAGCCGCCACGCCGGGCCGGGGAAATTCACCATCCACTGCCTCGTCTTGGCAGAGTAAAGGATACCTGTTCCCTGAGAGGATTGTCTGCCATCGCCACACTGCTACTCTACGCGATGTTTTTGCTTTCAACGACGAAAAATAGAGCAAGGACTTGGTTGACCCCAAGCCCGGACCGATCCAGGCAATGGCAGCCGTAATGGGAAGATTTATGACGACTGCAATGCGAAGAAGTAATAACCGCAGCGCTCTCCACAAAGGCCTTGGCGGCGTGGGGCTGGTGCTGCTTTGTGCCCTGCTGGGAGCCAGCGGAGAGGGCGACATCGCCAAGCCGCCGAAACTGGTTCCACCCCAGCGGCACATTCGATCTGTCGAGGAACTTCTCCGTCAAGCTCTGGACCTGAAACATTCGGCATTGGATTCAGTCCGCCAAAAGGTAGCGGCAGGCGAGATTCAGCAAGCCGCTCTGGCTTTGCTCGACTACTTCCGGAAGCGTTCTGCACGACAAGACCCGCAGGTCCGGCATTGGCGTGAAAGCACCGACGCCGCATTTGTGGACTACTGGAAGCAGGATGCCGCGGAGTTCCTCCAGCGTTATGGCAAGGACGGTCGCATCAATTGGCGCAATAACAATAATCCCCCGAAAGAGCAGTATGAAAGCTTTGAGATCCGCAATCGCTTGATCAACCTGGCGGGTTGGACAGCCGCAGCGAATCGGTCCGATTCCAGCGAACTGCGGCGGAAGGTCGTGGAGACCTTCATGGACTGGTACCGCGATTGTCCGCCGCCGGAGTTGCCTGTCAGCGGTTGGTGGGATGGGCATAAGACCGGTTTTGCCTGGCAAGAGATCGAAGTGGCTTTACGCGGGCGGATGCTGCTCAGTATCTTTTTCGCCAGCCTCGACTGGAAAGAAGCAACGCCCGAATTCCACCTCGCCTTGCTAATCTCCATTCATCAATCCCTGGATTTCCTGATAAGCCAATATGCCCGGTTCGGCTATAAGCCCCACAATCATCAGAATATCCACGGCATGACCCTCCTGGCCGGCGGCGTTTTGCTGCCGGAAATGAAAGGCTCCAGTCAGTGGAAAGAACTGGGCCTTTACATCCTCCGCAGGCATGCCCAGACCGACTTCCACAAAGATGGCGTGCAAATAGAAAACAGCCCCCATTATCACGCCAAGGTCTTCTTCGTTTTTCTCGATGCCTACGAGGTTCTGAGAGCCAACGGCGCGACAGCGCTAGAGATGCGATGGTTGGAAGAACACTTGCAGCGCAGTGCGGATTTTTTGTTGTACATGTGCGATGGCAGCGGCCGGCATGTACCGATCAACGACGGTTGGCACACTTCCGATGTCGCGCTGCTCCGTCGGGCCGCTGCGGTTTTGCGTCGGCCGGACCTGCTGGCAATTACAGGAGAATCTCCCAGAGAAACGTGGCCTCCCGCGAGCCGGGCATTTCCCCATGCAGGGATCGCCTCGATGCGCGACGGTTGGCATAAGGACGCCCTGCTGGTCATCTTGGACGCTAGCGGTCGACATTCTGGACACTGGCACTGCGGCAAACCGAACCTTGTCATCCATGCAGGCGGCCAGCCACTTGCTTGCGACCCGCAAATGGCCAACTACGACGACCCCTCGCAGTGGAAATACTTCAAACGGGCCGACGCCCACAATACCGTTCTTGTGGATGGCCTAGGCGACTCCGAACCCAGCGGGCCGTGGAGCTATCAACGCCTGTCCCATCCCCGCTTGATGGCTTTCCGCAGCGGTTCTTTCGCCGACCTGGCCTGGGCGGCCACCGATGGCTTTAAGAAGCTCCAACCTCCGGTGAGTTGCGAAAGGTTCGTCGTGTTCATCAAACCCCATACCGTGTGGGTGCATGATGTGCTCCGCTGCGAACAGAAACGCCGTTACGACTGGCTGTTGCATTTGACCCCGCAAAAGCCCCAGGTGCTCGCCGAAAGCCAAGCTTTGCAGACGCGCCTGCCAGGCGCAGTCCAATTCGACTGCCGCCCGGCTCAGATGTCCTCCGCTCTGAGCGGACCCGTTCTGCGCAGCGGTCTGCATCATGACCGGTCCTACGCTCCGCAGTCTGGATTCTGGTTCCCCCTCCAATATGGCGATCTGCCGGCGCCGGTGACGGAAGCACCTTACGCGGTGTGGAGCCAGGAAGCTAGCGGCACCGTGACGTTCGACATGGTGCTGTCACTCATCGGGGAAGAAGGCAAGCCGAAACCGGTTCAACCCCTAAAGATGGAGTTGCCGGCAGGAGTGACCGCGTACCGGGTGGTCTGTTCGGAAGGAGCGGTGACAGTGGTTTTCGATGACCGACAGGGAGGTAAGCCAGAAGAAGTCCAAATGGGCAACGTGGCTCTGCGAGGCCGAGTCCACGTCAGCAATGGCCAGCAATGGCTGAGCATCCCGTGAACACAAGAAGCGGGACGCACGCTTGCCGGTTGGCAGTTATTGGAATCCCCCAGTATGTTGAGCTAGGTGAGCTTATGTTATCCCACGGGAAATGGCCGGAGGAAGGCGGACCTCATCAGCCGCTGACACTGACGCCTGCTCATGAAGCCTCTGAGAAGACAAGCAGAACCTACCACCTCCGGATGGTAGTCGTCAATGAAGCGGGCGTTGTGAGTGACATTTCTCAAGTGCTATCCTCGCTGCAGGTTCGACTGGAGTACCTGTGTTTTCTTCCCGTAGCGGGGAACCCAGCCCACTCGGAAGTCCAGGTGCGAGCCTGTTGTGACAGGCATACCTGGGACTTGGTCCAACGGAAGCTGATGCGTTTGATACGGGTGATCGCGATGGGGGAGGAAGAGAGCAACTTTCTCACAAGGGATAAGTAGACCATTGGGGGAGGAAATCGAAGGGCGGTCGATGCCATAGGCGGGGCTGTATCAATGGTTGGGAGGGGGGAGGGCGACCGAGGCAAGGGTAGCAATTGTGTGGAGAGCCAGCCGTGAGCCGACTGTACCGTCTCGGGGTATTAGGGCTGACGCACGATCATGTTTGGAGCGTACTGCGTGAGGTGCAGGCCAGTGGACGGGTGGTTCTGGTAGCAGCAGCGGACCCGCACGAGGAGTTATTAGCCCGCCTCCGGCAAGAGGTTTCCTGCACGACCTACAAGGATTACGACTCCGTGTTCGAGCGGGAAACCCTGGATGCCGTATACATCTATAGTGATAACTCTACCGGCGCCGAGTTGGCCGTCAAAGCTGCCGAACGAGGGTGGCACATCTTAGTCGAAAAACCGATGGCCGCCGATCTGGCGGGAGCCAATCGCATGCTCGAGGCCGTCCACCGCTCAGGTGTCCGCTTGATGGTCAATTGGCCCTTTGCGTGGTGGCCGCAATTGCAGTATGCTTTGCAACTGATCCAAGATGGAGTGGTGGGCAACGTCTGGCAAGTCAAGTATCGGGCGGCGCACGCCGGGCCGAAAGCAATGGGGTGTTCCTCGTTTTTCTGCGACTGGTTGTTCGACCCCCAGCGGAACGGAGGCGGCGCTTTAATGGACTATGGCTGCTACGGCGCGTTACTAGCCCGGGTGGTATTGGGGATGCCCCACGGAGTCACAGCCGTGGCTGGACGCCTCGGCCAGCCGGACTTGGCGGTCGAGGACAACGCCGTCCTGCTCTTGAGTTATCCCCACGCGCTGGCACTGGCAGAAGCCTCTTGGACACAAGTGGGCCAACTCACTAGTGGTGTGGCGGTAATCTACGGGACCCAAGGCACCCTCTTGATCGAACCTCGGCGGGGCGGGCGACTCCTGCTCGCCAATGCGGCACACCCCCAAGGATACCCCTTGGATGTCCCCCCTCCGCCTGATCCCACCAGCAACGCTACTCTCCACTTTGTACACGCTGTGGAAAGTGGTAGCGACTTTCTCCCCTTGTGTCGCAGTAGCATTGGCCGTGATGTCCAGGAAATTCTAGAAGCCGGCCTGCGTTCCTGGCGTACCGGCCGGCAGATCCTCCTACCGCTTCCCTAGATGGATAAGCTCTCCCTCCACCGTCGCGAAGGACGGACTGATGGACATCATCCGTGTAGCAATCGTCGGTTGTGGCCGTATTCTCAACGCCCATCTGCGCGGGTTTTGGCAACTGAGGCAGCGGGGTTTTCACGGCTTTCGCATCACCGCCTTGGCCGCTCCCCACGAGGAACAGGCCCAGACCTTTGTCAGGCGGACTCCTGGTGTGCTGCCTCGCCCCCCTGTGTTACCCCCTGATAGCGGCGATCCCTTGGCAGCGCCCCCTACCTGTCTGGAGGATTTCCAGGATGATGTTCCTGTGCGGATCTACACCGACTACCGGCACCTGTTCGCCGATCAGGTAGCGGATGCCGTGCTGGATATCACCCCGGTCCATCTCCATCATCTCGTGGGGTTAGCTGCACTGGAGCACGGCTTGCACTTATTGACGCAAAAGCCCCTGGCCATCTCTGTGCGTGCTGCGGCCCGGATGGTCGAAAGTGCCCGACAAAAAGGCTTGGTCCTTGGAGTTTTTGAGAACGCACGTTACCGCCCCTGGGTGCGCGCTGCCCACTGGGCTTTCGCCACAGGATTGTTGGGAACCCCCCAAATGGCCTTTCTCGGTGCCATCGGGGGCTTCTGGTCTCCCGACCGGATCGTCGCCCAAACGCCCTGGAGGCACGACAAATTCCGGGCAGGGGGAGGCGCCAGTTTGGACATCGGCGTTCATCACATGGATATTCTGCGATACGTCATAGGAGAAATCGACACTGTCTATGCGGTGACACGCCAGTGGGAAGCCGAGCGCTTCTGGCGGGACGACGCAGGCCAGATAACCCTGCGCACCACGGCCACGGTGGAGGACACCTATTTTGCGACCCTCACTTTTCGCAACGGTGCCCTTGCTCAACTGCTATGGTCTTGGGGCGGGCATGGCGAACCGTTGCGTCTGTCGAGCTGGCCAGCCTTTTTTGGGAGCCGGGGATGCATTCAGGCAGACCAATTAGTCCTCGACGATGGCCAAAGGGGATCACTGCTCGAAACCTATTTCCGACAGGCTGATCCCCTCCAACGGGATCGTTGCTTTCCCCTCGGCCTCCAAGATTCCTTCGCACTGGCCCAATGGGATTGGTTACAAGCCATCGCCACAGGTTCGCTCGGTCCAGAAACCAGCGGGGAAGAAGGACTATATGATCTGGCTGCGGCCTGTGCCATTTTGGAATCTGCTACTCTCGGACGGCCTGTCACGCTCCTGGAAGTCCTACGCGGCCATGTGGAAGCCTACCAGCGTGAGATCAATCATGTTTTGTCTATCGACTGAACCGACGCTGAGGACACGTGGCTACCTCAGAGTGCCCAACAAAACTCCTCCAACCGAAAGGCCCAAGGCGCTGGAAGGGGTACTCTCCACTGGCGTTGCCGGACGAAGCGAGCGTGATGCTGGGGCCGCTCCTTCTGTCTCTCAGTTCCCCCTTGGGACGCGACCTCCTTCAGGTGGAGCACACGGTTTTTACCCCAAGGCTTTCTTCAGACCTCGAGGCATTACGGGGGCTGAGCTGTAGGCGATCCCTCTGGACCAGGCCGCGGTACCGAAGGGGACAAGGCCCGGATTCAAGGGGTTTGGGATGGCTCGGTGTCGTCCTCCGATTCCACCGATCGCGAGATGGTGATGCCCAAGGCGCGGATCTTGTTGCGCAAGCTGCCGCGGGTGATGCCCAGAATGCGGGCGGCTTGGACTTGGTTTCCTGCGGTATGTTTGAGTACCCGCAGGATGACCTCGCGTTCCATCCGTTCCAGGCACTCGGCGTAGAGATTCTCGGTGCCGGCGGCGAGGCGTTCGCTGACAAATCTGTCCCAAAAAAGTTCGGATTCGCTGCTCGTGGTGCGGAAGTTGTTCCCTCTGCGCAGTTGTTCCGGCAGGCAGGCGGCCAAGAGGACGGAGCCGCTCATGCGCAGGATGGCTTGTTTGAGGACGCTTTGCAATTCGCGGACATTGCCCGGCCAAGAGTAGGCCCGAAGGATTTTCCAGGCTTCCGGTTCCACTTCGCGGACAGGCTTGCCTAGCTCTTGGCCGAAGCGCCGGACGTAATGCTCGACGAGCAGCTCCAAGTCCCCCTCGCGTTCGCGCAAGGGGGGCAGATGAATGGCAAAGACGTTGAGCCGGAAGTACAGGTCCTTGCGGAAACGACCCTCCTCGACCAATTGGGCCAGATTGGCATTGGTGGCGGCGATCAGCCGGACGTCGGTGTGGATCGTTTCACTGCCGCCGACGCGTTCAAAGCTTTGTTCCTGGATCAGGCGCAGGATTTTCGCTTGGGTCAGCGGTGACATCTCCCCGACTTCATCCAGGAAGATAGTGCCGCCGCTGGCTTGCTCGAACTTGCCGATGCGCCGCCGTTCTGCTCCCGTGAACGCCCCCTTTTCGTGGCCAAATAGCTCGCTTTCCAACAGGCTTTCGGGAATGGCCGCACAGTTGATCGCCAGAAAGGTTTTGTGGGCCCGGTTGGAGTGCTGATAGATAGCTCGCGCCACTAGCTCCTTGCCCGTGCCGCTTTCGCCGGTCAGCAGCACGGTGACGTCCTGCTGCGCCACCCGGCCGATGGCTTTGTACACCTCCTGCATCGCGGGGCAGCGGCCCAGGAGAATATCGCCCCCCGGCGGCGGCGTCTCCAACTCAGCAATGGCGGTCGGCACGCTCATCAAGCGGCTCGATTGAGCTGCCCGATCGATAATGGTGCGCAGCTCTCCAAGTTCCAGAGGCTTGAGGAGGTATTCGTAAGCCCCCTCTTTCATCGCTTCGATGGCCAAATCGGCTGTGCCATGACCCGTGATGAGGATGATCGGAATGCGGGCATCCAGGGATCGGAGGCGGCGGAAGGTCTCCAGTCCTGTTGCATCGGGCAAATGCACGTCCAAGACGATCACATCCGGGCGCTCGCGGCCCGCTTGCTCCAAAGCCTCCGCCGCGGTGGCGACCAAGCGGATGGTGAACTCGGTCTCCCGGAACACCCGTTGAAAGGCATGGCGGATGGCCGGTTCATCGTCCACGACTAACAGCACAGGCATCGCACCTTATCCCTCCGGGGACTCGACGACCGGCAGCGTCACGATGAAGCTCGCCCCCCCTCCCGCGCGTTGGGCCGCCTGGATGCTCCCTCCATGATCTTCCGCAATCCGCCGGGAAATCGGCAGCCCCAAGCCCAAGCCGGTCTCTTTGTTGCTCACAAATGGCTCGAAAAGCCGATCCATCAACTCCTCCGGTAAGCCCGCTCCCGTGTCGTGGACCTCCACGATAACGGAACCTTTGTTCTGGTGAACTTGAATGGTCAAGGTTCCGCCGTTGGGCATCGCATCGAGAGCGTTGAGCACCAAGTTGACGAACAACTGCTGGAGCTGGTTTGGGTCGGCGAGAAGCGTGACCGGCTGCGGCGGGGTGTCCAGCCGCACCTGCACCCTCTGCTTGTCGGCACGCCCGCGGGCCAGAGCGGCCACATTCCCCAAGATCGCCCGGAGTTCGACCAGCCGGCGTTCGGGTTTGGGGGGCCGGGCAAACTCCAAAAAAGCCTGGAGGGAACGCTCCATCCGCCGGATTTCCGCTTCGACAATGAGCAGATCATCCGCCGACAGCCCGCCGCCATCGGAGGCTTCCAAGGCGTTCTGCACCAGCATCTTAATGGCGGTCAAGGGGTTGCGAATCTCATGGGCGACCCCCGCGGCCAGTTGGCCGACCGCCGCCAATTGCTCGGCACGCAGCACCTCCCGCTCCCGCTGCTGGAGCTGATGGACGACTTGCTCAATGCGGGACGTCAGCCGGTCCACCTGTTCATTGAGACCCTGGAACCCCGGCTCGTCGACAAAGACGATTTCGGGCAAAGGAATCGGTTCCAGTTTACCAGCCGCATCGGCAATGCGCACTTGCAAGCGGTGGATCGACTGACTCAAGCCGCGAGCCACACCATAACCGAAGACCAAACCGGCAAAGCCGCCCAAGGCGCCAATCCCCGCCATACCCCAGGCCAATTGGCCGAGCACCCGCTCATGCTGTTCCGCCGTCTGAGCCATTTGGCGATCGTTGAAGTTCTCGATGTCCCGGCAGGGGGCCAGCACTTGGGTCTCCAGGTATTGCGTCGCTTCCATCAGTCGGCTGGCGTGGCGCGGATCGGGAGCCGGTGGTAACGATTGCCACATTTCCAGATAGCGGGAGAAGTTCTCTTCCAGTCGGGCCGCTAATGCCTGCTCCTCCGGTTGATTGGCCGTTTGGCGAATTTCCGCGATATACACCACGGCGCGAGCATGCAGGTCCGAGACCGCCTCGACATGGTGCGTCTCAAGAGCGATCAGGGTGTTCAAGCAGCCGCGTAAGTCCGACGCCGCCCGCCGGGTCGTCACATTCTCCCGCAGCGCCACGGTGATGGTGGCTTGCTGGCGGAAAAGCGACACCGCCACCACCACGCACAAACCCACCAGACAAGCCGTCACCAGGACAAAAGGCCAGAAATAGCGAAAATGCACGGTGGTCACGTTGGGGTCCCCCTCGTCTTCATCCTATCACCGCGAACGCCACGACTCGAAGCAAAAAAGATTCCGTGACCGGATAGAGTTGTGTCATGCCCCTACATGTTTGATAACGGGCCGGAGGGGTGTCTGGAAGGGTGTTTTCCTACCAGAGAGACACCGCCACGGGGCATTCCTCCATCCTTTGCCGCCGCCGAGACCGAGAGCAGGAAAATGAGGTCCTGGTCGGCAAGTGAGCATGCATACGTCCGCGGGCTGGAAGCGCAGAAGTGCTGCAAATGAAGGGGTTTTGAGGGAGTCGAGAAAAAATTGTTTTCGTCCGCTTGACACCGGGAGCCTGGACGCCTAAGATTTCCGCACCGGCGGCAAGAAACGTCGAAAAAAAGAGTGGACGCCTTGCAGCCGGTGGCATAAACTAAGCATCCCAAGAATGGGATCCGGTAGCGGTGAAACTATCGGGGTGGATGTTTGACAATCTGGCAGGCAAGAAGAGCATCGAAGCAAGCCGGGAAGGCGAAGGGGATGAGCCGCGTATGCGGCATGCATGCGATGGCTGATTCCTGAAGCCGGAACGGTTTGCGACACGACACGAGCCTGAGAAGCGAGCAAACACCCCTGCCCTTTCTTCCCGAGGTGCAGGGTGGGCCGGTTGCGAGCTTCCCGCGGGGCGTGAGCTGACCGCGAGGGGGTGAGCGATGCGGCCAAGCTAGTAAGGGCGTGTGGGGGATGTCTCGGCGCCAGAAGGCGAAAGGGCGTGGAAGACTGCGATAAGTCCGGGGGAGCTGTCAACGAGCGTTGATCCCGGAATCCCCGAGCTAACCCGGGGAACTGAAACATCTCAGTACCCGGAGGAAAAGAAAGAAACCTCGACTCCGTCAGTAGCGGCGAGCGAAAGCGGACCAGCCCAAACCACAGGGGCAACCCTGTGGGGTTGTAGGACCGCACCAGCGGATCCCAAGTCCTTAGCAGAACGGTCTGGAATGGCCGGCCAAAGAGGGTGAAAGCCCCGTACGCGAAAGGGACGCGGGCCGCGCGGGATCCTGAGTAGGACCCATCACGTGGAAGTGGGTCTGAATCCGGGAGGACCATCTCCCAAGGCTAAGTACTCTCTGGCGACCGATAGCGAACCAGTAGCGTGAGCGAAAGATGGGAAGAACCCCGCAAGGGGAGGATAGTGAACCTGAAACCACATGCCTACAAGCGGTCGGAGGGCTATGCCCCGTAAGGGGAATTGCCTGACGGCGTGCCTTTTGCATAATGATCCGGCGACTTACCGTATCCAGCAAGGTTAAGGGTCTCTGGCCCGTAGCCGCAGCGAAAGCGAGTCTGACAAGGGCGTACAGTTGGGTGCGGTAGACGCGAAACCACGTGACCTACACATGGCCAGGATGAAGTTGGGGTAACACCCAATGGAGGTCCGAACCCACTAGTGTTGAAAAACTAGGGGATGAGCTGTGTGGAGGAGTGAAAGTCTAACCAAACGTGGAGATAGCTCGTTCTCTCCGAAATAACTTTAGGGTTAGCGTCCGGATAGTTGGCCGTGGGGGTAGAGCGACTGATTCCGAACGGGGGCCTACCCGGCTACCCGTCGGAGCCAAACTCCGAATACCACGGTGCAAGTCCGGGCAGCTAGACGGTGGGGGATAAGCTTCATCGTCGAGAGGGGAACAACCCAGATCACCCGCTAAGGCCCCCAAGACGTGCTCAGTGCGAAAGGAAGTTGGATCCCTGAGACAGCCAGGATGTTGGCTTAGAAGCAGCCACCATTTAAACAACGCGTAATAGCGGACTGGTCGAGGGATCCTGCGCCGATAATGAACGGGACTAAGCACGTCGCCGAAGCGGTGGGCAGTCGTACGACTGCGGTAGGAGAGCGTTGCCTGCGCAGCGAAGCGGTACGGACAACGAGCCGTGGAGCGCAGGCAAGTGAATATGCCGGAATGAGTAGACGATAAAACGGGTGAGAATCCCGTTCGCCGAAAGCCTAAGGTTTCCTGGGGAAGGTAAATCCGCCCAGGGTTAGCCGGTGCCTAACCCGAGGCCGAAAGGCGTAGGGGATGGGGAGCAGGTTAATATTCCTGCGCTCCTCACGCAAGATGGGACGCTGGCCAATGACGGTGTAGGTCAAACAGATGACCTCAGGGCGCTTATGATCCCGATATCCGCCAACGGCCAGCCAAGAAAACCGCGTGAGAAACCGTACCACAAACCGACACAGGTAGGCGGGATGAAGATTCTCAGGCGCTCGAGAGAACGCTCGTGAAGGAACTCTGCAAGTTGACCCCGTAACTTCGGGAGAAGGGGTGCCTCACTCCGGTGAGGCCGCAGTGAAAGGGCTCTGGCGACTGTTTACTAAAAACACAGGTCTGTGCCAAGGCGTAAGCCGCTGTATACAGACTGACGCCTGCCCGGTGCTGGTAAGTTAAGGAAGCGGGTTAGCCGCAAGGCGAAGCTCGCAACCGAAGCTCCAGTAAACGGCGGCCGTAACTATGACGGTCCTAAGGTAGCGAAATTCCTTGTCGGGTAAGTTCCGACCTGCATGAATGGCGTAACGACTGGAGCACTGTCTCCACGAGCGACTCGGTGAAATTGTAGTTGTCGTGAAGATGCGACATACCCGCAGCTAGACGGAAAGACCCCGTGAACCTTTACTGCAGCTTGGTATTGGGTTTAGGCCCAGCATGCGTAGCGTAGGTGGGAGGCTACGAACCGCCACTTTCGGGTGGCGGGGAGCCGACCCTGAAACACCACCCTTGCTGTGCTTGAATTCTAACTGGGTGTGTGCAGCACCCAGGACAGTGCTAAGTGGGCAGTTTGATTGGGGCGATCTCCTCCTAAAAGGTAACGGAGGAGTCCAAAGGTACCCTCAGCCCGGTTGGCAATCGGGCAGCGAGCGCAATGGTAGAAGGGTGCTTGACTGCGAGTCCGATGGGACAAGCAGAGACGAAAGTTGGGCATAGTGATCCGGTGGTTCCGTATGGAAGGGCCATCGCTCAACAGATAAAAGGTACTCCGGGGATAACAGGCTTATCTCCTCTGAGCGTCCATAGCGGCGAGGAGGTTTGGCACCTCGATGTCGGCTCATCGCATCCTGGGGGTGGAGAAGCTCCCAAGGGTTCGGCTGTTCGCCGATGAAAGCGGTACGTGAGCTGGGTTTAGACCGTCGTGAGACAGGTCGGTCCCTATCTGCTGTGGGCGGAGGAAACTTGAGGGGCTTTCTCCCTAGTACGAGAGGACTGGGAGGGACACACCTCTGGTGTGCCAGTTGTCGCGCTAGCGGCACCGCTGGGTAGCCACGTGTGGACGGGATAAACGCTGAAAGCATATAAGCGTGAAACCTCCCCCAAGATCAGGTTTCCTGCCGAAAGGCGAAGGCTCCTGGAAGACGACCAGGTTGATAGGCCGGACGTGCAAGTGCAGCAATGCACTCAGCTAACCGGTACTAACAGCCGAGCGCTTGGCCGCATTGCTCACTCTCTCGTGTCCCTCTGCCTGCCAGATATTCCCAAACACACTCCCGCTTGCCCTCTGCAAGCGCTACCGACTATGCCGGTGACCATACCCTAGCGGAAACACCCGTTCCCATTCCGAACACGGCCGTGAAACGCTTAGGGGCCGATGGTAGTCCGTCCAGGGCGAGAGTAGGTCATTGCCGGCACCTTCTTCCTTCCCAGAACCCCGGTTCCATACCGAACCGGGGTTCTTCGATTTTACAACGTTCCTTCCTCCCTCTCCGTCGGCTGTTACTCAAACCTTTTCTTCTACTTCACTTCAACTTCCTTTCCTTGACCGACGAGTTCAGCCATCCGCCGTCATCTCCACACCTCCATCTGTGCTCGCGTGAGAGAAACTGTTTTTTGGGTGAACGAGTCCTCTCATTCCGAGGCAAGTTGGCTGTCGATGAACCAGAAACCGTCGCGTTCGACCGCTGTTCCCAGTGTGATTTGCACGGGATAGCGGAACATCGGCCCGGCCACGCAGAGGGTGTGAAACTCGCCCTGTTCGCCACAGGGGTCCACATCGGAGGGAAGGTCCTGGAGGAATTGCCGCGTGTACCACCGGCCGATCCACCGTTGGGGCGGGTCCAAGCGCCGGGGATCGATGCATACTACCGCGGCTTGCAGTCCTGCCGCCAGCATAGTTTCCGCCAGTGCCGCTGTGTCTTGGGGACGTCCCCACAGGGGGAATAGCGGTCGCAAACCCACTTGGCTTAACTGTTGTTCCCGATAAGCTCGGACATCCTCCAGGAACAGATCCCCGAAGGCGACGGCTGTGATGCCGGCTTGGCGGGCACAAGTGCACCAGCGGAGCATACGCTCCTCGTATTCGGCGTTGCTGCACGGCCAGGGCAAGGGGATTTCCCAGAGAGGCAAACCAGCGGCGCGAGCCTGTGCCCGGAGAACCTCCCGACGCACTCCATGCATGGCCACGCGGCCGAAGGCCTCATTGACGGTTGTCAATAGGCCGACCACTTCGACGTCGTCCCGCTGGCGCAAGACATGGAGCATCCAGGCGGAATCCTTACCACTGCTCCATGAGACCAAAACACGCTCTTTCATGGCTGGGACAAAAAAAGCTCATTCATGGGTAGGATCGGAGTCGTGTATTTCCTGGGACCGGATTCCGTCCGAGATCGGGCTTTTTCCCTCCCCAATTTGGAGAGTTTGGGTTCGCGTGCTATATCGCTTCATCCAACTGGCTGTCCAGCAGGTCCGTCACAAACATGTGGCCCGGCTTGTGGGTGATGGCCAGTGGGGGGCGGGCGTGTAACAACGCGGCTTGCGGGGTGACGCCGCAGGCCCAGAATAGCGGAATTTCATCGGCTTCGACGGGGACCGGATCGCCATAGTCCGGACGGAGAAGGTCAGAGATACCGATCGCCGCGGGCTGGCCTAAATGGACCGGAGCGCCATGTGCGCGTGGATAGCGCCGGGTGATCTGAATCGCCCGGATGACATGTTGAGGCGGGAAAGGCCGCATGGACACCACCAACGGGCCGTGGAAGCGCCCGGCGGCTTGGCACGGAATGTTGGTGCGGAACATGGGCACATTGCGGCCAAGTTCGATGTGCCGCACGCGCAGACCCGCTTGCAGGAGGGCGGCCTCGAAGGTGAAAGAGCAGCCTAGAAGAAAAGCGACCGAGTCTTCGCGCCACCATCTGGCGATCTCCGAGACTTCCGCCACGCATTCTCCGCGTTCCCAGATGCGGTAGGCCGGCAGGTCGGTGCGCAGATCGCTGCCGGGGGCGACCAGCCGGGCTTCCGGATCGCCGGGATCGGTGACCTCCAGGATCGGACAGGCCTGTGGGTTCCGCTGGCAGAAGAGCAAAAAGTCGAAGGCCCAATCGCGCGGCAAGATGACCAAATTGGCCTGAACATATCCCAGCGCTAAGCCGCTCGTCGGTCCGCTAAGTTCGCCGCGGCGGCAGGCCTGCCGAACCTCCGCCCCGGTCGCCCGTTGCCACTTGGAAGGGTTCACCATGCTAGCATCTCCCGCATCCGTATCAGCGGCTCAATGTACGCCTCCCACGCCAACCCATCCACACTCACCTCAGGCCGCCCTGTCACACCGTCCACCAGTAGACCCTCACGGACCATTATTTCCAGAAGATGGCGCTCCGCTTGGGGATCGAACAATCCCGGCGGCGGCTTTTGTCGACGCAAGAGAAACAAACCGGCCGCCAGAGCGTAACTTCCCCAATTGCTCACTCCGGCGACGATCAGGTAATCGGTGGCAATCCGGCAATGAATCTGCCGTCCCAGGGGAATGTTGTCCGCCAGGATTGCCGGGTCGATCTTGCCCATGCCGATTTCATTCCCCCCATCTCCAATGCCAATTGTCACGGGGGAGTTATTGGCGTCTGCTGCCGGATTTGCATTGTCAATCCAGCGGTGGACAGGTCCCATCTGTTCGGTAATGTCCACGCCGCGCATCGTCAGGCATCGACCCTCGGCATTGGGTCCGGCTCGTTCGATAAAGACGTAATGGGTTGGAAAGTATCCCAGCAGATGAGATGAAGGCCTATCCCAGGCGTCCGCAGTAGGAGGGGGCAGTTCACAGAGCCAATCTCCCGGCAGGTCACAGTGGCGCAGTCCCGCGCGCATGGCGGCGATGCCCGGCGGATCCGTGGCAATCCGAGCGGGAATCCCCAGCGCAGCGCAGGTCCTCAGCAGGAATAAGGCACCGAGGGGACCATCGGTTTCGTGACCGGGCGGGTCGGCAGTAGGGATAAAAAAGCCCGTCACGATGGCCAAGCGAGGGGCGGGGTGATGCGTGAGGTTCTGGCACGCCGAGGCCAAATCCGTTGCCGTAGCGGTGAACAGATTGCCGTGTGGATTGCGACTCAAACCCCGCCGACCAGGATCGGTGTGAATGATCCCTGGGAGGACGTTGAGCGGGGGCGGAGAACTCAGACGCATTCCAGCTTGCATGGCTAACTAAGAGTCCACCGGTTGCTCACCGGCTTGGCGTGACGAGTTCAACGGTTCCGGTCAGTTTATGCCGTCGTGGGAGAGTTGGCTGTGCCGCCAAGTCTATGAAAGAGACAAGTCCGAATGGAGAAACAAGGCGGTTTTCACAGGGACACGTTTTGCAGCAGGTAGGCGAAGCGCCCCAGCCAGTAACGGGGCAGGGGGGCGGTGATCGTGATCGGCTCCCGCGTCGTGGGATGGAAGAAAGTCAGGCTTCGGGCATGCAGGGCGATGGCGTGGCCCAAGCGGTAGGGGCTGCCGTATCTGTTGTCCCCGTAGATCGGGTAGCCGCGGGAGGCCAGTTGGACGCGGAGCTGGTGTTTGCGGCCGGTATGAGGACGTAACTCCAAGAGGATTAGCCGCTGGTGCCGAGCCTTGACTTGGAACATCACGCTCACGCGTTGGGAACGCGGTGTGGGCGCCGGAGTCACCGCCACGCGCGGCACGGCTGGCTCTTTTATTAGCCAATCCTCCAGGATGCCGCTCTCCTGCCGCTGCCAAGGAGCCTTCGTGGAAGTGGGACAGAGGGCGGGTTCCTCGACGACGGCCCAGTACACCTTCTCAACCGCGCCGAGGCGGAATTGTTCGCACAGGCGGGCCGCCGCCTTGCTGGTCCGCGCGAAAAGCAAGGCACCAGTAACCGGTTTATCCAACCGATGCACCACTCCGAGGAAAACGTTGCCCGGCTTACGATACTTCTCCTTGAGATAGCTTTTGACCAGTCGATCAACCGTCTCTTCCTTCCCCTGATAGTGGGTGGTGGGCCAGCCGGCGGGCTTATTCAACGCCAGGCAGTGATTGTCCTCGTACAGGATATCCAGATAGTCCGCAAAAAAGGTCATGCCGGGATTCCCATAGGCACGTTATTTTCGGTGCGGGTAGGGCACCTACAGTTACATTACCATACCGAAGAAGGAGGATTGGAATACACGACAAGTTGGTGGTTGATTTCCACATGGCGGGTCTGTACCATGGTACCCCCTTCGGACATGGGAAGAGAAGGACACAGACAACCTACTTCCCTTCTTACACCGGCAAACGGCGGGGCGGACAGGGAACGGTTTGGCTCAGTTGCTGAGCGAGGGACAACAAGGCTTCCTCCTGCCAACGAGGACCGATGAGTTGCACCGCCAGCGGCAACCCGTCGGAAGTCCAGGCGATGGGAAACGTGACCACCGGCAGTCCCAGGTAGCTCCAGGGGGATTGGAAGGCGGGATCGCCTGTGGTGTCCCGCGGTGGAGGGGTGCCAGGGGTTGCTGGCAGTGCAAGCCAGCCGCCGGCGCGCAGCAGCCATGCATCGATTTCCCGCCGAGCTTGGCGGAGGTGTTGCCGGGCCTCGTGATAGCTCCAGGCCGAGTGGTTCAGTCCGTCGCGGATCAATTGTGTGATTTTGGGCGGATAGTCGTCGGGATGCCGCTGCCAGCGCCCGTGGTGAAAGGCGGCTGCTTCCACTGCGAGGATGACGGCGTGATGGCGGCGAATTTCCACGAGGGGAATCGGCAAGGGTGTTTCCAGCCACTGCCAACCGGCCTGTTCGAGCTGTTGTTGCCACTGTTTGAAGGCCCGATGCATGACTGGTTCCAAACGCGGATCCTGCAAGTATTCCGGCAGGGTCAGCAAAAGTCTTCCAGGACTCTCTAGAAGTGGGGGGATTCCCATTGGGGCGGGCCGCAACGCGCTCCAGAGGATTTGCAAGTCCTCCAGATGACCCGCCATCAGGCCGACGTGGTCCAAGGAGGGGGCTAAGGGCAGAATCCCACGCGTGGAAAGCTGGCCGAACGTCGGTTTAAGCGCCCAGATGCCGCAGTAAGCAGCCGGACGGATGACAGAACCGCCGGTTTGGCTTCCCAAGGCGAGAGGAACCATTCCCGCCGCTACAGCCGCCGCTGAGCCGCTGGAGCTGCCGCCGGGAGTCCGTTCCGTCTGCCAGGGGTTGCAAGTCGGAGGCGGATCGAGGTAGGCGTAAGGCGTGGTGACGGTCTTGCCGAGGATGACAGCGCCGGCCTGGCGCAGTTGCCGGACGATGGGAGCATCCTGGCGCGCATAACTATTGGCCCAGCGCTGAGAACCGCAGCCGGTGGGCAGATCGAAAACATCGATGATGTCCTTGATGCCGATCGGAATGCCATGGAGGGGACCGCGCCAGTGCCCCCGCTGCGCTTCCTCATCGAGCCGTTGCGCCTCCTGGAGTGCCCCACTGGCATCGACCGCTGCCCAGGCGTGAATCTGCCCCTCGGCATCCGCGATGCGCTTCAGGAACTGCTCCGCCAGTTGCCGGACCGAGAGCTGGCCTTGCCGGAGCGCCTCCCCCACTCCCGATATCCTTGCGGACGATACCATAATGCCTGTACTCCCCTGGACAGCTTGCAAGGAGCTAATCATGCGGAAAGTGCGTATTGCCATCTTAGGCGGCTCAGGATACACAGCGGGGGAACTTCTCAAAATCTTGCTGCGGCATCCCGGCGTCGAGATTGCCGCGATCACCTCCCGCCAGAAGGAATCAATCGCCGATCTGCACCCCTTTCTCTATGGCCGCTTGGAACGGATGTGCGAACCGTTTGATCCGGACGCCTTGGTTGCTCAAGGTGTGGAAGCGGCTTTCAGTTGCCTGCCGCACGGGGCCAGCATGGAATCCATACCTCCTCTGCTGGAGCGGGGGATTCGGGTGATCGATCTCAGTGCCGACTATCGCCTGCGAGACCCGGCCGTGTACGAACAGTGGTATAAGGAACCGCACCACGATCTGCGGAACCTGGAACATGCAGTTTACGGCCTGCCGGAAATCTATGGCGACCGGATTCCCCAAGCCCGCTTGATTGCCAACCCTGGTTGTTATCCGCAAACGGCAATTCTGGGACTAGCTCCTCTGGTGGCCGAACGCTGGATCGACCTGACCAGCATCATCATTGACAGCAAAAGCGGGGTAAGCGGGGGCGGACGCACGCCCAAGCTGACCTTCCACTTTCCCGAATGCAACGAAAGCGTGTCCGCCTACGGCATCGGCGTCCACCGCCACACACCAGAAATCGAACAGGTGCTCAGCGACTTGGCCGGGCAGAGCGTGACTGTGGTTTTCACGCCGCACTTAATTCCGATGGACCGCGGCATCCTGAGCACGATTTACGCTGTGCCGACGCGGCCTATCACGCTCTCGCAGCTCCAGGAGCTATACCGCAGTTACTACCGGGAGCTGCCTTTCATCCGCCTGCGACAGCAACCGCCCGCAACGAAGGACACGGCCCATAGCAACTTCCTGGACATCTTCCTCCAGCCGGTGCGCGGAGGCCGCCTGGTGATCGTGACGGCGGAGGACAATCTGGTCCGCGGAGCGAGCGGAGTGGCCGTGCAAAACTTCAACCGCATGTTCGGCTTCGCGGAAACGACCGCTCTGCTGCCCTAAGGCCCTCCTGCCGGGGGAGGTGGAAACGGTCCTGCTGCCCTGAAGCTGCCGTGAGAGTCTAATACGATCATGCCAGCACAGGGACAGCGGGACCGAAGAATCTATTTGCTCCCTAGCAATTGCGCCTGTGGTGGGAGGCGGAGAAAGGTAGCGTCGTCGTTCGGATCGGTCTTGAGCGGTTGTGGTAAAGCGCGTTCGGGAATCTGCCAACCGAGATTGCCTTCCCCGCAACCCGGCGCCCGAGCGTTGTCTCGGATTTGTAGCCCCTCCAGCGGGCCGCCCCCGCCCTCGCCCTTGCCGATTTCCCGGACCGAGAAGAAGTAATTTCCGTTGATCTGCCAGCTATATTTCCCTGGCGTTTCCTTAACGCCACTGGCGGCCTTGGGCACCTGCCGATCCCACACCAGTCCCTCGGCACAATTTGCGAGGACATTACGCTGAAATGTTCCCTGACAGGCCCCTTTCAGGGGGACAGGACCCAGCTTCAGCGCACTGCGGATCTGGAAAAACCGCCCGTCGCTGATGAGAACATTCTGGCTGTTGCCCTCCAGGCGGATACCCACGGAGTTGTTATTCCCCTCGAAGCGGCAGTCGGTGATCTGGAGGTGTTGCGTGCTGGCGTTGAGGGCAGCCAAATGGACCCCGATCTGTTCCGGCTTGTGCAGCAAAAAGCGGACTTGGCGGATGTGAACCGGTTGCTCCGCACTTCCCGTGACGTTTTGACAGCGCACAGCCGCCAAGGAACAGCGCTGCAAGGTGATCTGTTCCAGGACGACTCCCGGAACGATACCGCTCAGGAACACTCCATTCGCCGCCAGGTCTGCACCGTCGAGCACGAGCTTTTGCAGTTGGACTCCTTCGACGCCGGAGATTTCCAGCATGGGTTTGCCGCCGCCGGTGGCTTCCCAAACGGGATAGGTATCTCCCGGAAGGCCGCCGCGAATGGTGATATTTTTGTGGCGTTGGCGGTCCAAGCGCAGCGGCGGTTCGCTAATTTTGGCTTCACGGACGAGGATCAGATCGCCCGGTGCTGCTTTGAGCAGGGCCTCGCGCAAAGACGGAACCGTATTCAGCTCGCCTGTTGCCTTGGTGACAATCCACGTGCGTTGGCCGGAAGTGGACCCCGCACCCGGAGTTTGAGGGGAGGTAGTTGGAGAGGAAGAACCTTTGAGGAAGTACCAGGCGATCGCCACCCCTGCTGTGGCCAAGAGCAATCCGGAACCGGCTAGGACGATCAACCGTGAGGAGCGGGAGGCGGCGGTGGCAGAGCGACGACTTACGCGCAGAGGTGTAGCCGTGCTGGTGGATTGGACGGCGGCAGCAGTTGTTTCCACGCTCAATTGCTCCGAGAGGCTTTCCCACACGGCCGCGGGAGCCACCGGAGCCACGAGAGACACCCCCCCTGTTTCCGCAGAGTTAGGGGAAGCTCCGCTGGTCCCCAACGCGGCAGAAGGCGTAAGGGCAGCGCCTGAAGACAGAGGCGGGGAGGGGGGAAGAGCGGCTACGCCAGGGTACAGTTCCGAGGCACTCGGCGGCGGCGTCTGAGGCGGTGGAGGATGGGGAACCCCAGCAGGTCCCAGAGACGGGAGCGTTGACACGGACGAGCTGTTTCCCGAGACGGGAGACGGGGACGGAGTGATCGGTGTAATCGGACCTGCAGCAACTTGCGGTCGCGCCCCTCCTCCAGCCGCACGGGACAAAGCGGGCAATTCCTGTTCGCTTGGCGGGGGAATGGGAACGGTGACCCACGGTGCCAGAGCCTGCATCAATTCTGCGGGGGTTTGATAGCGCTCCTCTGGTTTCTTCTTCATCATCTTGTCGATGATGGCGATAATCTCCGGAGGCACATCGGATCGATAAGCCGAGATCGGCTTGGGATCGCGCGTCTGATGCCAGATCAGCTTCTGCGTCACGGTCCCTTCCGGAAACGGAGGTTGACCGGTGAGCAAGTAATAGAAGGTGGCGCCGAGAGAGTAAATGTCGGTCCGAATGTCCACCGTGTGGCTGTCTACCGCTTGTTCGGGCGAGAGATAATCCGCCGTGCCAAGGATGTTTTCGTCGTACTTTTTGGTTAGCTCATCTGTGTCATGGAAAAAGCGAGCCAATCCCAGGTCCAGAATCTTCACCATTCCATGGCGATCGACCAGGATGTTACTGGGCTTGATGTCGCGATGGATCAAACCGATCTCGTGGAC
Source organism: Thermogemmata fonticola (assembly GCF_013694095.1). Classification (NCBI taxonomy): domain Bacteria; kingdom Pseudomonadati; phylum Planctomycetota; class Planctomycetia; order Gemmatales; family Gemmataceae; genus Thermogemmata; species Thermogemmata fonticola. The sequence goes on along the minus strand of NZ_JACEFB010000001.1, from coordinate 522,285 downwards.
GTGATTGAGGCCGACGGCAGCACCGTAGATGTAATGGCAGGCTCGCAGTACCGGCAGAGGACCGATCTTTTTGACCAGCTCCTGCAAGCTGACGCCGTCCACATACTCCATGACCAGAAAGTGCAGGTTTTCCGCCTGGTCGATGTCATAGGCGCGGACGAGATTGGGATGGTCGACGGCGGCGATAGCACGGGCTTCCCGATAAAAGCGTTCCAACCCAGCCGGGTCTTGCGCCTTCGTGGTCGGAAGGACTTTGATGGCTACCCGACGACGCATCAAGATGTGCTCACACAAAAAAACCTGCCCCATCCCGCCGGAGCCGAGTTTCTCTAACACCTTGTACTTGCCGATGGTGAAGCGCTTGTATTTACCCTGGAGGATCTGTTCCGCCTGGAAGTAGGTCAAAAGCCCCTCGTGTACCATCAAGCCCGCCAAGCGAGCGGGGTCGGAAGGGATGCCGTTGCTACCCTCGGCCAGTTTTTTCAGGAACTCCCGCACGCGGGACTCTTCGACAACCCCGCTTTTGAGCACCAAATCGACAAACTCCGAGGCAGTAGTTGGAGCGGGCATGGTGTGATGATCTCAACGCCAAGTGAAAACATTCCCGCAATAGATTATTGGCCACCCTCTGCGGTTGACTATTGTCCAACGCCTCTCTTGGCCGCTTCTTCTCTCAGTATACCCCATTTTTTTTCAGAGAATGTACCGTTTCGTCATGAGATGTGACCCGTCGTCTTCGAGATTGAAGCTTCCAAAGAACGTCCCATTAAGCCTACTGTCGTAAAACTCAAGAGACAGCGTAATAGCTCAGCCTAGGGCACCGCGACCGAGCAGGTAGGCCAGGTACAATGCCGTGGCGAAAAGCAAAAGGAGTGCTGCCAAGAGGAGCCAGAAGGGCCAGTGGAGCGAACGGTAGCGAACAGAAGCCTGTGGTGCGGCAGAGGATGTATCGACCGGTGTCGCAGGAGCTGGGGTGAACGGCAGGGTCGGGGCCGCCGAGGAGCGAGCGGTCGAAGCAGGGCCGACAGGCACCGTGATTTCTCCGCTGGGATGGGAGGAACTGCTGGGTAAAGGACCGAAGGTGACGGTGCTTTGGGACAGGGTTGCGGAAGCGGAGGTTGGCGGCGGTGTGGTGGTGCCGCGGGCCAAGGCGGTGCGTGGCGTGCTGAACAGCAGGCGGGCCAAGGGGACCGCATTGGGTTGGGGTGTGCTAGGGCCGGCAATCATGCGGACCAGCGGGCAATGTTGCGGCATTTCTCGCGCCGGCGGCGGATCAATCGGCTGGTGCACCCATTCGCTGAGGGCTTCCACCACTTCCACGGGCTGCTGGAAGCGATCCGCGGGATTCTTAGCCATCATGACCCGCAAGACTTTGAGCATATTCGGCGGCACATCCTTGCGGAACGACTCCACGGGCCGGGGCTGCCGCGTCTGATGGGCCACAAGCTTGGCCGTGACCGTCCCTTCGGGAAAGGGGGGTTGGCCGGTGAGCAGGAAGTAAAAGGTAGCTCCCAGGGAGTAGATGTCGGCTCGAATATCCACGATGTTGCTCACCGCCTGCTCGGGAGCCAGATAATCCGCCGTTCCTAGGACGCATTTCTCGTCGTACTTCTCCGTCACGCAATCCTGCTGTTTGTTGAAGAACCGGGCCAGACCCATGTCCAACACTTTGATACAGCCGTGGCGGTCGAGCAGCAGATTGCCGGGTTTGATGTCCCGATGGACCATGCCCAATTCGTGGCCATGTTGCAAACCCAGGGCCGCCTGAGCAATGTAATGGGCGGCGCGGAGCGGATCAAACAGCCGTTTTTCCAGCACGTAGCGGGCCACGATCTCCTGCAAGCTCGTACCATCGACATATTCCATCACCAGGAAGTGTAGTTGCTCAAACTTGTCGATGTCGTAGGCTCGGACGATGTTAGGGTGATCCAGAGCGGCGACGGCACGGGCTTCGCGGTAGAAACGCTCCTCGTGAGAGGGATCGGAGAGCTTTTCGATCGGCAGCACTTTGAGGGCCACCAGGCGGCGCATGAGCATGTGTTCGCACAGATAGACGGCCCCCATTCCTCCGACACCGATCAGCTCCAGCAGCTTATACTTGCCAGCGATGGTAAAACGCTTGTATCGCCCTAACTTCAGTTGTTTCGCCTGGAAGTAGGTGAGCAACCCTTCTCGGATCAGCAGGTTCGCCAGGGGATCGAGTTGCTGGGGTAAAGTGCCGTTTTGGCGATGGCGTTGTAAGACCTCGTCCAGACGGACTTCCGGCACCAGTTGGCTGCGCCGCAAGAGGTCGAGGAACTCGGCGGCTGTACTGGGGGGTGGCATAGGTGTGCCATTTCAGGGTGTACGGGTGAGAAGCCATCCACTCCCACCACGCCATAACATACATCATAAACTAGCAGACGGTGGGGCGGCTGGCGAGATGGCGTTGCGAATTCCTCACCGACGTGATGTGATGGATGCATCGATACATTCCCTCCGCCCCTCCGGACATTCCCCCCGCCCCTTCGCTCTGGGCTGGGTTTGTTGAGGAAGCATGAATGGACGGTACGAAAAACCCACTTCCGCAAGAGCAGAACTCACTTCCAGAGGAATGGGTGCAGATCAAGGGCGTGTGTCCGCATGATTGCCCGGACACTTGCGGCTGGGTGGTGACCGTGGATCGTCGCACGGGGCGCGCTGTGGACCTGCGCGGCGACCCTGACCATCCCTTCACGCGCGGCTTTCTTTGCCAAAAAGTCGCGCGCTATCTGGAGCGGGTCTACCACCGCGATCGGCTGCTCTATCCCTTAGAGCGGGTGGGGCCAAAGGGGGCGGGACAATTCCGTAGAATCAGTTGGCCAGAGGCGATCGCTCAGATCGCAGATCGGTTTCGGACTATCATCGCGCAGGACGGGCCGCAGGCGATCCTGCCGTACAGCTACGCAGGGACGATGGGCAAGCTGATGTACGGCAGCATCGATCGGCGTTTTTTCCACCGCCTGGGCGCCAGCGTCCTGGCACGGACCATCTGCTCTACGGCGGGAGAGGAAGGCTGCAACATCACCTTGGGCACACGCGCGATGATCGACCCGGAGGCGGCAGTGCATTGCCGCTACATCATCAATTGGGGGTCGAATACCGCCGTGACCAATGTGCACTTCTGGCGGATCGAGCATGAGGCCCGCCGCCAGGGCGCCCGGATCGTGACCATCGATCCGTATCGCTCCCCCACGGCGGCCCGATCCGACTGGTGGCTGCCCATCCGCCCCGGGACAGATGCCGCTTTAGCCTTGGGACTGATGCACATCATCTTCCGGGAAAACTGGCAGGACGCCGATTATTTGCAGCGCTATTGCGTAGGAGCGGAGGCTTTGCGTGAGCGCGTCCTGCGGGACTATCCCGTGGAGCGAGTGTCTCACATCACGGGGTTGCCCGTGGCGAACATCGAACAACTGGCCCGCGAGTATGCCTGTGCCCGCTCTGTGTTTGGCGGCCCCGCCTTGATCCGGCTCAACTATGGTGTGCAGCGGCACGGCGGCGGGGCCATGGCTGTGCGCGCCATCACCTGCCTGCCCGCACTGACAGGCGACTGGCGTTATCCCGGCGCCGGGGCGTTTCTGAGCACCAGTAAGGCTTATGGCTTTGACGATACCGCTCTGACCCGTCCGGACCTCATTCCTCCTGGCACGCGAGTCATCAATATGGTGCAGTTGGCGGAAGCCTTGCTTGGCGAATTGGAGGGGCCGCCCATCCGCGCGCTCTTTGTCTATAATGCCAACCCGGCGACAGTCTGCCCCGATCAGAATCGGGTGCGGGCCGGCTTGGCACGCGAAGACTTGTTCACAGTGGTGCACGATCTCTTTCTGACCGACACCGCCGCCTACGCCGACATCGTTCTGCCGGCTACATCCCAACTCGAACACTTCGATCTGCACAGCAGTTACGGCCATTTGTACGTTCAGGCCAACAATCCCGCGATTGCTCCGCTCGGCGAGGCCAAACCGAATACGGAGGTGTTCCGCCTGCTAGCTCAGGCGATGGGTTTGGAAGAGCAGCTCTGGGCGGACGATGACGAAACACTGGCAGCGCTCTGCTTGCATGGGCGCGGGCCGCTGGAAGGAATCACACTCGCGGCGGTACGGTCCGGTCCGGTGCGCTTGAATCTGCCCCGTCCCTGGGCACCGTTTGCGGAGGGGAAATTTCCGACACCCTCCGGAAAGTGCGAGCTATACTCCGAACGGGAAGCCCGTGCGGGCAGAGACCCGCTGCCCCACTATGTTCCCCCGCATGAGGACCCGCAGACGCGCCCCGATCTGGCCGCACGCTACCCTCTGCAATTGCTCTCACCCCCCGCACCGAGTTTCCTCAATTCCACTTTCGTCAACGTCGATTCCCTGCGCCAGCAAGCTGGGGAGCCGACTTTGGAAATCCATCCTCAGGATGCCGAGTCGCGGCAGATTCGTACCGGCGATTGGGTCGTCATTTTCAACGACCGGGGTCGATTTCGCGCCAAAGCCAAAGTCGGACCGACCGTCCGTCCCGGAGTCGTCGTTTCGCTGGGCAATTGGTGGAAGCGTTACGCCCCCGATGGCGCCAACAGTAACGCCACGACGAGCACCGCACTGTCGGACCTCGGCGGCGGGGCCACATTCTTCGACAACTTGGTGGAAGTGCGCCGGGCAGAGGAGGCGGAGCAGCGCGTCGGCCCTGGAGCAAAGCAAGGCGTCAGCCCCGGAGTCGGTTCCCGGTCGCCGGAGAGCTAATCGGCCAGGGCTTGCTCCAAATCGTGGCGGAGGTCTTGCAGGTCTTCGATCCCAATGCTCAGGCGGACGAGGGCTTCATCGATGCCGCGGGCTTCCCGCAGTTCGCGGGGAATGCTGGCGTGGGTCATCGTGGCCGGATGGCAGGCCAGAGATTCGACGCCGCCCAAGCTCTCCGCCAGGCTGATCAGGCGCAGGTGAGAGAGGAACCGTCGGGCTTTCTCGCCGCCGCCTCGCAGGCGCAGGGACAGCATCCCCCCAAAGTGCCGCATTTGTCGGCGGGCGATCTCGTGGCCCGGATGGCTCGATAGGCCCGGATAATACACCTGCTCCACCGCCGGATGGTTAGCCAGCCACTCGGCCAAGGCCTGCGCGTTGGTACTGTGCCGCTCCATCCGCAGGGCTAATGTCTTGAGACCCCGCAGGACCAGAAAGGCATCGAAAGGACTGGGAACAGCACCTGCCGCGTTCTGATAAAACCGGATCGGCTCCAGCAGCTCGCGACGGCCTACGACGCAACCCCCGATGACATCGGAATGCCCGCCCAGATACTTGGTCGTGCTGTGAACGACCAAATCCGCACCTAAACGCAGCGGCTGCTGGAGATAAGGGGAGGCGAAGGTGTTGTCCACGGCCAGGGGAACGTTGGAACGGCGGGCTACGTCTGCGATGGCGGCAATGTCGAGGATGCGGAGCAGGGGATTGGTCGGCGTTTCGATCCACACCAGGCGGGTGCGCGGGGTGATGTGGGCAGCAAAACCCGCGGGGGATGGGTCGTCGATATATCGTGCGGCGAGACCCCACGGCTGAAAGACTTTTTCCAGCAGTCGGAAGGTGCCGCCATAAAGGTCCGCCGCGGCGAGGACTTCATCGCCGGGACGCAGCAGGGAAGCGAACACCGCCGTGGTCGCTGCCAAACCGGAGGCGAACGCCAGGGCCATCTCCCCATCTTCCAGAGCGGCCAAGGCGGTTTCCAAAGCCTTGCGGGTCGGGTTGCCGCTGCGGCTGTATTCGTACCCCTTGTGCACGCCGGGGGCCGCCTGCGTATAGGTGCTCGTGGCATAAATCGGGACGATCGTGGCTCCCGTGGCCGGGTCGGCTTCCTGACCGGCGTGAATCGCACGCGTGGAAAAACCCCACGCTGCATAATTACGGGGATCATCTGGCGGCATGGCTGCTCCTTCTCCTGATCCTGTGCATCTGCTGGAGATTGCAGCAGTAGGATTTCCGGATCTCCGTGGCTTACGCTATCGCGCGGGGCGGATGGCACCCTTAGGATCACGAGGATGGCGCTTCCTCGCTGGGTTCGGTTTTGCTGTGGGTGCGCGTTTCGTCCCAGTATTGAATCAAGTCGATCCGAGTGATGATGTCCAGAACCTGATCGCGATCCGTGGCCAGCACGCCGCTGTAGCCGGCCAGCAGCAAGCGATATACTTCGTCCAGGTCCGTGTGGAGGTCCACAAGGGGCAAAGGCCGCGCCATGACCTCCCGAATGGTGACCTGTGTGGGGTCCCGGCCATCGTGGAGCAGGCGGGCCAAGGTGATCTCCTGGATGCTGCCGATGGCGCGCCCTTGTTCCAGGACAGGCAATTGAGAGACGCCGAGACGTTCCATCAGGTGAATCGCCTCATCGGCGGTAGCATCAGGCTGAATGATGGCCAATTGCCTGGGTCCGCGGCGCTGGAGCAGGTCGGCCACCGAGTGCCGCTGAGTCTGGCGATAGGTGAGTTGGTTTTCTGCCAGCCAGTTGTCATCGAAGAATTTGCTCAGGTAATTGCGGCCGGTGTCGCAGCCAATTGTGACAACCAGATGTTCCGGGCCTAGGCGGCGGGCGTAACGCAAGGCCGCTGCCACGTTCGTGCCGCTGCTGCCGCCCAGGAGCAATCCCTCCCGGCGGGCCAACTGCCGGGCGATATGGAAGGACTCCGCGTCGCTGATCCGCTCCCACTCGTCCACATACTGGCTGGAAAATGTCTTGGGCACAAAGTCCTCGCCGATCCCTTCGACTTTCCAGGGTTTGGGCGTACCCCCCGACAAGACCGAGCCTTCGGGATCGGCACCCACCACGCGGATGTTCGGATTGCGTTCCTTGAGGTAGCGCGCCACGCCGGTGATAGTCCCGCCAGTCCCGACGCCGGCGACAAAGACGGTGACCTTTCCTTTGGTTTGCTCCCAGATTTCCGGCCCCGTAGTCAGGTAGTGGATCTCCGGATTGGAGAGATTGCCAAATTGGTTGGGCCGCCAGGCTCCGGGAATCTCGCGCGCCAGCCGGTCGGCAACGCCGTTGTAACTTTCCGGCGAATCAGGCGGGACGTTAGTCGGCGTTATGACCACCTCCGCTCCGTAAGCTTTGAGCAGCGCGATTTTTTCCTGGGACATTTTGTCCGGCAACACGCAGATGCAGCGGTAGCCGCGCACAGCCGCGACCATTGCCAGGCCGACTCCCGTGTTGCCCGCCGTCGCCTCGATGATCGTGCCGCCGGGAGCGAGCAATCCTTTCCGCTCGGCATCCTGGATCATCGCCCAGGCCACCCGGTCTTTGATACTTCCGCCCGGATTGGCTGACTCGATCTTCACGGCCACGCGTGCCTGCAAGCCTTGCGTCAGCCGCTGCAACAGCACCAGGGGTGTGTGCCCAATGGCGTCCAGAATCGACTCGTGCATCCTCGCCTCGCTGTTCCCCGAAGCCTACCGGTGTCTTACCAACTCCACGTTCCCGAAAGTATAGTTGCCATCTTCTGGGTATGTGTGACTGACTTCCGTCTTGCCATTGTCCGCATTTCTCGCAAGCTGTACAAGACGAGGCGGATGTGGGAACCTCCCAGATGGACCGGAGTGGCTGTTCCAGGCCGCGGAGTGGCCGACTGTGGCCAAGGATGGGGGCAGGACTATCTTCGATCGCTCCTGAGAGCGAGTTTCCAATGGTGATGACCTGAGACGGCAAATCCGCTATTTCCCACCCGCTGAACCAGAGCAAAGACGCGCAGGATGGAAGGTGGACTTGCGACGCGCGGGAGGGGCTATAGCCCTCTGGCAGTCCAGGGTATAGATTGAAGCGATTGGGGAACATTTTCAGTTGGAAATCCGGCACCGGACATGAGCTTGCCTTCCCAGTCCGTCGCATTGTTACAAGCGGCGCGGGAGTTGGTCCAAAACCTGCCCGCTGACGCCGTCCTATTGCTGACGGAGACCAGCCTGCCGTGGGAGGATGTGGCCCGCATTTTGGGAGATTGCAAACTGCTCGTGGCAGCGGTCAACCCCGCCTTGACCCGTTCCCTCCGCGATCGGGAAGGTTGGATTGTTGTCGATGTCGATTCGGAACCCCGCCCGACCCAAGAACGGATGAATGCTGCCTTACTCCGCGCCGTCACCGAAAAGCACTTGCAACCCGGCGCCCACGTGGTGGCCCTGTACAACGGTATCGCTACTCTGGAGGATGGACCTGAACCCATTGACACCCTCAGTGTCATTCACTTGGGCGAACATTTGGAACGGCTCACACCCCAAGATTTGCGCGTGTTGGCGGATGCTGCTCCCCTCGATGTTCTGCGTGCGGTGGTGGAATTGGCCACAGAAATTGGACGGGAAGGACGGGAAGGACAACCCATCGGCACCATCCTGGTCGTGGGCGATACCCGCAAAGTGCTAAGCCTATCGCGCTTCCAAAACTTCAACCCGTTTCGGGGTTATAGCCGGGCGGAAAGAGATGTGCGCAAGCGGGATGTCCGCGAGCAAATCAAGGAGATCGCCAAGCTGGATGGTGCCATCCTGATCAGCCGGGATGGGATCGCCGAAGCTGCCTGCCTCCATCTCAATGCCCGCACCGATGGTGTCAACTTGCGCAAGGGCTTTGGTTCCCGCCATCTGGCCGCCGCAGCGATCAGCAAGCACACAAACGCGGTGGCCTTTGCAGTCAGTCAGTCCTCCGGCTCGGTCCGCGTCTTCAAAAAAGGCGAGGAAGTGCTTCACATTGAGCCATTGGCCCGCCCCCACATCTGGCAGCCTTTCCGGTTGGAAACCCACGAGCCGGAACGCTAGGCGTTGCCAGCATCCCCCAGCATATCCTGCGACTCTCGGAATCCTCCAACCTTACGGCAGAGCTACCCCCCGAAACGTGGCATTCTGCATAGCTCATCTCCTGAAAAAGTCTTCGCTTCTCCCGTCGGGAAAATGCAATGAACCCACCCTAATGGACACAGGATGGGTTCAACGGATGACACCCAGAACTTCAGCCGAAGACCGCGCCGGAACGTTACAGCGGGAGGCCGCTTAGGAGTTGGGATGGTCATCGCTGTTGAGAGGCGGCCACTCCTTCTCCAAGCCTTCCTCTTCAATCAATTCCAACTGCTCCGGTGTAAGCTGATACTTTTCCATAATGCGCTGTTTGGATTCCGGTACGGGAATCCCTTGGTCTTGGGCCTTGACAAGTGCCTGGAAAATGGACTTCCGCTGTTTGAGCGTCAAAGTTTTGATGGTCATAGTACACAAATCCTCCCTCAGGTGCAGAACTGGGCCAACACCCTAACGCGCTGGCGTATCAGGCAACCGGATCTCTCTGCGATGGATGCTGGGCGAAAAAAGAGATGCGGTTATAGAAATATACGCTACCGGAGGTGTCGGATTCGAGTAAAAAATGTCAAATCGGGCAATTTTTTGCCCGCTGGTTCCCCCTACCTTCCTCCGACCGTGAGGTCACCCATGCGGCACATGGCTCTAATTGCTTGTCTGATTGCTAGTTGCGGTTCAGGAATCTGCACCCTGGCCCAGCCGGTAAAGACCGCATCCTCCCAACCGCCGATGCCCAGCCTGGTTCCGAAATCGCTTGACCTTTCTCTGCGAGATACGGCTCAGTCTCCAGGGAAGTCCAAGATTCTCGCCAGACAGAAACAGATTGATGGATTTTTGAATAATTCGCTCCCCGGCCTGGTTCGCTTGTATCAAGAACTGCATGCCCACCCCGAATTGTCCTTGCAGGAGGAAAAAACAGCGGCCCGGCTCGCCCAGGAGATGCGCCAGCTCGGTTGGGACGTCACGGAAAAGGTCGGCGGGCATGGCGTCGTGGCGGTTTTGAAGAATGGCCGCGGCCCTGTCGTTCTCGTGCGCACGGACATGGATGCCCTGCCGATCATCGAACAGACCGGCTTGCCCTATGCCAGCAAGGTCCGCACGCGGGACCGCTGGGGGCAGGAAGTGGGGGTGATGCATGCCTGCGGGCACGACATGCATATGGCCTGTTGGGTGGGAACAGCACAGGTTCTGACCGCACTGAAAGGGGAATGGAGCGGGACGCTGCTGTTTGTGGCCCAACCCGCTGAGGAGATTGTCGCGGGCGCCCGGCGTATGCTGGAAGATGGTTTATACCGACGCTTCCCTAAACCGGACTATGCCTTGGCATTGCACTGCGATGCCCATTTGCCGGTCGGAACGGTAGCCTATCGGGCCGGCTTGAGTCTGGCCGCCTCGGACGCCGTGGACATCGTCGTCAAAGGCCAAGGCGGTCATGGGGCCGCCCCCCATCTGACCGTGGACCCGGTCGTTCTAGCCGCCCGAATCATCTTGGATTTGCAGACCATCGTCAGCCGAGAAGTCAATCCGATCGATCCGGTCGTGATCACTGTCGGATCGATCCACGGCGGGACCAAACACAACATCATACCCAATGAAGTCCGCTTGCAATTGACGGTGCGCACGACCCGGACCGAAACACGGGACCATGTCCTGCGAGCCATTGAGCGGATATGCCGGGCCGTGGCTGTCAGCGCGCGAGCACCAGAGCCGGAAATCCGGGTTCGCCTGGATGAGTACACGCCACCGACGATCAATGACCCCGCCCTCACCGAGCGGTGCGTGCGCGTGTTCCAGTCAATTCTGGGACCGGAAAATGTCCGGGAGCGTCCCCCCGTCATGGGAGCCGAGGACTTTGGGCGGTACGCCGCGGAGAATACACCAATCTTCATCTTCTTTCTGGGGACCGTTGAGCCGGAGCGTTACGCCGCTGCCCAGAAGCCCGGAGGGGCGCCGCTACCTGGCCTCCACACCGACCGTTTTGCCCCAGTTCCCGAACCAACTCTGAAAACCGGAGTGCGCTGCATGTCCTCAGCAGTTCTGGATTTGCTTAGCCGGTAAGAGGAGGCAAAGAATACAGGGGGAAGGGGGCAGCAGCAAAGGAGTAGGAGAAGGGGAGAGCGACGGCTTCCTACGCTGTTCGGTTCAGTTGTCCCGTTCATCCGTGTCCCATGCTGCCTGCCGCGAGACAGGAAGGACAGACGAGACCTGCCACCGTGCGAGAGATGCCGCCAGGTAGTGGAGAGAGAGAGGACGGCGTATGTTACCCTAGGGCCGCGGATGGTTAGCCTTGAGGAGCGGAGGTGGTCCGCAGCCGAGCGCGCTTGCGTCCTAAGCGGAGGATGAGGCCATCCTGCGGTGTCAGCGTAGCTTTGACGTCCGTAATTTTCACTCGATCAGGGCCATAATTGACGGCCCCCTCCTCGATTTTCCGCCGGGCTTCGCTTTTGCTGGCCGCTAAACCGCTGGCGACGAGCAAGTCCACAACGGGGACGTTCGCCGCTGTGGACCACTCCGCCGGCAGGCGGACTTCCGGCATCTGTTCGGGGTCGCCTTTTTCCTCGAATTGCCGCCGCCATTCTTCCAGGCATTGCTGCGCAGCATCTTCCCCATAGAAGAAGCGAACGATGTCGGCGGCTAAGGTTTTTTTGGCTTCGTTGGGCTTGCCGGAGAGGATGGCCTGGATTTCAGCCTCGGTGCGATCCGTCAGCAGCGTGAACCATTCGGGCATCAGTTCGTCCGGGATGCGCATGGTTTTGCCGAACATCTCTTGAGGCGGTTCGCTGACGCCGATGTAATTGCCCACGCTCTTGCCCATTTTTTTCACTCCATCGGTGCCGCGCAGGATGGGCATGGTCAGGCACACTTGGGGTTTCTGCCCTGCGGCCCGTTGCAGATCGCGCCCGACCATGAGGTTGTACAACTGCTCGGTTCCGCCGAGTTCCACATCCGCTCGCACTTCCACCGAATCCCAACCTTGGAGCAAGGGATAGAGACACTCGTGGAGGTAAATGGGACTGTTCGCCTGGAGACGCTTGCTGAAATCGTCGCGTTCCAGCAGACGTTGGACGGTAGTCTGCCCGAGCAGGCGCAGGAAGTCGGGGAAGCGGAACCGGTCGAACCACTCGTGATTGGCACGGACTTCGGCCGCCTGGATGTCGATGATCTTGGCGATTTGCTCCAGGTAGGTCCGCGCATTTCTCTCGATCTGTTCCGGCGTCAGCCCTTGGCGGCTGGCATCGCGTCCGCTGGGGTCTCCCACTGCCGCTGTGGCGGTGCCGATGATCAAAACAGCTCGGTGCCCCAACTGTTGAAATTGCCGGAGCTTGCGCAGGGGAACCGTATGCCCCAAGTGGACATCGAATCCGGTTGGATCAATCCCGTACTTGATGCGCAAGGGCTGCCCCGTTTGGTAACTCCATTCCAACCGGGCACGCAATTCTTCGAGGGTTTCGATTTGGGCCACACCTCGCAATAAGATGCGGAGTTGTTCGTCCACAGGAGGAAACATAAGCTCACCACCTTGTGCTATCGTCACAGATCGGCCGAATGTTCTCCGAACAGTATGTCGCCTCATCGCTTGCTCATCGGCCTGATACCGTTCAGGATGAGACTTTCGCCAGTGAGGTCAAGACACAGCGGCGGATCGAAGGGATCGGAAGAAGGGACCGAGCAAGGCTCGGCTCCTGCGATGGGCTGGGCCGGGTGCAGGCGTTATGGGTAAAAACCGGCTTATTCAGGAAAAGAACTGGAATCTTCCCTGGGCCTCGAAGGCATTGGGAATGTGATGGATGAGGGGATAACGGGCGTGGGGCGGCCAAGCAACGGCGACGATATCGAAGCGAACAGGAACTTGTCCCAAGGCTCGATAACGCTGAAGGAAGGCAAGGGCAGCTCGCGTCAGCTTCTGTTGTTTGCGCTGGTCGACCGAGGCCATGATCTCTTGGATCGCTTCTGGCCGGGAGGATTGGGTGGAGCGGACCTCGACAACTACCAGGGTCTCTCCGTCCAGAGCGAGGAGGTCGATTTCGCCAGGCGAGAGGCGGAGATTGGCGGCGAGGAGGATAAACTTCAAGCGGCGGAGATGGGCGGCAACCGCCCGTTCACAGCGGTGGCCAAACCACCGCCGCCACCAAGGCCAACGGGTGAAGTGGTCGGCGGAAGCATCATCATGGGAAGGGCAGAGTGCCCGACGCCAGCGCTGCCACCAAGGGGTGGAAGAGTCCCGTGCGGAGTCGTGCCGCTCAACTGAGGAGAGGGAGGACGGGTTATTTCTTTTTGCCCTTGGCACCGGTGTTACCACTCGCTTGAGCTTCGCGTTTGGCTTTCTTCTTCTGAGCGGACTTGCTGGTTCCGCCCTCGGCGGCGGCCTTAGCCGCCGCTTCCGCAGCGGCCTTGGCGGCCTCTTCCGCAGCGCGCCGGAGTTCCTCGTCGATCCGGGCTTGCCGTTCCTTATCCTCACGGATGCGGGTGGCTTTCCCGACTCGTTCCCGCAAGTAGTAGAGCTTCGCCCGGCGGACTTTGCCCGCTTTCTTGACCACTATCTTCGCAATGCGTGGAGAATGCAAGGGGAAAATACGCTCCACGCCTTCTCCCTGGACAATACGGCGCACCGTGAACGTTTCCCGGACGCCATCATGCTGCCGGGCGATCACATCCCCCTCAAAAACCTGGATGCGCTCCTTGGGACCGTCCAGGATTCGCTGGTGGACTTCCACCCGATCGCCAATGCGGAAGTCTGGAATGTCCGTACGCAGGTACTGTTGCTCAACATGACGCAGCAGTGTGCCGATCATGATAGACCTCTCCTGGATGAGAAAATGTGGCCCTGATTGGGCCGCTTGGGTGTTGGAAGGAAGTCTCTTACAGTCCTCCTGAGCGATTAGGACGTCGCCTTTTCCGCGGGCCAGGAGGAGTGGGGCGGCGGGGTTTCATGGGGCGCATCGACCAAGGAAGGCCGGAGGCGCCTCTGCTGGCTGCGCAAAGCGGCCTGTTCCTGCCGCCATGCCGCGATGGCCGCGTGGTTCCCACTCAATAGCACCGGCGGAACCTCGTGCCCGCGGTACACTCTGGGCCGAGTATATTGCGGGTATTCCAACTCGCCCGGAGTGTTATGCGATTCTTCCGCGATACTCTGTTCATCGCCTAACACCCCAGGAACCAAGCGAATCACGCAATCGATGATGACCATCGCGGGAACTTCTCCGCCGTTGCAGATGTAATCGCCGATGGAAATCTCCCAAGGGTGCAGAATGTCGCGGATGCGTTCATCGAATCCCTCATAGCGCCCGCACACGAGAAGCAAGCGGGGTTCCTGGGCCAGCCGCCGGACCAAGGGTTGGGTGAGGCGTTCCCCTGCGGGGGTCAGCAGGATGACCCGGCCCGGAGGCTGCGCTTGCGCTTGCACGGCCTCGACACACTCCACGACGGGGGGCGCCATAAGCACCATGCCCGGTCCGCCGCCGAAGGGTCGATCGTCCACTTTGTGGTGCTTGTCGTGCGACCAATCCCGGATATTCCACAGGTGGACTTGCACCAGGCCTTTCGCAATGGCGTCTTCCAGAAGGCTGTGGCGCAGGTAGCTGTCAAAGAGACCGGGAAATAAGGTCAGCACATCAAAGCGGATCACGCCCTCCTCCTCGCCCCCAGAAACGGGGCCGTAGGCCCAAGGGGAGTCTCAGCCCGTGGGAGCTGTGGAGGCAGGAGCCGGTGCATCGGCGGCCGAGGCTTGCCGGGCGGCGGCCTGTTCCGCCTCAATCGCTTCCCATTTCTTCATGTATTTGCGGAACAGCACCTTGCAGTGGTCCGTCGGTTGGGCGCCCACGCTCAGCCAATATTTGATCCGGCTCGGACGCAGCGTCACGGCCGCATCTGGATCAGGCACATGGGGATCGTAAGTTCCCAGCTCTTCCAGGACCTTGCCATCACGGGGCTGCCGGGAATCCATCGCACAAATGCGGTAATACAGCCGGTGGCGCCGCCCCATCTGCTTCAAACGAATGCGCACTCCCACAGCACGTACCCTCGGATATTCTGTTCCGAAAGCTCACACCCACATGAGATAAGAAAGTATAGTGAGGCAGGCCGCGCTTGGCTACATGTCCCCCTGCTTTCGAGTATGGAGTGTGGAATACGCGGGGAGTTGGAGCACCGGAGAAAAGATCAGGAGGGTCCCCCTTCCTCGGCGGCGAGGGGCGAGAGATAGCCGAGGACGCTACCGGGGAACAAAGCTTGATCCACCCCCGCTTGGCGCTCCACGAGCACGCCATCGATCGGCGCGGGGATGTCCACCGTGGCTCCGGGGATGAGGACTTCTGCCACGCGATCCCCGGCATAAACCGTTTCGCCAGGATGTACGTACCAAGCGCTGAGTACCGCCCGGTCCGTTCCCAAATTGGGCAGAATGATCGGTACCATCTCCGGGTACATAAGACTACCTGCCACCTCGTCGTGGAGTGAATCGAGTCCCCCAGATGCTGGACCCCTTGGCATGTCGTTCCGAGTCACGCGGAATGAGCGGGGAGCATTTCCGCGGCGTGATAGCTGGAGCGGACGAACGGTCCGGCCACCACGTGGCGGAAGCCCAGCAAGCGCGCCAATTGGGCGATGGAGTCAAATTCCTCCGGCGGGAGGTAGCGAGCCACGGGCAGGCTGTGGTGTAGTGTCGGGGCCAGATACTGGCCGAGGGTGACAATATCGCAGCCGATGCTCCGTAAATCAGCGAATACCTCCAGGACCTCGTCGAGAGTTTCACCTAATCCCAGCATCAGTCCCGCTTTGGTGAAAATGGCGGGGTCCTTTTCCTTGACACGAGCCAGAAGAGCGAGGCTGCGGCGGTACTCAGCTCGCCCCCGCGCCACCCGATAGAGGCGAGGTACGGTTTCCAAATTGTGATTGAAGACATGGGGCCGGGCGGCGATTACCCGGTCAATGGCGGCGACGTGGCCCTGAAAGTCCGGGGTGAGCACTTCGAGGGTGGCGTGGGGCAGGCGGCGGCGGACCGCTTCCAGGCATCGCACAAAATGTTCTGCGCCTCCATCTGGCAGATCATCTCGCGTCACCGAAGTGATGACCACATGCCGCAAACCCAGCCGCACACAGGCTTCCGCCAGTCGTTCCGGCTCGTCCTCATCCACAGACTGGGGTGTTCCCTTCGGAACCGAACAGAAGCTACAGGGTCGTGTGCAGACATTCCCCAGGATCATGAAGGTGGCGGTGCGCTGGGCCCAGCATTCCGGGCGGTTCGGGCAGCGGGCGTTTTCACAAACCGTTTCCAGGCGCAGGTCCTGGAGCAGGTTGTGGGTGAAGTTGTTGCCGTTACCGCGGGGCAGAGGCCGCTTCAACCACGGTGGAAGCCTCGGGCCACGATGGTTCGCTGGGCGAGCGCTTCGACCACTCCGGCTCGCTGATTCATGCGGAACAGTTGCGGGTGCTGCTTCAACTACGGGTAATGGTAACATGGTGGCGTGGGCGGGGTAGAAGGTCCGGTAATGTATGGAAAATCGACAGGCGGTCGGTCTGCAAATGCTGTTGCAGAATTTCCAGAAGCCGCTGGCGTACGCTGCTAATGCGGAAGCGGCTGCCAATCTCCCGCTGAAGGGAGGTCATCGGTTTGTCATCTCCGTCGCAGCGGACCCGGTGGAAAGGCTGCAAGTCGGGGTCCACGTTCACTAGCAGGCCGAAACAGGTGACGCCATGACGGATGGCTGCTCCCACGTGAGCTATCCGCCTGCCGGAGACAACAGCACCAGGGCAGCGGGGGTCTGCCGAGGCTGACAATCCGTAACTCCGTAATAACTCCAAGGCGATCGCTTGCAGTCGCTGAACATACTCTGCCGGGGTCCAGCCATACTGAGACAGCACCACGATCGGATAGCAGGCGAGTTGGCCGGGTAAATGCAGCATCACGCCGCCGCCACGCGCGTGCCAGCGTACCGGCCACCCCCAACGCGCTAAACAGGCGGGTTCGATACGGATGTGATCCCGGCTGCCTTCCCGGCCAATCGTGATGCTCGGCGGATGCTCGCAAATCAACACGGCGCTGGTCCCCTTAGTGCCGCTCACCTCATAAATCAGGCGCCGCTGCATTTGCAGCAGGCTGTCCCAGTCCACCGTCCCCAGTAAATAGGCTCGGAGAACAGGGGAGGAGTCATCCCGCGGAAACGTTCCGGGATTCGCACCGGGACCATTCGTTCGGCTCACCGCACCTCCGTCTCTTATTCGCATAGTGTCGATTTCATTCATCGTCATTTTAGCGGCCGCCGCGCGATATTCCCAGGCAAGTTGAACTTCAGCACATCTCCTCTGCACCCAGGAATGGCAGAGTGTAACGCCCTCCCTCTTGGCCTCGGTCAAGGAATGACGCTACTTTCTAGGCGGGGAAGTATCACGGACGGATCTTCAGCAACGCTTGAGGGAAGAGCTGTCAGCGCCAGTTGCTGAGAGGACGAGCGGTAACAGGGAGATTCCCCATGCAATTCGGGTTATCTCCCCGCCGCGTGTTTATGCCGGCGTGCAGATTCGGGAGGATCGGTATGGAGCGAAAGAGGTAGATCAGGTTCAAGCAAAGATTTCACGCACCACTCGGCCGTGGACATCGGTCAGCCGGAAATCACGGCCCGCATGGCGGTAGGTGAGTTTTTCGTGGTCCAATCCTAGCAGCCATAGGATGGTGGCGTGGAGATCGTGCATGTGGACTTTGTCTTTGACGGCATAATAGCCGAACTCGTCCGTTTCCCCGTAGGAAAAGCCTCCTTTGACCCCGCCGCCTGCGAGCCACATGGTGAATCCTTGCGGGTTGTGATCGCGTCCATCCTTGCCTTGAGTGACCGGCGTGCGGCCAAACTCTCCCCCCCAAAGGACCAAGGTGTCCTGGAGCAGACCGCGGGCTTTCAGGTCTGTCAGCAGACCGGCAATAGGCTTGTCCACCTCCAGGGCGTTTTTCGCGTGTTGGGGCATGTTGCCGTGCTGATCCCATTTGAAGGAATGGGAAACCTGGATGTAGCGGACGCCGGCCTCGGCGAAACGCCGTGCCATGAGGCACTGGCGGCCAAAGTCATCCGTGGGTTGCCGGCCGATGCCGTACAAATCCAACGTGGCTTTGCTTTCTCCGCGGATGTCAGCAATGCGCGGCACGGCGGCTTGCATACGGAAGGCTAGCTCGTAACTGGCCGCCGCGGCCTCCAGACGATCGTCAAAGCCTGCCCGTTCGGCATACTCCCGGTTGAGGGCTTGCAGATAGTCCAGTTGGTACCGCTGAATCTCTGGCGTCCAATCCGGGTGGTGGAGATGTTTGATCTGAGCATGGGCGGCAGGGATGCCTGCATGCCCGATTGGAGTTCCCTGGTAGACGGCGGGTAGGAAGGCGTTGCCATACAACTGAGCACCGCCGTGTCCACGGGTCGGGCAGATGGTGATAAAGCCCGGCAGGTCCTGGTTTTCCGTGCCCAGGCCGTAGGTGATCCACGCGCCCACACTGGGACGGGTCAAGGCAATCTCGCCGGTGTGCAGCATGAGCACAGCCTGACCGTGACTTTGTCCGTTGGTGTGCATGCCGTTGATGACGCACAGCTCGTCCGCATGCCGGGCCACTTCGGGGAACAGCTCCGAGATGTATAAGCCGCTCTCACCATGCTGGCGGAACTTCCACAGCGGCTTCATCAGTTTGCGCGAGACGGTCGTTCCTTTGGCCGGTTCAAAGGGCAGCTCCTTTCCATCCATTTTTTCCAGGACTGGCTTATAGTCGAAGGTGTCCACATGGCTCGGACCGCCGTGCATGAACAGGAAGATGACCCGCTTGGCTCGTGCGCGATGGTGGCCTTGTTTGGGCGCCAAGGGGTGCAATCCCCCGCTGGCGCCAGCCCGTGCCAGCAGGTCCACAAAGGCGAGATACCCGAAGCCGGCACCCGCCGAAGCGGCTTGCAGCATCTGACGCCGGGACCAAAGTTGGCGGCTCTGGGTACCTTTGGAGTCGTGGCTGAACATCCCATGACCTCCCATTAATCGTTTGCCGATCTTGCGGTGCCTTAGGCGCTGAGACCTGGTAGGATGGACCGCATATAGTTCCCCGTGAGCCATTCACTCGACGTAACGGAACTCATGGCTGGCAAAGACCGACAGGCACACCGCCGCCCAGGCCTCGAGCCGCAAGTCTTTCGGTTGCCGTTCGCTAGGCAAAGTTTGCAGCTTCAGGGTGAACTCCTGCAGGAAGTCCAAGGTCCGTTGGATTTCCTGGGGGGTGGGCTTACGTCCAAAGGCAAGGAGGAATAATCGTTCGAGCCGCTGCCGGTCGTCTTGAGTTTCTGCACAAAGTCGGGCCGCCGCCAAACGGGCCTGGCGATTGGCGAAGGTGCTATTCATCAGGAACAGGGCTTGCGTGCTCACCGTGGTCGCATCGCGCTGGCCGACCGGGACGTCGGGGTCCGCAAAGTCAAACACTTCCAGAATGGGAGGCAGTTCGTTGCGGATGATCGGCAGGTAGACGCTGCGGGTGCGGATAGCGTCCGTGTCCAAATGCTGGCTGCGGGAGTTGTTCTCCACCGCGACCTCTCCGAGATGGGACACGACCGGTCCCCCTCCGCGCCGGTCCAATTGCCCCGATACTGTCAGCATGGCGTCGCGGAGCACTTCGGCTTCTAACCGGCGGCGGTTGGCCCGACCAAAGAGGCGATTCTCCGGGTCCGCTTGGATCAGAGGGGGTGGAGCGTGTACACTCTGGCGATAGGTGTGTGTCAAGACGAGCAAGCGGATCAGTTGCTTGTGGCTGCCCCCATTACGGACAAATTCGGCAGCGAGCGCCTCGAGCAATTCCGGATGGGAAGGCCGTTCTCCTTGGGCGCCAAAGTCATCCACGGTGCGGACGATACCCCGGCCGAACAGATGAGCCCAGATGCGGTTGACTGCGACGCGAGCGGTCAGAGGTTGAGCGGCGATCCATTCGGCCAATTCCCGGCGTCCGCTCTGATGCTGCGGTATTTGCGCCGGTGCAGCATGAGGAAGTACGCGGAGCACCCCGCGAGGGACGACATCCCCCAACTGATGCGGATTGCCGCGGATGTTGATCCGGCAGTCCTCGATCTTATCCTCGTCGCGCACGGCCATGGCGAGAGGCGGGGGGGACGGGGCAGTCTTCTTCAAAGCCGCTTCTTCCGACTCCCATTTACGCACTAACTCGCGGGCCTGCTCCACTGCCTTTTTCACCTCCAGCGGAACCCCCATTTCCTGCTGCGGCAGCCGGGCCAACTCTCCCGACGGCACAAAACGCACCGCATCGACAATCACGTAACCGTCGGTTCCAGCATTCCTGATGGTAACCGTACCGCTCTTGCCGAAGGTGAAAACTCCCAGGGAGTGGAATAAGCCGTCGATGGCGGGACGCCGAGTCTGATCGACTCGAAACGTGGCTTCCCCGTCCTGGTGACGAACCACGATCGGCACATTGGTGGCACGATTGGATCCCGGCGTATAGGCGATGAGGACTTCATAGGGTCCCGCCTGGGGGAAATTGGCCGTAAAAACAACCTCCTTTTCCCCTTTGCCGCTGCGATCGTCATGGATGTATCCCTTCCCGACATACGGCTTGGTGAAGGTGGAATCCTTCCAGGTCCCGGTCCGCCGAGCTTGCGTGTCGTCAAGGGTGATTCCTGCCAGGGCTTGGGGAGAGCGCATCTGGGCTTTCTGTTCAGCCGCGGCGAGCTGATTGCGCGCCTTTTGCAGCTCCTGCTGGACTTGCTTGAGTTTATCCTGATAAGCGCGGTAGGCGGCCCACTGCTTCTCGCCGTCGGGGCCTAAGGGGCGGACAATCCATCCCGACACCGCCGCATTGTTCCGCTTGATGCCCTCGATGGTCCTTGTGCTCCGCAGGATGCCCGCCAGAGCGTAATAGTCGCTTGTGGGAATCGGGTCGAACTTGTGGTCATGACAACGGGCGCAGCCCAGGGCCAATCCAAAAAAGACTTTGCCAATTGTGTCGATTTGTTCATCTACAACATCCATGCGTAATTTGACTTTATCGCGCTCGGCCAGCACTTTGGGACCTATCACCAGAAAACCAGTGGCGATCAGAAGCTCGTCACGTTCTTCCGGAGTACGGGCGGGAAGCAAATCGCCGGCCAGTTGTTCGACGATAAAGCGTCCGTATGGCTTGTCAGTGTTAAAGGAACGGATGACGTAATCCCGATACAACCAGGCCTCGTGATAGGTGAGATTTTCATCTTTGCCGTTAGAGTCGGCGTAGCGTGCGAGGTCGAGCCAGTGGCGGCCCCAGCGTTCACCAAAGTGGGGCGATGCCAGTAAGCGGTCCACAACTTTTTCGTAGGCATCCGGCGCGCTGTCCTGCTCGAAGGCCGCGATTTCCTCTGGTGAGGGGGGCAAACCGATGAGGTCCAGATACAGGCGTCGGAGCAGGGTGGCTCGGTCCGCTTCGGGGGCGCGTGGGAGCTTCCGCTGTTGCAGAGGAGCAGCGATAAAAGCGTCAACATCGGCCGATGTCAGAGGACGCTCGAGTGGTCGCAACGGCTGGAAGCTCCAGAATTGCCGGGCTTGCTGCCAGTCGATTTGGCCGCGAGAACTCGCAGGTGCTGCGGTTGTCCGTGGGTCCGGTGCTCCCAAGCGAATCCACTTCTCAAAGTCCGCAATGACCGTATCCGGTAGCTTCCCTTTCGGGGGCATCAGAGCTACGCCGTCATCTCCTCGCAGAGCCTTCAGCAACAGGCTTTCCATCGGCTTGCCCGGCACCACCGCTGGTCCAGAGTCACCCCCTTGCAGGATCCCCTCGCGAGTGTCCAGGCGCAAATTCGCCTTGGGGCCTTTCTTCGTCTCAGCACTATGGCAACTGTAACACTCGCGGATGAGGACGGGGCGGATTTTGCTCTCGAATAGGGCCACAGCAGCAGCAGACGGACTCTGATCTTTGCCACCGGCTTTGGAGGGCGGTGCCTCTGCGGCACCCGTGCGAGAATTACCGCTGGCCACCAGGGCCATCACTGCAAGGACGATAATCCAGCAACGGTTGGTCGATGGCCAGAGTTGGCAACTAATGGGACCTAACATCGGGGCAGCTCCGATGGTACCGTAACGGCTGGCGTACAAGCTAGATCAGCACATCCTCTTCATCCAACTATTACACACTTTGGGAGGAATCATGTCCAATGTTTTTCAAGATTTTGCGAAGATTCAACCGCCATGAGGGGATGCGAGTACCGCAAGGGGAAAACAGGCAAAGCCGCAGGTGAAGCGCCGCAGGAGGAACGCATCGATTCAGGAGGACGGAGGAGGCTGAGCAAAGGAAAACGGGACGCCTCATTACGGTTTTCTGGATTCCGAGGAACGGCGGAGGGGTTGAGGTAAGGGGGTATGAAGGGCAGGCAAGCGATGATATTCCGCCGAACCAAACCCGATCCACGGATAGAGGATGAAGCCAAAGACGGACATGCCGACGCCGAAGGCTTCTGTTCTCCCAAAGCGTCGGGCGACTTCGACATTCACCACAATCGCCGCCACGAGGTTGACAGGGGGAATCAGCAGCAGCAGGCACCAGAGTGGACTAAGACCGGCGACTCGGACCACGAGCACATAGATGTTGTACCCAGGGATCAAGGCGGCCCAGCGGGATTGGCCCGCTTTTTGGAACACGCCGAGCCACCCCGCCACGACGGCAGGCACCGTGATGACCGCCCAACCCAGCACATAGGGGAGTAGCCATTGGGTCTGTGTGGTGGTCCAGGTATGGCTGGAACCCATGCCCCAGGATGTCCAGAACATTTCCGCGAACATGGTCCTTTCCGCGAGCGCCTCCCGACTCCTCGGAGGAGAAATGCCGGGGTTGCCAATCCACGGGAAACCCGGATGCCGCTTCGCTGGGCGATATTATCGAATGTAACAGATATACCGCCCGCCTGCAACTCAATCCCGTGGCGTGCGGCCTCAGAGTTTTGGATCTTATAACCACGACATTGGGAAACCGAGTCGCTCAACGCTGGAAATGGAGTATCAGACGGCAGCATCCAAAAGGGGCGTCGAGCGCAAAGTCTGGGTTTGCCTGTGCGGCCGGAGATGTTCATTCGACGGTGACGCTCTTGGCGAGATTGCGGGGGCGGTCCACATCGCAGCCCCGCAGCAGGGCCATTTCGTAGGCCAGCAGTTGCAAAGGAATCACGGTGACAATCGGCTGGAGATACTCTGCGACGGCTGGCACGGCGATGACATCGTCGGCAATGGCCGCTACCTCGGCTTCATTCCCACTGGTGATGGCAATAATGGGTCCGCCGCGCGCCTTGATCTCTTGCATATTCGCCAGCACTTTATCGAAGACCGGTCCGCTCGGTACCAGAAAAACGCTCGGTGTCTGTTCATCCACCAATGCGATCGGCCCGTGTTTCATCTCCGCAGCCGGATACCCCTCGGCGTGGATGTAGCTGATCTCCTTGAGCTTCAACGCTCCTTCGAGGGCTACAGGGTAGAGGTATTGCCGGCCCAGGTAGAGCATGTTCGTGGCGTGGGAGTATTTTTCCGCCAGGGTTTTGACGCTGTCATGACATTGCAACGCTTGGCGTACGGCTTCCGGCAGGGCCTGCAACTCGCGGAGGATACGTTGCCCTTGGGAAACGGACAGATGGCGTAATCGGCCTAGATACAACGCGAGCAACGTGAGAACCAGACACTGGGCGGTAAATGCCTTGGTGCTGGCGACGCCGATTTCCGGCCCCGCGTGCAGATAGACTCCGCCATGAGCTTCGCGGGCAATAGAGCTGCCGACCACATTGCAGATTGCCAGGGTGGTCTGGCCGCGGCGGTTGGCTTCCCGCAAGGCGGCCAGGGTATCGGCTGTTTCTCCTGACTGCGTGATAGCTAGCAGAATCGTCTGCGGATCGATGGGAGGGTGGCGGTAGCGTAACTCACTAGCATATTCTACCTCCACCGGCAGACGGGCCAAATCCTCGATCAGATATTCTCCCACCAAACCCGCATAGTAACTGGTGCCGCAACCAGTGATGATGATCCTTTCCACTTGCCGCAATTGGGCCGCGGTCAAATTCAAGCCGCCGAAATGAGCGGTGGCATCCGCTTCGTGCAGACGGCCCCGCATGGCATTGGTCAACGCCTCCGGTTGCTCGTAGATTTCTTTGAGCATGAAGTGGGGATACTCCCCTTTATCTGCCTGACCGTCATTCAAATCGCTAGGCAGCTCCTGCAAAACGAATGGGACCGAAGCGAGCCGCTGATCCAGCACATCCCATTCCTGTTCCGTGAGAACGCAGATTTGCCCGTCCTCCAGGTAATGCACCTTCTCGACCCATCCGCTCAGGGCGTTGGTATCGCTGGCTAAATAGCGTCCCTCGGTGCCTTGGCCCACGACAAGGGGACTGCCCCAACGGGCGGCCACGATCAGCCCCGGCTCCTGGCGGCTCACCACGGCAAGGCCGTATGTTCCCCGAACCAATTGCAACGCTTGCCGGACGGCGCTGACCAAGTCCCCGTGATAATAATGGGCGATCAGATGGGCCAGCACTTCGGTGTCTGTCTCCGAGCGGAATATGACTCCCTGGCTCTGAAGTTGCTGCCGCAGCGCCAAGTAATTCTCGATGACTCCATTGTGGACGACGGCGATCAGCCCAGTCTGATCCGTATGGGGATGAGCGTTGCGATCCGTTGCTCCCCCGTGCGTGGCCCAGCGGGTGTGGCCGATGCCATAGCATCCCGCCGCGGGATATTCGGCAATCAACCGCTGCAATGCCTGAAGTCGGCCCGCTTTTTTCCGGATATGCAATTGCCGGCCCGTGCCCGTGGCGATCCCGCTGCTGTCGTATCCGCGGTATTCCAGGCGGCGCAGGCCTTCCAGCAGGATTGGAGCGGCCTCCCGGCGGCCCGTGAAACCTATGATTCCGCACATCCTAGTGTCCTCCAGCACACTGATCGTGCCTTCTGGCTGGGGCACTCTAACGCATCCATTCAGGAGCGGAAAAGAGGAATCATGCCGCCAGCGTCCCCGCCTGGTCCAGGGAAAAGGTGGGAAGCGGAGGGAACGTTCGCAGCAGTTTTTCCACCACGTCCCAAGCGCGCACGAAGCGATAACGTTGCAGGAGTTTCTGGAATCGGCGAGACGTACGGCGCAGACCCACGTAGGTCCGCCACCGGGCCAGTCCGCGTAGGGGAAGACGGGGTTGATCGGGATCAAACTCCCAGGGATGGAAGTAGAGCACGCCGATGGGGCAGGGCAGCCGGCGGACTTGGTGCAAGCCGGCGTGCAGGAAGGCCAGCGGCCAAAGGCGGAAATGCCCGCCCCCCCCAACCGCCCAATTCCGACCCAACCCCCGCCAGGTCAAGGCTGGCAGCTCCAGAAGACGATGCTGCTCTCCCAGCAACCAGAAGGGTCCGCGGGGAGCTTCTGGGATGCCGTAGCGGTCATGCCGCACCGGGTAAATCGAGGCATCGTAGCGATAGCCACACTCCGCCAGCACATCTGCGACCCACGGCGTCCGCCAACCGATGCTGAAACTAGGTGCGCGGTAGCCGAACACCAGCACGCCAGCGGCATCTTCCAGGGCCGCCTTGCAGCGCCGCACATCCTCCTGAAACTGCTGGCGCGTCATCCGATCCACGCGTTCGTGACACCAGCCATGGGCTGCCACTTCATGTCCGGCGGCGACCAGCTCGCGAATCAAGCTCCGGTGTTTCTGGGCAACTTCTCCGACGATAAAAAATGTGGCCCGTTGGCGGTGAGTTGCCAGCCAAGCCAGGATGTCGCGCGTCCGCGCTTCCATGCGCCGGGCATACTCGTAACGCAGGCCAGCAGGACAATGCAAACGCTGGGCCGCCTCGATTCGATCGTGTTCTTCGACATCGAAACTCAAAATGTACTCGGCTTGATCCCCAAGAGTTAGGGATCTGTTTGTGAATGCTTCCATGCCCTGATCCTTTCCCCGCCTGTCTGATGCCTTCTGCGGAAAATCCCTATCGGTCCAGGCACGGTTTCCCGCCGCAGACACAGGGTGTTATTTCTACCCCGCTACGGCGGACCCTGACAATCCCGATTCCCATCAGCGGGCGGAGAAAGAGGCTGCACCAAATGTTGTCTGACGGATTCCCTGGACCAACTTCCCGGTAAAGCTCACAGACTCATACCGGCAACATCCCGATGCCTCTTGAGTCGAAACCGCCAAGCAGGATAGGATGCCTCCACTTCAGATTCTTCAAGACAGGGCATTCCCAGGGATGGAACAATGAGGAAGCAAGAGATTCGCCGCCTGGCCGTGATTGGAGCCGGACCCGTCGGTATCGAGGCGGCCTTATATGCTCGGCTCTGCGGTTTGCCAGTGATGGTGTACGAACAGGGGGAAGTGGGGGAGTACGTGCAGCGCTGGGGTCACGTGCGGATGTTCACACCCTGGAGTTGGAACGTGTCCCCGTGGGGTCTGCAAGTTCTCCAGGCAGAGTATCCCCAGCGAACGTGGCCGGGGGAGGGAGAGTTGCTCACGGGCCACGAGTATCGTCAGGAGTATCTGCTTCCTTTGGCGGAGTGTTCTCTTCTGCGAGATAGCTTGCAACTAGGGATGCGCGTGGTGCAGGTAGGCCAGAGCCGGAATGGTCAGAGCTGGCGCTTATTGCTGGAGGATAGACAGGGACAGGAACATCTGGCAGAGGCGGATGTGATCCTGGATTGCAGCGGGGTCTATGGGCAGCCCCGTTGGTTGGGAGAAGGCGACCTTCCCGCACGGGGAGAACGGGCAGCACGTCCCCACATTCCCCATGGTGTGGTCGATATTCTTGGCAAAGACCGGGCGGATTATGCGAGTCGCAGCGTCCTCGTGGTGGGTGGGGGCTATTCCGCCGCGAGCAATGTAGTGGCCCTGGCGACTTTAGCCGAAGAGGAACGTGAAACTTGGACTTTCTGGGTCACTCATCTGCCTCGCGGTCAACCCCTGCCCCGCCTCCCCGCCGATCCTCTCAAGGAACGCGACCGCCTAGCAGCTCGTGCCAACATGCTGGCCACTCGCGGCGATGGCCATGTGGAATACTACCCTCAGACCGTCCTCGACGAGGTCTCTTACCTCGGTTCTCAAGCTGGTTTTCACATTGCTGGCAGGAGCCAGGGCAAGTCGGTCTCCTGGTGTGTCGATCGCGTGATTGCCTGCGTGGGGTATCGGCCGGCGCCGTTGGTTGCTTCTGGATTATCTGTTTCAGAGGGGACGTACTATATTCTCGGAGCGAAGGCGCAACCCAGGACGTTTCTGCTAGCCGATGCGTGGAGCCGCATTCAGGAAGTGATAGGCCGCCTGGCCGCTGTGCCAGCGACCCGATTCGCCAAAGCCTCAACCGGGATGAAGGCCGCGTGATCGTTGTCACAGGGGGAAGCGGTTTTGTGGGGAGCCATCTTGTCCGCCTCTTGCTGGCGCGGGGCGAGAAGGTCCGCATTGCGGATCGGCGGGAACCGCCCTGTGACATCGCTCTGTCGGCGGACTTTGTGTCGGTGGACATCTGCGACGATGCCACTTTGCGAACCGTTTTTTGCGATGCCGTGGTGGTGTATCATCTGGCTGCCAATCCGCAACTCTGGGCGCACCGGCGCGGCGAATTCCAGCGAGTCAATTACTGGGGCACGGTGCATGTCCTGCAAGCGGCGTTGCGGCACAGGGTCCGCCGTATTGTGCATGTCAGCACGGAAAGCATTCTGACCCGCCGCGGACTAGAGGATGTCATCACCGAGAACCACGATGTTTCTCGCCGAGAGGTGATCGGTCCTTATTGCCTGTCCAAATGGCGTGCCGAGCGCTACGTCTGGCTGCTAGCTCGTGCCGGAGCGCCAGTCACGATTGTGAATCCCACGCTGCCGATTGGTCCGGGGGACTGGCTGCGCACACCGCCGACACAGATGATCCTTGACATCTGCTTGGGGAAACGGCCAGCCTACGTAGTGGGGGAGTTGAACTTGATCGACGTGCGCGATGTGGCTTTGGGCCTGGCGGCAGCGGCGGAGCGGCCTCCCTCCGAGCACCGTTATATCCTCGGCGGCGAGAATTGGACAATCCGCCAACTCTTCGATACTGTGGCACGACTAGCCGGGGTGCCACCCCCACGCTGGCGCATTCCCTATCCGCTGGCCTTGACGGTGGCCTACGCGGACGAGTTTCTGGCCGACCTCACGGGTCGCCCACCTCAAGCAACGGTGACGGGCGTCAAGCTCACCCGGCGCCGCATGCACTTTGACACCCAGCGAACTCGGGAAGTGCTCTGCCTGCTACCTCGCCCCGTTATCCAATCCCTCCAGGAGATGATCGCCTGGTTCCGCGAGGTCCGTTGGCTGCCGCGAGGGTAAGGAGGTGGGATGGGCCCTATCCGACCCTGTTGCTATTTTGTGGATCGTAATGCTATCAACTCGTAGGACGTCTCAAAAGATGAAGCCGGAGGAGATTCAAGGCGAGTTTGGCTGTGCGGCTCATGATTTCCGTGCGTTCTCCGCTCCAGACGTGCCGCACGACCTCGGTTCCTTGCTGGCTAGCTAAGGCGACGTAGGCGGTGCCGATGGGTTCTTGCGGCGTTCCTCCCGTAGGGCCGGCAAAGCCGGTGGTGGCCACAGCGAGGTCCGCAGCGAAGCGACGCCGGACTGCTTCCGCCATCGCCTGAGCAACCGGCGCACTGACGGCCCCTAACTCGCGGAGCATTTCCCAAGGTATACCCAATTCCTGATGCTTGATCTCCTCCGTATAGGCCACGATGCCGCCACGAAAGTATTGGCTAGCTCCTGGCACCCGGCAAATGCGATGGGCTACCAGCCCGCCCGTGATACTCTCCGCCGCCGCCAAGGTGGCTTTCCGCTCCTGGGCCAATCGCACGACGATGTCTTCCAGCTCTTCGTCCTCGACACCGAACACGATCTCCCCCAGCCGTTGCCGGATCAAGGATTCTGTAGCGCTGACTTGAGCCTGCGCTTCGGCTAAGGTGGGGTAACGGGCGATGATCCGCAAGGAGACCACGGCGTCGCTGACGGTGATTCCCACTTCGGGATTGCGCCCGCGAGCCGTCAGGTCGGCGATTTTTTCCTCCACGGCGGATTCGCCCAGGCCGAAGGTGTTGATCTTGCGATACAGGATAACACCCGCACTACCGACGTGCTTCAGCAATCGAGGGCGGACCTGCTCCTGGAACATGAGTTGCAATTCCCGCGGCACTCCGGGCAGGGCAAAGACTAGGGCCTGGCTGAGATGGAGAAACAAGCCGGGTGCGGTTCCAATCGGATTGGGGAGCAACTCGGCATTTTCTGGGCGCAGGGCTTGCTGGCGGTTGCGCTCCGGCATGGGACGGCCGCGGCTGGAAAAGAAGGTGCGTATATGCTCCAGTGCTGCCGGGTCTTCCACGAGGGAAACCTGTGCGGCCTGTGCCAGGGCTTCACGTGTCAGATCGTCTTGTGTCGGCCCTAATCCTCCGCTGATGAGGATAAGCGAGGCCCGCCCCGCGGCGATATGTAACGCCTCGACAATGTCGGTCAGCTCATCGGGTACGATCGTGTGATAACCGGTTGGTATTCCCACCTCCGCCAGCCGCTGGCTTAACCAGGGACTGTTGGTATCCACCGTCTGGCCGGTCGTTAATTCCGTACCGATGGCGAGGATTTCCGCTCTCATGAATCCGACCTCTGAATCTGGTTGACAGTGGCCGGGGGAGTCGTTATGGCAGCGCAGGACGAGACTGGCTGGCAGGATGGACGGGGGATAGCGCCAGCTCGTACTAGGGGGATCACGCCGATGTCCATTTTGGCAGGCTTCACAGCAGTATGCTTATGGGGAATGGGCGACCTTGGGCAGAGCGGGCGGATGGGGGGTATTCCGGGCGTCCAGGCCACTTCTGCCGACGGTCCGCTCGCCGCTCCTGCTGAGCCTCACGTTCCCCCTGCTTCTGCCGCTCCGGCTTTGCCGGTCGTTCCCGTCGTGCCGCCTCCACCTCCAACGATAGCATCGAACCCTTCGGCTCCCGCCGTCGTGCGTCCGGCTATCGTGGATGTCTCCTTGCCTCCGATCGTGATGCCCCCGGATGTGAGTCCTGCCTCAGCAGATTCTCCGACGCTGCCTTTACCTGTTTCCAGTGCGCCGGCAGCTCCAGGGAGGCCGCTTCCAACCGCTCAGACCTCCGTGCCGGCGTTGCCCCCCTTGCCCTCTGTGCCGCCGCCTCGTGATTCTGAACCCTCCCCTGCGCCAGTGCGGCCACCCTCCGCGCCGGCTCCTTGGCCCAAACTGCCTGTTGTGCCGCCTCCCGGGTCAGACACTTCTCCTCTGCCCAAGCCGCGAAACATTGACAAACCTAACTCCGACCCAGAAAGTATTGGCAAATCTCGCCCCGTTTCGCCACCATCGGTTGCTCCTCAGGCTGTCCCAGCTCCTCCTCAGCCCGCACCGATCGTCGGGTCGCAGTTGCCGCTGCCTCAGCCCCAGAAACCCACGCTTCCGGTTCCTCCACCCTCAGAGCTGCACCAGACGACTCCCAGCGTCCAGCTTCCAACAACTCCGAACGTCCAGGCTCCCACAACGGGTGCTGCACGTTATGTCCTTCTGAAGAACAACAAGCTTATTGTCGGTCCCGTGCGGTTTGAGGGAGATGAAGTGGTCGTCCGGCAAGGGGCCTTAGATCGCCGTTGGCCGAAAACGGAGGTGATCGCCGTAGTTGAGGATGCCCAAGCCGTGTGGCAAACTCTGCGAAAGCAGATTCCGGATACAGATTTGACGGCCCGCCTGGCTTTGGCCCGCTGGTTGATGTTCCAGGGTTTGCGCGAGCAGGCTTTGGCGGAAGCCCGCGCCATCGTGCAGCACGACTCCCAACAGAAACAAGCCCAAGACCTGGTCCGAAGTCTGGAGCTGTCCCTACAACAATTTCCTTCTTCCAGCCAGACCTCACGCTCTGGAGCAGGAGGCCAGATGCTCACGGATTGGTCCCAGGAGCTGCAACTTACAACCCAGGGGATTCTCTCGTTCGCCAATCAGGCTCAACCGGTGCTGGCGAATCAATGCATGGATTGCCACGCACGACCGGACTATTCCGGTCCCTTCCGCTTGACCCGTGTCAGTGGTCTGGAAGTGGGATGGCAGCACACGTGGCAGAACCTGCGCGCGGTGGCGGCTCAACTGGATCGTCAAGAGCCTGCCCAAAGTCCGCTGTTGCGTAAGGCCTTGTCGGCCCATGGGGCGATGAAGCAACCGGCGTTTCTATCGCGGCAAGCGCCAGGCTACAAGGCTCTGGAAGCCTGGGTGTTATCCGCAGTGCCGCCTCCCGCTCCGGCCGTAATTCCGCCGGCGCGCTCTGAGGAGACGCCTCCACCACCCCCGGCGATCCCGCCTGCCCAGACCGAGGACACTCGCGTGTCACCGCCGCGCCATCCGCCGCTTCCTTCCCCGGAGGCGCAGCCGGGCAGCAGTTCAGCCCCCACCGTTCCCTTGCCCCCTGTTCCTTCCCCAGCTCCCCAGCCGAGCGGCAGCACGGCCCCCTCGATCTCCTTGCCCGCCGTCCCGCCGTCGGCTTTACCCCCCGTGCCGCCTCCAGCATCGGCT
Source organism: Thermogemmata fonticola (assembly GCF_013694095.1). Taxonomy (NCBI): domain Bacteria; kingdom Pseudomonadati; phylum Planctomycetota; class Planctomycetia; order Gemmatales; family Gemmataceae; genus Thermogemmata; species Thermogemmata fonticola. The sequence continues at coordinate 490,946 of NZ_JACEFB010000001.1, read as the reverse complement.
CCCCAGGGAATGCCATCGATGCCACCTCCGCCCTTGCCCGCCGTCCCGCCCCCGCCTGTTCCTTCGCTCGGTCCCGGCGATATGCTGCCACCTGCGGATGAATTCGACCCAACTCCCTTCCACACGTCGCCCTCCGTTCCCCGACGCTAACGCCGCTCAACAGCGATCTCCCCATTCTCTTCCCGGAATCCGCCTCTGTCGGGGGAAGATATCCGGCTATGCTGCGGGTTCTCGCTGCCGGGGACTTTTTTCGCCGTTTGTGATGTATCACTGACCCCTTGCTGCGCCTGTACGACCCCCCAGTATAGCTACCCACCGTTTAGCTGCTGTGGTAGGGCGGCACCTTGACGAAAGCGGCAGAATCCCCCAAGGTATTCCAGTCCGGTGTCAGCCCGACAATGCTTCAGGAGAGCGGATGGCCGTTCAGAGTATCCTCAACGAACCCGTTTCGCGCCACATGCGGACCGATCCCTGCCGATTGCTGGCAGGCCAGACAGTCGGGGAGGCGTTGGAACACTTGCGCCGGCAAGCTCCTTCCGGCCGGGTTGTGTATTTCTATGTGGTGGATCAGGACAATCGCTTGCTCGGAGTGGTGCCCACCCGGCGCTTGCTCCTGAGCGATCCCCACACACGGGTCGATGACATCATGGTCCGCTCCGTTATCGCCATTCCACACACCGCCACGGTGCTGGAAGCCTGCGAGTTTTTTACTATGCACCGCTTTTTGGCCTTCCCTGTGGTGGATGACCAGAAACGCCTCGTCGGCGTCGTGGACGTAGATTTGTACACCCATGAGCTGACCGATTTGGAACGGCGCGAAGGGAATGAGGACCTCTTCCAGCTCATCGGCGTCCACCTCACGGAATCGAACCAGAAACGTGTCGTGTTGGCATTCCGCTCACGCTTTCCCTGGTTACTGACCAACATCACGGGCGGACTGCTGGCCGCTTGGCTGGCAGATGCCTATGCCGATGTCGCCACTCTGGTCCTCGTGACGCCGTTCATTCCCGTGGTTCTCGCCTTGGCGGAAAGTGTCAGTATTCAATCCGTCAGTTTGGCCTTGGAGACGCTGCACGGAGTGCGTGCGACGTGGCATCTGTACCTGCGGCGGCTCATTCGCGAAGCCCTGGTCGGCCTGATGCTCGGAGCGGCATGCGGCACGGTGGTAGCTTTGGCGGCTTGGCTATGGAAGAAAAACATTTACGCCGGGTTGAGTCTGTTTCTTGGAATCGGAGGGAGCGTGGCCGCGGCGGCGATCGTCGGCATGAGCATACCCTTGATTGTGCGCATCCTGCGTTACAATCCCCAAGTGGCCTCTGGTCCGATTGCCCTGGCCAGTGCTGATATGATCACACTGCTGCTGTATTTCAACCTGGGTCGCTGGTTGTTGGGTCCGACGGCGATGTCGTGAAGACCTCTTGCGGAACTGGGAAGCCCGCCGTTCGAGGATACCAGTCGTTCGGTCAAGGATACCAGTCGCTCCGAAGACGGGCTACCACCACCCGCAAACGAGGATGGCTTCTCCCGATCAGGGCCACACTGCCGCCGTAGTAATTCGGAATCGTTTGGGCAGCGATGGGATCGTCCCAAATGACTTCCGCAACAGTGTCGTAATTTCCCTCAGGCAAGAGGATCGGAATACTCCCGATATGCGGGCGGTGCAATATCCCCGGTTTGGGAGGAACAGGCAAGACTGCGAAATCCTCCGGTCGGATGTGGGACGAACCGGGCACAATGTGTTCCCAGCCTAGCCGCTGAGCGTAGTATTGAAAGCCCCAATGTCCGGCGAACCAGATGCGACTGCAGTTGCGCTCAGGAAGTTCCTGTAAAACTGCCGCCGCTTGTTCGACGCACCACTTTTCCGCTTGAGCATCCAGCAAATCGACGGCAGCAATGGCCCCGCCCGCCACCAGGGACAGGGCCGCCAGAAGCACGGGCAGTCGGTGAGGGCCTTGGACCGCAAGCGCCTGCTTGGCATTTTCCCAAGATAGAAGCAGGTATCGTGGTAATTCCCCGCCCTGGGAATAAAGGCGGGCCGCCGCTAAGTGAGTGACCAGGGTCAGTCCTATAAGCCGCCGGGCTGCCCCGAACGGCGTCAACAGATAATAGCCTGCTAGTTCCACACCCCACCACAACACGAGAAAACGCGAAAGTTTTTGCTCCGCTGGGTCTGCCGCGGGGGAAAAGGCGAGGGCTAGTAGACCTAACACGATGACAATGCCGGAGCAACACCCCGCCACCTGCCAAAACAGCACGGGGAGGGACAACTGGTCTGAAAGGAGGAGAAAATGTTCCGGGACACAACTGGCGAGCAGTGCACCGACCAGCCAAAAACAGGCAGCGCAATACACCGGGCGGCGAGGTAATCCCAAACGGAGGACAACGATCAGCCCGATGGCAGCCCCGAAATATCCCCAATATCCCAGCAGCGGTCCCGTGAGTGCGGCCTTCGCCTGCCACTGCTCCCACAGGCTGCTGTGAGCTTGACTGGAGGCGTGGTACCAGAAGTGTGAGTTGCCATAACGGACGAGGCAGAACCCTTCCCAGGCGAGAAAGATGGCAATAGCCGTGAAACTCGCTGCTAGGGTGAGCGACCAGCGGCGTCGGGGGAGTTGCCCCAGAAGAAGCACCGGCACGAAGGTGAGCAAGGTGTACTTGGTTTGCATGGCCAGACCCAAAAGTGCTCCCGCCATCAGAGCCAGAAACCATGCTCCCCCGCGCCAATCCATATGGCCAGCCCGGCACCAGACTGCCAGCGCCGTGACACCGAGGGCATAGGCCGGTACATCCAGCATCAGGTTGACCGCAGGAAGGATCGCGGGGGACAGCATCAAAACCGCGAGCATCCAGCCTTCTGCTGACCCAGCGAAATATCGGAGTATGGATCGCAAACCATACGCCAGAAGGATGAGCCACGGCCAGGTCCACAGTTTCAGCCAGACGATTTGGTCCCCGAACAACTGCCAGCCCGCAGCCAGCCAGTAGAGATAGACGGGGGGAGCCAAGACCTCGAAAGCAGACTCCGGTTGATCGTACCAGAAAATGGTAAAGCCGTAGGGGTCGAGGGGATGCTGGGCAATGTGCCGGGCGTAGAGGAGATAAGCTGTATCGTCAATGACCACGGGCTTGGCGGCGTTGCATGTGGTCACCACTGTGGCGAGCAGGAGGGGGTAGATGGCCCCTTGGCTTCGCCAAAAGCGGTCCAAAGCGGAGAGTGGAAGTCTAAACCTCTGCTCGGCACTCATAACGTGCGGCTATTCTCGTGTTGGAATCTCACACCGTGAGTGTTATCGTCATGCCGCTCACCGCGGATAGCATCCGGGAATCCGCTTCTCTCGGCGGAGGGCAGATGAGGAGAAGTCGGTAGATTTACGGTATCCGAAGCAGGCAGGAGTCAACAGGTCCGGGAAAATTAGTTGGTGGCAGCACTGGCGGGTTTGACGGTCAGAACCGGACAAGGGGCCTCGCGGAGGATCCGCTCCGCTTGGGAGCCGAGGATGAGATGAGCGAGGCCGGTGCGCCCATGGGTGCCGATGCAAAGCAAGTCGGCCTGAAGGTCTTTGGCGGCGGCTACGATTTCGGCCACAGGAGAGCCGACCCGGATTTCTATCTGCGGATGGAGATGTTCCAGATGTTCCGAACGGATCAAGTTGGCCAGCCCCTGTTTGCCTGCTTCAATCATTTCGGCGAGATCGGGAGCAGGGACGGGCGTCGGCATGACAGCATCTGGCAGGGCCAATGCGATATCTTGGACCACATGCAACAGGATCAATTCGGCATGGAGTTGTTCGGCGAGGAAAGCGGCCAAACGCAGGGCGGGTGCGGAACATTCCCCAAAGTCTGTCGGCACGAGAATGCGGCGGATGGGTTTCATGAGCTATTCCTCGTGGGAAGCCAGACGGGCGGAGGGGTTTTCTGAATTCTACTCTCCATGGACCTGCTGCCGCCACCATCCCTGCAATTGCCGGGTGGTCGCACCTGGTTGTCCATTCCCCACCTCTCTTCCTTGAATCCGAACGATTGGAACGACTCCCGCTGAGGCACCGACTAGCACGGCCTCCTCGGCGTCAAATAACCGCCCATGCTGCACAGGGCAAGAAATCAGCGGATAACCATTCCGTTGGAACCAGTCTATTGCCATGCGGGCATGAGGGTCAGCTATCTGTGTCGCTGGAAAATACCACTCCGCACCTTGACGGAAGAATAAAGCGCCTTCCGTTGTTCCGCAAATCTCGCCCAAGCGATTGCTCAAGACGGCCTCCAGGCAACCCTGTTTCAAGGCGGTGATCTTCGCACGCACCAAATACGGATTGCCCAACAATCGGGGGTCATGAGCCGGTACGGTAGCGATGGCAGCGTGAAGGCCCCCTTGCACCAATTCCGGAGGAAACGGCCAGTATTCCTCAGCCCAGATCAACAGATGGGGGTCCAGTTTGCGCGGGTCCGGGCCAAAACCGCCCATCCCGCGAGTGACAATGATATGACCATACCCGCTGGGGCGCCCATTGGCTGCTATCGTATTGGCGACAGCCTCTCGAATTTCGTCACGAGAATAGGGAAGGGGCAGTTCCTGCTCCGCCGCGGCAGCCAACAGGTCCTCGATATGCTCCGGGAGAAAGACGGCTTGGCCTTGACTAAAGCGCCAGCCGATCCGAACCCCATCGCCGTAAAGAAAGCCGTGATCACAGGGATGGACCGCAGCTTCCCGCTTGTCCACCAATTCCCCATCCACCCACAATAGGGACATAAAACCACTCCTGCGCCTCCATCGGAGAAGTGTGCAACGTATACCCTCGCCATCCTTGTCCCCAACGGCGATCAGTCAGCGAGGCGAGGCATTCAGGATTCCCTCCGCTCTTTGCCGCGCAGCAATTGTACACCACACCACAGCCACAGGAGAAACAGCAATGCCGTATCCCAGGGGTAGCGGATTCCCGTCGCCGTCGTCAGTTGGGGAGCGCGGAGCGCTGTGGTACCGTCGTTCTGTGTCACGATGTCCGCGGAATAACCCAGGGCAAATGTGGCTTGCAGGTTCAGCCCCATCAGGATGTTTTCCACCAAATAGAGCAATCCCAGGATCGTGAGGGGAAAAGAGTTGATGTAAATCCGCCATGCCATATTCGCGCTGGCGGGGATACCAGACGCCAAGGGGGCTGTTGGTACGGTGAGCGACGCTGAAGAGACGGCGGGCATAAGAATATAGTGCTGGCTGGGGAACCAACGGCGACGATCCGCCAGCAACACGACTATGGGGAGAGCTGTCAAGAGAACGTCATAGTACATGAAGCGGTAGCAACCCATCCAGGCGCCTAGGAGCAGGAAGGCTGCTCCTATTCCCACAGTGCGTCGGGGTTGGGCAAATCCGAGGTACACCGTCATCGTCGCAAGTAGAACAGTGCCCCAGAGGGTCCAGGCCAGGACCTGGGCCAGGATTGTGTCCCGCAGATGCGAAGGCGCGGAGAAGTCGTGAAGAATCCGTCGGGGAATGCCATGTAGGTCCCGGCTCAAGTGGATCCAGTTGTCGTTGACACAATACAAGGCGGTGGCGAGCTTGCCGACCTCCAGCCAGTCCCACCAGCATTGCAGCCCCACCACCGGCAACGTGATGAGAATCCAGCCTAAACCGGTGGCGATCATGGACAAAAGGAATATCCAGCGCCTCATTAACAGAGGCACAAGAAGGAAAGCCACCGCCCATACGGGCTTGAATGCCAGGCACCCCCACAAGACACCCGCCGCCACTTCCCGCTTGCGGCAGAAGGCGAGCCAGCCCCACAGGAGAAGGTTCAAGGTGACGGTAGGATTTTGCCCCAAATCCAGGGCGGCCCGCGTGCCGGGATAGAACAACAGTCCGAGCACCGCCATCGGCCAAGGAATCCAGCCGTGGGTCAGTCGGCTCGCCGCTCGCCCCGCCAGGAAGACGAGGAGCAGGGCCAGGACCTGAAACAGGCGATAGGCGATCTGAGGCGGCAGGAGGCCCAAAGGGGCGTAGAGCAGGGCATGGATGGGAGGGTAAAGGGGGCCGCCGATGGCCGGCTTTTCTAGTTCTGCCCGCCGTTGAGGGGTTAGGGTCTCCTGCGCCGCTTGCAGGAGTAGAGGATGCCATAGCGGCACGGGGGATTGTGGGGCGACTGCCAACGTAGCTCCCACCGCTCCGCCGGCATAACTCCAAGCGGCGGCATCCTCCCCCATAAACCAGCTCATCAGTTTTTCCGCATCGTGGCGAACGTCGTCCTCAGGTTCCAGATGACGGCGAGCGTGGGGCGGCAGGAGGACTTGTTCGCGGATGACGGCGGGTTCGTTTTTCGGATCGAAGCCCTCTTGGACCACGAGCCACTGCTGCTGGCGGTGATAAAGCTGGCGGCCCCGCCCCGTGACAATCATGCGACCCATCACCCATTGGCCGCCGAAATCGATTTGGGCATGCCCGCAGTTGCCGTCCGCCCGGCAACGTTCAGGGGGAGATCCGGCCGCATCGTCGAAAGTGTGCCAAGCCAAATGCAATACCGTACCCGCCGCGAGGAAACAAACGCCCCAGAGCGCCGCGAGGCACCCACGGTGTCTCACCACCCGCTCATACCACGTGGGTCCATCCGAAGCGTTGGACGTCGGCACCATGGCCATCTGCGTTCTCTACTTCATCCTCTTGGTTAGGATACCGTAACGGGAGTTTGGGAGATGTTCCAGGATATCCAGCGGGGATGTTTTCGCTGCTCCAGGGGCGAATGCGTCGCGGGATCGAGGCGGTGTTTCGCCCACAGGCGGGCTTGAGCGCAGAGATGATTGAGGGTCTGGCGGAGTCGGGCGGCGTAGAGGGGGAATTGCTCCCGCGGCAAACAGGGCGGGATGGAAAGCGGTGCGCCCACGATACAGCGGACGCGGGTGAAAGGCCGGGGTACGACGAAACAATCCCAACTGGGCATACGCCACACTTTCTGGAAGCCGATACCCAAGGGAACGATGGGCCAGCCGGTGCGGGAGGCCAAGTAAAGAATGCCCGGTTGCACCGTGCGGCGAGGTCCACGCGGTCCATCGGGGGTGAGGGCCAGATGACGCCCCTTCCGCGCTGCTTCCAACAGGCCTAGCGTCGCAGCCACGGCGCCCCGGCGGGTCGAACCCCGCACCACTTCCATGTGGGTCCGGGCGAACAAGTATCCCAGCAGTTCTCCATCCCGATGGCGGCTGACCAGCACTGTGAGCGGAGCATCGGAAAAGCGAACGATCGGGATGAGGAAATGCTCGTGCCAGAGGGCGTAAATGTAGCGTTGGGGTCCCGGCAGGCGAGGGTCTGTTTCCGGAGGTCCCAACAGCGTGTAATCGAAGTGCAGAGTGGCTGACAGGGTACGGACCAATCTCGCCCCACACCAGCCGATTATGCGGAGTACACCGGGATGACGGATCCTCATAGTTTTCCTCGCTCCATTCCATCAACCCGTTTTTATGTTTGTGGGAACTATGCCAGAGGTTCAGGCACCGTCGGTAAGCGCTCGGTCAGTCCGGCCAAACTCCCTCGAAGACTTCGACCGCGGGTCCTGTCATGTACACGCAGTTGTCTGCCTCCGACCAGTGCAGGTCCAGATCGCCGCCAGGGAGATGAGCACGGAGTCGGCGCTGCGTCCGCCCTGTGACTACCCCAGCGACACAGACCGCACAGGCCCCCGTGCCGCAAGCTAAGGTCAGGCCGCTCCCTCGTTCCCATGTGCGCATCGTGACTTCATGCGGGGATTGCACCTGCACGAAGTGTACATTCACTCGCCGCGGGAATTCGGGTGCGACTTCTAGACGGGAACCCCACTCCGCCACAGCATCCCCCGGGCTGTCTGACTTGAGGAACTCAGGTTCCACATAGATCACGGCATGCGGGTTTCCCATGGACACCGCGGTGACAGCAAATGTTCGCCCCGCCACAGTTACGGGGGCCTCGCGCGGCGGTTCCCCCGCTAAGGTCGTCGGAATCTCCTCGGCACGGAGGATCGGCGGACCCATGTTCACCGTCACGCGCTCCACGCGGCCCTCAGCACCGACTTCCAATTCCACCTCCAGAACTCCCCGGCCCGTTTCAACGCGCAGCGATCGTTTCCGCACCAGACCGTGATCGTAAACATATTTGGCGAGGCAGCGAATCCCGTTGCCGCACATCTCAGCTTCAGAACCATCTGCATTGAAAATGCGCATGCGCACGTCCGCACGTTCCGAAGGACAGATCAGGATCAAGCCATCGGAACCGACGCCGAAATGGCGATCGCTGATACGCCGGCTCAATTCCTCCGGTTTGGAAGGCGGCGGACTGTGCGTGCAATCGACATAGATGTAATCGTTTCCCAGGCCGTGCATCTTGACGAATCTCATGGTTTTGCTTGCCCTCCGGGATTGAGCTCATTGAACCTTATCAAGCAGCAGATGTGGGTAAATTACGCAGGACTGCCCGCTGGATACAAGCGAAAGCAGCGGCCTTGCTGTCGGTTGGGAGGCCACCCCAAAGGAAAACGGCCTGGCGGGACTTACCAGGCCGCGGGAAAAGGTAGGATCGTAGCAGCGACTCAACGGTCTAGCTCACGAACCGGCGGGGTCTTTACCGTTGATCCACAGTCCTTCCAGCTTCTGATAGGGCGGTGGCACGAGGATGTTGCCCTTATCCCCGCCTTCCCAACCGATGATGTTGTTGGGCTTGCCGCGCTTTTTGCTGCGTTCCTCCCAGCGAGCGGCCCATGAGGCATCCGCTTCCCGTGCCTGGCGCTTTTCCTTGTCCCAGAAGAAGACTTTGCCGGAACGATAGCTCTGCACGCCTAAGTTGACCGTGGTGAAAGCGGCTGCTCCCAACTCCGGGGTGCTGAGAGTCTGACGGCGCTTGACTTTGTCATTCATGCGGCAGTGGGCCAGGAAGTCCTCCCACAGATCGTAAGTGGCGTTACCGCGGCGCGGATTCTTGAAGACATAGATCGGCTCGCCCAAGTTTTGCATCGGCTTGGCCGGTCCGCCCTGGATGTTCTGGGCGTACACCTCGAAGCCTTGCAGGTAGTCGCCGCCGCCGACGAATTTGATCGTGGCTAGCCGCCCGCGGATCATCTCTCCCAATTGTGTGTCGTTACACATCGTGGCGGAAATGATCAGTTGGCAGCCTTCGTCATAGTCGGCGACCACCGTGGCGGTGTCGGGAACATCGCGGCCGTCGTACTCCAGGTAGATGCCGCCCGCGCCCACCACGCGTGCCGGATAGCGGACACCCATTGCGGCAATGAGGTGGGTGGTCTGGTGCACGAACAGGTCGGTGAACATGCCGCCGCCAAAGGGCCAGTAGCAGCGCCATTGGGCCCACAGGGCACGGTCGAAGGGCATCTCTTCGGGCGTTGGGCCGAGGCGCTCTCCAGCACATTCAAAGTCGCAGCCGAGGAACATCCGCCAATCAATTGTTTGGGGGGTCATCTCCTTTTTGAGCGGATAGTAGCGCCATTGGCCCCCGATGTAGTTCCTGTAGTAGCTGGTTTGCCCCTGGAAAACATGGCCGATGTTTCCCGCTTTGATGTAGTCATAAGCCGCTTGCCATGTGGGGTCCGCCATGGACTGTACGCCGATGGTCACTGTGCGCCCAGTCTTTTGAGCCGTATCCACCACGAGGTGGGCTTCCGCAATGGTGCGGGTCATGGGTTTTTCCAGATAGACATCCTTACCGCGCTCCATCGCATCGATAGCCATGCGGGCATGCCAATGGTCCGGCGTCGCAATGCAGACGACATCTACGTTTTTGTTGTCGAGGATGGTGCGATAATCCTTGGATACACGGTCCTTGCCTGCATCAAGAGGTATGCCGCAACGCTTGGCACTGGGATAAAGACCCCGCCCTTTCTTGTTGCCCAGCTCCGGATCCCCATCCCAGACATCGCACACGGCAAATGGTTCCACCCCTTTGCCCTCTTTCTGCATTTGCAAGATGACGTCGATGTGTTGCTGGCAGCGTCCGCCCACACCGAGGAAGGCAATGCGCAATTTCTCATTAGCGCCCTGGATGCGGGCATAACTGGCTGCTGGCAGCGCCACGGCAGCTCCCGCGGCCGCACTGACCGCTAAAAACTCGCGCCGATGCACAACATCACTCATGGCTGGCCTCTCCTGTAACGAAGAAGAAACTGGGGGGTAAGGTTTGGAAACACCTCCTGTCGGCCGGTCCTGAAGAGTCAGTCACTTTCGTTTTTGTTCCAAAAGCCATTGATACAGTTCTTCGGTGTTGTAGGCGCGATCCCAGCAGTTGTGGCCTACACCCGGATATTCTGTATATTTGGGCGTGCCGCCGGCTTTGCGCAGGGCTTCAATCATATCCCGCGAACCGGACACCGGCACGGCTTTATCCGCATCCCCATGGAAGCACCAGCAGGGCAGATGCTTGATCTTGCCCGCCGCCGAGGGATCGCCCCGTCCGCAGATGGGAACAATAGCCGCCCAACGGTCTGGATGGGCCACCGCCAGACTCCAAGTCCCCATCCCGCCCATCGACAGGCCCGTCAGGTACTGCCGCTGCGGATCGACTTTGTAATCCTTCATCACCTCATCCAGAATCGCCATGGCCCGCTTGCCGTTGGCGGTGTTGGCTCCCCAACCGAACCCTTCCGCCCGCGGAATCACCACGATGAAGGCGAAGGTCTTCTCGCGCTTCTTGATCGCCGGACCAATCCCGACTTCCACCGGCATTTTTCCGGAGGCCTTCTTGCCCGTCGGGTCTTTCGTCTCGCCCGCTCCATGGAGGAACAGGATCACAGGATAAGCCTTGCTGCCATCGTAGTCATGCGGAATGAAAACCACATATGGAGATTCCGTCCCGTTGGCGTTCTTGAAAACCCGCTCGACAAAACCGGTCTTGATCGGCGAGTCGGCAGGTTTCTGCTCCTGCGCTGTCCCCAATAGCCCCAGACTCAACACCAGTGTAACCGTTGCACCATAACGGCCTGCCAAGTTACGGTTCATGATAACCTGACTCCTAGCGGACTTACGGATTCATCCCTAAAGGCTGGACTACGATCGGGAGGAGTTTGTCTTCAACCTAGCAGATCATACCGCCGATTGCCAGCGCCTTTGCTCCAGAAAGGGGGGAAAATGTTCTCAAGTAGTTGCAAGTGAACGGAACAGCGTGCGGAATGAGCCTTGGCAGAGCCAATGCTCCTGGACCAAACCTGCATCTGTTTTTATCCGACGCCAGGGATGGGGAAAAACATCAAGCGGAGGAACAACGTCTCCAAACAAGTCCGTTGTCCTCCGCTCGTGGCGATCGGCGTGGGTTCCGGACCACGCCCTGCCTCTTCTCAACCGGCCCCAGCCGTAGAAGATGGACTCACCTGCGTCTGGGAACTTGAGGGAAAATCTATGCATTTTGCGTGCCATTCGTCATTCTCGTATGATTCGGCCGATTTTACCCTTAGAAAATGGCGGGGAACACCGACCAACGGCGGGGTGCTTGTAGCTTTTACAATTCCTCGGCTCAGTCGGTGTGAAAAAACTACCGATAGGCCACGAGGCGGTTGACCGTGGTTCTGAGTGGACGTTCGCTCGACTTTTTGGGTGCTTCAAATTCGTGACTTTGTACACGACGCGTTCCTGTTTTCGGGCGGCGGCACGGGGCATGCAAGGTTTCGCGTCGGTTTTAGGCTAATTATTGGAGGGCATGCACGAGTAGGACACGCAGGTCCATGACGTTGGTGCCCGTCAGGCCCGTCATGAGCAATCCGCCGGATTGTTTCCAGAAGTGGTAGGAGTTATGCTGTTGCAGGCACTCTTGCCAGCGGAGGCCGAGTTCAGCGGCTTTTTGCCAAATAGTCAGGTCCGCCACCGCTCCGGCGGCATCGGTCGGACCATCCTCGCCATCCGTTCCGCCGCTCAGCAGGGTAACCCGACGCATGTCCTGAGGATCGAGGTAGCCACACAGAGCTAAGACAAATTCCTGGTTTCGTCCACCTAGACCGGACGTAGGACCCAAAGTCACCGTTGTTTCACCGCCTAGCAGGATACAAGCGGGCGGCGATAACGGCTGCCCATCCCGGCAGATGCTGCGAATCAACCCGGCGCAAACTTGAGCCACGGAGCGAGTTTCTCCTTCGATGAAAGCGCCGCAATCCAGGACCGAGTAGCCGAGGGCCAAGGCCTGATGCCTAGCACTGTTCAACGCCAGGCGATTGTTCCCGACAATCCGGCAATCGATGGAAGGCGGGAGAGACTTGGGCGTGTCAGGAATTTCTCCGCGCCGTCCTGCCTCCAGATATTGCCGGACGGAAGCGGGCACTTGCATCCAAAGGCCGTAACGTTCCAAAATCTGGCAGGCATCGGCGAAGGTCGTGGGGTCGGGCACAGTGGGGCCAGAGGCGATCACATCGACAGGATCCCCGACGACATCAGAAATGATGAGGGTGAGGAGGCGCTGCCCGCGGAAGGCTTGGGCGAGTTGCCCGCCTTTGATCCGGGACAAATGTTTGCGGACGCAGTTCATCTCCATGATGCTGGCTCCGCATCGGTGCAGAAGCCGGGTGACAGCCACTTTCTCATCCAACGTGATCCCTGGAGCGGGAGCGGGAAGCAGGGCCGAGCCGCCTCCGGACAGCAGGCAGAGGGCGACATCGTCAGGACCCGCAGTACTGAGAAGCTGAAGCATTTCTTCTGAGCCGGCGACGCCTTCCGGGCGTGGTTCATTTACGCCAGGAGGGCGGGCGGGGTGCAAGCGGATGCGTCGCAAAGGGGCAAAAGTACCCGCCGGAACATTCACAATGCCACTGACCCGATCCAAGCAGTCGGCCAGTGCCCGCTCGACTCCCGCGGCCATCCCCGCTCCGGCCTTGCCCGCACCCACCACCAGGATGCGCCTGGCTCCGTGCCAGTTCCTTTCCTGGGCCAGGGCCTGTTCCACCAAACGTCCGGGATCCACGGCCCGGACACCGGCCCACCAGATGGTTTCGGCGTCAGCACGGCTCATCGTGTTTCCCTCTCCACCTTACGGCACGAAGTCGCACTCTCCCAGGGATGTCCTCTACGGCAGCACTCTTGGGTCGCCGAGGACACATCCGCCTGAAGCTATGTCCAAACCCTTGGATACGCCGAGAATACAATCCGCCTGAAGCCATGTCTAAAGGCCCAGGCCGTTGCGCGGGCTAGGCCGCTGCGAATTGGGCCGCTGATTTCATTGGTACTTCCATCCCGCGGCATCCTCGCCATCGAGGCGTAGGGTCAGACACTTGGCACTTCCTCCGGCTTTGAGGAACTCATCGAGTTCGACTTCAATCGAACGATACCCCGCAGCCGCGAGTTTTTCAGCCAGTTCGGGACAACGACTGTTATGGACGACCGTCCGGCCCACGACCACCGCATTGCAACCGAAGCGATGGGCTTCCGCGTCATTGACTTCGATGAGCTTGGGGATGTGGGTTTGCAACACGCGCCGGCCATAGGTGTCAAACGCGGGGGGATAATAAAGGGCCTCGTCGAAGGACAAGGGACAGAAACAGGTGTCGAGATGATAAAAACGCGGGTTGACCAGTTCTAATGGCAGCACGCGGATGCCAAAGCGCTGGCCCACCCATTGGTGCGCGAGAGCGTCGGAGCGGATGCGGTAACCGGCGAAGAGGGTGTCCCCACAGAACAGGGCATCCCCCGCACCTTCGTGATACATCCCCGCCGGCAGATGCTCCACCTGAAAACCATGCTCAGCAAACCAGGCATCAAAGTAGGGGGACTCCCGCGCACGCACTTCATGCCGGAAACGACTGCTCACAAAAACATCCTTGTAGATCAATCCTGCATTGGCGGTGAACACCAAATCGGGCAGTCCGGGTTGCGGGGTCAAAAGTTCGACCTGCACACCCAAGGAGGCCAGGGTATCCCGTAAGGTTTTCCATTGATGAAAGGCCAGCGCTCGAATCGCTCCCATCGAGCGGTTCATCCACGGGTTGATCTCGTATTCGATCCCATAGTGGTCCGGTGGGCACATCAAGATGCGGGGAGTCGTCATGGAACCATCCTCAAGGGAGTGGGGTTGTGAGGGAACCAGCCTCGCCCAGGCGTCATGAACGCCGCACCGACTGCCGCTGCCATCAGGAGTGAGTCGGACAGGAGGATCGGCCGAAGGCCAAGCGTTCGGCTTGTCCCGCGGCTGCCTCGCGGTCCCCTTTCAACTCGGCAACCAGGAGGCGGAGAAAAGGCTCAGCATCCGAGACGATCCCGACGGTTTGAGTCGTCCCCCGATCCATAAGTTTCGTCACAGTGGCGGGATTGATGTCCACGCAGGCGACCTTAACCCAGGCCGGCAGGAGATTGCCTACCGCCACCGAGTGCAAAGTCGTGGCAATCATGAGGCAGAAGCCGACACCGGGGATGTGTTCGCGCATGGCATCCTGCGCGCGCAGGGTGTCGGTGATGACTTCAGGCAGCGGCCCGTCATCCCGGATGCTTCCTGCAAGGACAAACGGGATGTTCCGAATCACACACTCGTACATGATGCCGCTGCGGAGTTTCCCCAGGGCAACCGCCTGGCGAATGCCCCCGAGGCGGCGGATGGTGTTGATCGTGCGCAGGTGGTGCTCGTGCCCTTCCGCCGTGGGCAAACCTCGGTCCAAGGAAACTCCGAGGCTGGTCCCATAAAAGGCTTGCTCCATGTCATGGGTCGCCAGGGCATTGCCGGCAAAGAGGACGTCGATGTACCCTTCGCGGATCATCCAGGCGACCAGTTCCGCTCCACCCGTGTGAACCACAGCCGGTCCCAGAACAGCCAGGATTTTTTCCTTTCCTTCCTTGGTCCGCTTGATCATCTGGGCGATTTCGCGGATGCTTGCGGATTTGGGCCGTTCGCTGGAGATGGGACTGGCCATGAATTCAAACAGGTCCCGACGCCGAGATTCCGATTCGGGGGGGAAGACTCGCACACCCCGCCGCCCCACGACCACCCAATCCCCTTTCCGCACGCTGGCCATCGGCACGCAGCGGGCCGCTCCGCCTTCCCGGTCCACCACGATGCCGCAGTCCATTTCCTGATCTTCTACGTCGATCCATTCTCCTTGCATACGGACCTGAGTGCGGAAGTTCGTCGTGCAATAAAATCCATCCGGGAAAGCCCCGTCCATGTCAGCGCATTCCAGGCGGCAGTCCTCCTTGTGGATCGGCTCGGCGCCGTGCTGGTGGATCTCCGCCAGGATCGTTTCCAGTTGTTCCGGCTGGTCGGCTCGTATCTCCAGGCGGGCGTAGCTCGGATCATCCTGGCGTTCTCCGAGGCGGAACTCCAAAATCTGGTAGCGGCCGCCGCGGGCCAAAATGGCGTCCAGGACTTTTGGCAACAGAAGCGAATCCACAATATGCCCGGACATCTCTACGTGCTCGACATACTGGGCAGCCATAGCTGATAGCTCCACATTCGGGAGGAAAACTCTCGAAGTTGAACCTGGTTCGAGGCTCGGATCACCCCAGGCTCATGATATGCCGGAGGTTTTCCCAATTCAGCAGTTTCAGCAGTTGCTTTTGTTTCGCCCCTGGGATAAAAAGGTATCAGGAGGGTGCTCCTGGCCTAAGAGCTATCCTGGAGCATCACACCTCCAATTGTGGTGACTGTAGCTCAGCTGGTTAGAGCACCAGACTGTGGATCTGGGTGTCGGGGGTTCGAATCCCCTCAGTCACCCTGAGGAACAGCAAGTGACAGACCTGTGAATGCACGCCCAATTTGTCCATCCTTGCGGAGCGAGCGTTCCTAGCTCGCTTCCATCATTTTAATTTCACGTAAGCGATAAAGACCGAGGACGAGTGTTTCCGGGAGGAAAATACAAGAGCGAGTGGCAATCATGAGCTGGGATGAATCCCACGACAGCCGTTTGACGAGGCCAAGACGCACTTGAACTAGCTGATTCGGGAAAAGGGACTCGAATCGGCTGTTTGGGAGAAGAGGTGAATGATAGGGAATCGCTCGGACAATCTCAGCGAGTATCCGGCGGATCTGGAGATCCAGCCGCTTTCCCAAAAGATTCGCAAAGTGGTGCAGGTACCGCCGAGCAAGAGCATCACCAATCGGGCGCTGGTGTTGGCAGCTTTGGCGAGTCCGCAGGGGGATTGTTGCCTGGAGAATGTCCTTGAGAGCGAAGACACCGAGGTAATGGTCGCTGCCTTGAAACAGTTGGGATTCCATTTGGATGTCGATTGGCCGCAGCGGCGGATTGTTGTGCGCAGCAATCCGAGCAGGAGGCGGATTCCGGCTTGTGAGGCCGATTTGCACGTGGCCAATTCCGGCACGACGATGCGGTTTCTGTCCGCCGTGGCGAGTCTGGGACAGGGACGGTATCGGCTCGATGGCATCCCGCGCATGCGGCAGCGTCCCATTCAGGATTTGCTGGCTGCTTTGAATCAGTTGTCCGGGGTCCGAGCCTGGAGTGAAGCGGGCACGGGATGCCCCCCTGTAGTCATCGAGACGACCGGCGCACGGGCCGAGCAGCCTATAGCGGTCCGAGCGGGCACAAGTTCCCAGTATCTCAGCGGCTTGCTCTTGGCGGCGCCGTATTGGGTCCAAGAAGGGGAACAAGTGGAAATCCACGTCCGCGGCGAGCGTGTGTCGGAGCCGTACATTGCCATGACCGTGGCCATGCTGCGCCAATGGCGTCATTCAGTCGTGGAGGTGGCAGAGGGCTTTCGCATCGGTGGTGCTTCGGATTCAGCCTGGCGGGGTCATTATGTTATCGAACCGGATGCCTCAGCGGCGTCCTACTTCTGGGCAGCCGCAGCCATCACGGGAGGTCAAGTGACCGTGACTGGCCTTACTCCCTCTTCACTCCAAGGCGATGTCCGCTTTGTTGAGCTATTGGAGCAAATGGGCTGCCGAGTTACTGCCTGTACCGAGGGGATCACGGTGCACGGCGGGCCGCTGCGCGGTATCGAGGCGGATATGAATCCCATCAGCGACACCGTGATGACCTTGGCGGCTGTTGCTTGTTTCGCCACGGGTCCGACACGGATTCGCAACGTGGCACACATTCGCTACAAAGAGACTGACCGCATCGCCGCCTTGGCCACGGAACTGCGCAAATTGGGAGCCGGTGTCGAGGAAGCGAACGATGGGCTGACCATTCATCCTCAGCCGCTGCGCGGGGCTGTTCTCGACACCTACAACGATCACCGCATGGCGATGAGTCTGGCTCTCATCGGCCTCCGTGTCCCCGGTGTGATTATTCGCAATCCCGCCTGCGTCGTGAAAACGTACCCTCAGTACTGGTTGGACTTGGCGCAACTCAGCCGCTGAACGGATGCCGTCGCATTATTGGTAGCAAGCAAATCCCGCCGGGAACACGGCCGCTACCGTATGCACCCCAAAGCCGTGACAAGATCACCAGGCCATCTCAAGCCTGAGCGGGGGGTTCTTTCCAGAAGGGACTCAGCCGGCGAATCTTGTAAAGAATTTTTTCTCGTTCCGCTCCTGTCGCGGTTTGCAGTTTAGCTTTCAATTTCTTCATCTTTTTCTTCCGGCGATAACGCCGATTCAGTTCAATGCGACGTTCAACCATTGGAACTGTCCTCCGCCAAAATACTGCTGAGTATGAACATTCGCTGGACTATCAGCCGGCAGTTCACGACTCCAGAATATCATAGTTACATTCTGGCATCGTGCGCGTCCACGCTGACCCTCAGCGGTTGGCCAGGGGCAAGACTGTGTGGGGATTGCGGCTGAAGCTTTGCTAGCCATCTCAGTCCTAGCCAGAAACGGGGGAAATTGCTGACATATGCACCAGATAATGGGTTCCGAGAACGGCTTCAAAGCATGGGATCGGCCATGGGGGATCGTCGCGGACAATGGCGGGCGGTGCTAGCCGTCATCTGGGCACTGCTAAGTGCCTTGGCGGTGATGTTCGTGCTGATGTTTGTCGCCAATGCTCCGTATGCCGATGAGTGGGAATTCGTCCCGGTATTGGTGGGTGCGGAACCGATGGGACCGGCCCTGTGGGCGCAGCATAATGAGCACCGGATGCCGTTATCGCGCACGATTTATTTCGTGACTTTCCGCTGGACGAAAGACTTCCGAACGGGATCGCTGTTGCAAGTGGTGATGCTAGCGATGCTGTGTCTTGGGTTACTCCGTTTAGTCGGGCGTTGGCGGGGACAAAATGACTGGCCCGACCTGTTTTTCCCTTTGACCCTATTGCACGCGGGCCATTGGGAAAATTGGATCATGGGTTATCAGCTTTGCTTCGCCCTATACACGGTGGGCGTGACGCTGTTGATTGTGGTGGCATTGACCGCGGAGCGTTCAAGTGTTGTGAGGACAGCGTGGTTGGCGGGGCTACTCACGCTCCTGGTTGCAACGACCGGGGGTTTCGGCTTGCCGGTCGCTCTGGCCATGAGTCTGTGGTTGGGGTATCTGGCGGTTCTTTTGGGACGCGAACAGCGCCGGAGAGAGGCCCTGCTCCCGCTGGGCGTGCTATTGGCGGTCCTCGCCTATCTGGCGGCCTATTTTTGGGATTATCACCGCCCAGAGCATCACCCGCCTCCCTGCATGGACGGGACGAAGGTGCTGCCGGTTTCGGGGCAGGTCATCGCGATGGCCTGGGGAATATCGGCTGCCCCACTCTGGCCGCTGGCCGCTTTGGGAGTTCTCCTGCCGGTGTGTTATTTGCTCGGACGCATGTGGCGGGATCATCTCTCGATCCCGGCACGTTGGGGAGTATTAGCTGTGATAGTGGGTCAACTCGGCTTAGCCGTGGCTATCGGGATTGCTCGCGGCGGCTTCGGAGCGGATATGGGATTGTGGTCGCGGTACTCTCTCCTGATCTGGCCGCTGGCAGGACTTGGTTACTTGATGGCGGTGCGCTACGGACAACGGCGTGCCACCGTGGCCCTATGTCTGGCGGCGGCCCTGTTCTTTCCTGGAAATATGATTCAAGGGCTATACTATGGTGGAAACGTCATGATACGGCAGCAAGCGTTGGCCAAAGATGCAGCAGCGGGATGGCCTGCCGATCGGCTGGTCGAACGCCACTTTCCAGACTCCTTCAATGCCGGACAGGAGGAGCGTGGGCGTGTCGCCATTCCGTTGTTACGCCAGGCCGGTATTGGTATATTCCGACTGTCACAGCCGTAAGTTGTGGCGCGACAATGTCCGTGCCAGGAAAGAGGTCCGCCAGAGATCCCACCTGTTGCCAAGTTCTGACTAAGGAAACGCGCTTATGAGCCTGGCTGCCTTCCTCTGGGTGTCAGCCATCACCACACTGGCCGTGCTGGTCTATTTTCTCTTCCGCTGGATTCCGCGTCTGATTCTAGCCATCCGGCTGGAGCAAGCTCAGGAATCCCTCCGTTTGCAACAACAGAGATTGGAAGAAATGGTGCTGCGCCAGGGGATGGCTTCTGGCAAGCCTCGGGGTATGAAATGGCGGCGCTGCCAATTCGAGGGGGAACCATTGTGGCTCCATGAAGAGGAGAAGGGTCAAGTCGCCGCGCTGATCCCCGTGACGATTGAGTTTGAACCTCATGGCGAGGCGGAGAGTTGGGAAGGCCACCCTGTAGAGGAACCGCGGCGCGGGGTGGTCTTGTTTTTCTTCCGCCGAGGAGAATGGGAAGCGGCAGGCCGCGTACTGTTCAACTTGACTCCCCAACAGGCCGCCGAGCAGTTAGGGCCGCCCTGGCGCATCGCCACGGTTTTGCCCTCGTCCGCCACGTCGTCGACATCATCGTGACGATGTCGGCCTGCTCCCTGAACGGTTCCCGCAACGGAAAAGCGAGGGATACCGAGCACCTTATCAGCGGCATTTTGACATTCCCGGTGCCGATCGTTTCTATGTTCAAAACTGACGCGCAGGTGTCGAGAGAGGAACGTCCGATGTGGTGCAAGGCGGCGCTGAGGCCGACTGATGCAGGAAGGTTTTGCTACTAATCCGCCTCGGAATCCTTCAGCTTGAGGGATGGGGCGGGTTAGTACCTGCTTTGTTGGCGACGGCAGGCCGTGGGGTCGGCGGGGGAGGTGAAGGATTACCTTGAGCCAGGGCTAAGCGATCAATTCCCTTCGCTTTGATTTTGGTATGGAGAGTATCTCGGCTGATGCCCAAGAGGCGGGCAGCATGCGATACGTTGCCGCCGGTCTGGCGTAACGCCCGGCGGATAGCCCAGGTTTCCACGTCTTCCATGCTCAAGCTGGCCGGTAGGTCCAAGCCCTTGTACGAGCCAGAAGGAGGATCGCTGCTTCCAAAGTTGAAGGCATCCGCATCGATGACTTCAGTTTCGCTCATGACGGCGGCATTTTCGATGGCGGCCCGCAATTGCCGGACATTCCCAGGCCAGGTGTACGATTGCAATTTGAACATCGCCGCCGGGGTCAACCGGAACTTGCGGCGGCATTCCGCCGACACACGTGCCAGGAAGAACTCTGCCAACTCCGGGATGTCTTCAGGATGTTCACGCAAGGGTGGCACGCGAATTTGAATGATCCGCAGACGGAAGAGCAAATCTTCCCGGAATCGGCCGGCCTTCACCTCTTTCTCCAGGTTCCGGTGGGTCGCTGCAACGATGCGCACGTCCACTTTGATGTCACTCGTGCCACCCACGGGGCGGAAAGACTTGCCCTCGATGACGCGGAGCAGCTTCGCCTGGCATTCCAGGGATAGTTCGCCGACTTCGTCGAGGAACAGAGTGCCTTCATCAGCCTGCTGGAAGAGACCGGGATGGTCATGATCGGCCCCGCTAAAGGCTCCTTTTTTGTAGCCGAAGAGTTCCGCCTCGAGCAGCGTCGGAGCGATCGCCGCACAGTTGACGACGACCAAAGGTCCATTGGCCCGCCGGCTGTTCCGGTGCAAAGCCAAGGCGACCAACTCCTTGCCAGAACCGCTTTCCCCTTGCACGAGGACCGTAAATGGCTGGGGTGCTGCCCGGAGGATCTGCTGGCGCAACTGAGTGATTGCATTGCTGGAGCCGATGATCTCGTCCGCAGCAGGCACATGAGTCCGCAAGCGGGAGTTTTCCGCCCACAAGATGCGGCGGCTGCGATGCAATTCCAGGGCATGGGCCAAATAGCCGCTCAACGCTTCGATGAAGCGGACGTCTCGCTCCGTGAAGGCCCGGCCCGTGCGGTACACGTGCAAGGCAGCGAAAGGCTCTCCGGAAGCCCGCAGGGGGATACAGAGCGCGTCGGCAAACGCGGACAACGAATCGGTCGGAGAATGCGTGGCCGACACCTGCGAGAGCAGCCAAACTGTTTTCCCTTCCCGCTGTACCTGGGCGGTCAAGCGTTTGCTCAAGGGAACATCGACCGAGGCGGATTCGGGCAGCACTACGCGCGGCGCTGGATCGTCCGGGTCCAAAGCCAGGTATCCTGCCAAGCGTGCTGTTGTCTGCTGCAGAATGACGCGCAGGGCGGCTGTGATCAGCTCATGGGGCGTTTTCACCTCCACTGCTTGCTGCATGAACTTGCATAAAGCCGTCAGCTCGTCCATGCGGAATTGCCGATCCGTCTCATACGGGTCAGCAACTGCTGTCCGCTCGGCGGGTATGGGATGCACCTTGGTTTGGCCATAAGGATTGATCGGCACGCCTTTGACAGTATCGCTCGCTGAAGAAGCGGTGGGATTGACGTTGGTGAGAGAGGTGGCACTGGACGAACTGGATTTGCTCTGGAGATTCGACTTTGGTTCCACCTGGAAGCGCAGGACGGTATCGCCGATGCGAATCTGCTGTCCATCCTGGAGCCGCAGGGCGCCCTGGACCCGCACGCCATCGACGCGGGTGCCATTGAGGCTAAAGTCCCGGATCAGCCATTGGTCTTCCTCGAAGTAAATCTTAGCGTGCAAGCGGGAAGCCAGTTCATCCCGAACCACGATCGTATTATCCCGGCTTCGTCCGATGGTGATGGGCTGATCCCCGGACCACTCCAGGACAGGCGGCTGACACTGGCCAGATTCGACGAGGATACGTACGCGCATGCTCCCCATACTCCGGATGATTCAGGCGTCAGATAGATTTTTCGGCTGTCGCGCTGGGCGTGGGCGGACGACCTCGGCGTCTCTTTCTCCGACACTTTAGCACGCAATTCGCCTGCTTGCTGTCTCCCTGGCACAATTGTGTGACAAAGTCTGGCTCTGGGCGTAGCATGAAGGGACGCATAATTTGAATGTAATCCTGGAGTGTGCGGGGAGGGAAGTCCAGAGGCGTACACCGCGGGCCAAACGTGAGGGGGAACATGGAATCTCGCATCACCGGTCGCGCTTATGTTCTTGGTGACAATATCGACACCGACCAGATCATCCCGGCCCAGTACTTGACCTATAACCCGGCCATTCCCGAGGAATACCGCATGTTTGGCAAATACGCCCTCAGCGGTGTGCCTGATGACCAAGCCGGCTTGCCCAAGGGGCACATCCCCTTTCACGATCCGGAGGACGAATTTGTCTCCCCCTATCGCATTATCGTGGCTGGCAGAAATTTTGGCTGCGGGTCAAGTCGCGAACATGCACCGATTGCCTTAGCAGCAGCAGGCGTGAAAGCCGTCGTCGCGGAGTTCTACGCCCGTATTTTCTACCGCAATGCCATTAACGGCGGTTATCTCATCCCCCTGGAAAGCCGCCAGCGCCTTATCGATAACGTGTGTACCGGCGATGAACTACTCATCGATCTCGACGCGTCCCGCCTGACCAATCTGACCACGGGGCAAACCTTCGACTTGCAACCCCTCGGTGATGTGCGGCCCATCCTGGAAGCTGGCGGACTGTTCCCCTATGCTCGCAAAGCTGGAATGCTCGCCTAATCTCCTCGGTCCAGTCTTGTGATCTCGAAGTTTCAGAAAACAGCCTAAAATCGCCTCCCCGCTAAAATCGCCTCCCGGTTCTTCCCCCGCCTTTGCCCGAGGAGAAGCCAAATACAGATCACGGCTTGGCCCTGGACTTGGACTCTGATGGCGGAGATGAAATTAGCCCCGAGGAAGTGAGCCAGGGGCGCACGTGCTGCTCCGCGAGCCACTGACTGTAACGGGCTGCGCCGGCGCGGAGCAAGTGATGGCCATCGGCAAACTCTTCCTCCCGCATCTCCAGAGTAGAGAGGAAGACAGGAATGTTCCATTGTTGTGCCAAGGCCAGCATATCTTGCTGCCCGCGCTCCCAGACGCCAGCGGCAAACCAGCTCCGAAATCGCGGCGACGTGGGAGGCTCAAACCACGCCAGGGCAATCCCCCTCTGCCGGCAGATCGCCACCAGCTCCTCCATAGCCTGAATCGAACGTTCGCCGAAGGTGATGCCTCCGAATGCATAAGCGTATTCTCGCCGGGCATGCTCGCAGGTCCGCTGCCGGAACTCTGGAGTCGGTTCTGCATAAAGGAAAGGCATGAAACCGTCGGCCGTCATTCCGGTCCAGAACGGATCGACCCGCTCGTTCCAAGGCAGCCAGCGTGGGCACCAGTGACTTTTCAAAATCACCCGCTGAGTGGACCACGGAGTGAGGCGTAGCTTCCACCAGTGCCAGTACAGCAGATCAAAGTCCGCACAATAGGGGCGGAGATGGTGTAAATCGCTCCAACTGAGCCGTTCCGCCGTTGGCGCGAAAACGACCTCCGCGGGGGCGTCGCTAGCCAACCAAAGAGGAAGGAGCTCCACGAGGATGGCGTCTGGAACGATGCCGCAATCGAGCAAGCGATGCAGGGTCAGCAAGACCTTGAGGGGCGGGGAACCGGTCAGAGCGTAATTGAACACCAGAGGTGAGGAGCTGCCATCGCCTAGCAGCATGGCGGAAGGCTGCAGGCCGTTTTGGGCCCGCGAGGTGCCCAGAATCAAGACCAACGGGCGGGAAGCAGCGGCCTGTTGTTGCAAACGCCGGAGTTGGTGCAAGCGGTGCCCAAACTCCGGATCGCGCCAATGGGGGCAAGCCGTCTCCAGCAGCCCCGCTAACCCCAAATGCAACAGGGCCACTAGCAGCATTCCCCCCAACAAGGACCGCTTCGCCCGACTCTGGCGCGAGGGGGCTTTCCTTCGAGTCTGAGGCGGATTTTGTCCTTCTTTTTTCCCAGAGAGAGGACGGTGCTCACCCGTCACTACGGCGATCAGCCGTAACGCGGGGGGGCGCTGCGTGCTCGGTTTCAAGGAGGTGTCCATCCTTCACCTTTGCGGAGTCA
Organism: Thermogemmata fonticola; assembly: GCF_013694095.1. Lineage (NCBI taxonomy): Bacteria > Pseudomonadati > Planctomycetota > Planctomycetia > Gemmatales > Gemmataceae > Thermogemmata > Thermogemmata fonticola. The sequence continues at coordinate 466,867 of NZ_JACEFB010000001.1, read as the reverse complement.
GGAGCCGGCCCGTCAAGGATTGTCCCAAGCGTTGGGTGAATGCCGCTGCCCCTTGCCGGGACAGGTGGAAACCATCGACAAAATCGGTTTCTGCCATCCACGAGCGGGCATCCAGCCACTCGGCACCGAGTTCCGCCTGCAATCGCTGGCGATGCTCTTGAATCGTCGCCTCAACTTCTGGGGGATACCATCGGCGGAACCGCTCGGATTCGGGCAGATAGAGGAGCAAGACTTTGCAGCCCGCGTTTTGCAGCAACTGTACTCCCCTCCGTAGCGATGCCTCCGCCTCAGCAGAGCAGCAGTAGCGTGCGAGAAGAGGCTGATAGATAGCTTGACATTGTTGTGTCATTGTTTCTCGTCCGTTATCGCCAAGTATCTGAGCATCCAGACCCGGATACCATCCCCAGCCGTCCAGTTGCTTCCAGGTCCAATCGATGCGGCGGGGTGGGGGGAGCCATTCGGGCACGAGTTGTAAGAGAATGCGTTCGCGACTGCCCCAGCAGGGCAGCAGGTGTTGCCACCAAATCTTCTGGCGGACCGCAGACGCTTTTTCCAACGGATAACAGGAATCGACCCAAGGCAGGTCACGTGGGGAGAGCCGTTCCAGGCGGACGCGCTGGTACTCGTTCCACTCTTCATCCTGATGCAAAAACGGCGGCCAGTATTCCCACAGCACGACTTGGGGGTGAATGCCATCTTGGAGAAGGCGGCGGGCTGTCAGCTCCTGCAACATCGGCCCGGCACCAACTGAGCCGAAGTTGAACAGCATGGGAACAGAATCCACCGCTTGAGGAGCGAGGCAGGCTTCCCAAGCCGCCGGGCAGATTCCCATCGCCGTCCGCGAGTTCCCCAGGACCGCAATCAAGGGCCGATGGACATACTCCGCCTGTCTCTGGCGGCACTTACGCACGCGCTGGGCATATTCCGGGTCCCGCCATCCCGGAGCGAGTTCATCGAGCGGCCAGGCTACCAGAAGCTGGAATACTCCGAAAGACACGACTCCCAGTATCAAGCTGTACCAGGCCCGACGGCGAGAGGAAGAGGACGGCTTACCCCTTGGAAAGGGGCGGCTCTCCACCTCTCCCAGCCAGCGGAGGCGTACAAGTGCGGTCCCGTTCTCGGTGCTGACGACTGAGGGCATGCATGTCACTCCCGCATCACGCTGGGCAAAACTTCCTCAGCAACGCGCCGGGTCCAGCGCAGGGCGCCCTCTGGTAACAGGTGGTGGCCATCGGAGAAATCCTCTTCCGCCATCCAATCTCGACAGTCCGCCACCCGGACTTCTGCTTCCTCCGCCAGCTTCTCCAGCCAGCGTTCCATCTTCTGCCGCGCCTGGGGGGAATAGTGCCGCTGAAAGCTCGGACCTTCCGGCATCCAGATCAACAGAACAGTGACATGCTGCTGTCGGGCGAGATCGAGTAGGTCCCGTATGGCTTTCTCCGCAGGCGGACTAGTTCGCCAGTGACGTAAGCGGTGTTCATACTCTCGACGTGCTCGTTCCAGGCGCTTGGACCGTTGTTCAGCGGAAGGGTCGAGATCAATGATAGGACTCCAGCCCCAAGGGTCAGGACCTCGGCTCCAGTCGTACCGTTGGTGATAAGGGAGCCAGGAAGGTGCCAATCGCCCCATGAGCCGCCACCGCAAGCTCCACCAGGGAGCGATCCAGAGACCCCGCCGTTCGTGCTGCCAGCATGCCACCGGGAAGTGGTACTGTTCCAAGAGCGGTAGTTCGGAGCTGTCCCAGGGTATTGCATCGGTGAAGTGGGCTTCTACCGGCATACCGCCTGCCTCGGTCACCAAGGCGGGGAATACCTCCAGCAGCAGGACATCGACCCTGTGACCACTGCTAATCAGTCGCCGGAAATGGAGGTATTGTGTCACAGGGCCGGAAGCGGGCAGACCCCAGTTGAAAACCACCGTGGCACGGCCCGTGACCAGGCGTAGGCGGCGTTCTGCCTCGCCGGCGGCAAATCCGTTGGCCACCCGTGACGTACCCAGAAATACAATCCGCGGTGCTGCTGGAGGCGCTTGGGAGACCAGCTTCTGCCACTTGCGCTCCTTATCGGCATACACAGGGTCCCGCAGCCAGCGCGACCACGCAGCAGCACTGGCCAGCCCAAGATGCAACACCAGGTAAACTATCGCTCCCCCGAATAGGGCTTGGAAAGCCTGACGTCGGCGGGAACATTGCTTTAGCGATCGCCCGGCGGACAGCGCGACTCGCTCTCCCTTCTCGTGCCAATGGTCTAACCTGATTATTCCCCGTGGCAATCGCATGGAGTCAAAATTGGAAATAAATGAAGGTGGACCCTTGACCTGGGGCCAATAGCATCGCCAGGCAGGCGCAGACGGCATAGCCCGCTCCCAACAGGGCTGCGGGCAATCGCTCGTAAATCCGGGACCATATTCCGGAAGTGACGAGCAGATGACACATCAACACAAATAGGGCCGTGTACCATAAACTGCGATTATGCAACGGCAGCGCAGCACCACTGTGCCAGGTAAAGAGTTGCTGGTACATAGCCCACGCCCGACTCCATTCCGGTTGGAACAAAACCCAGCAGAGGCTGACAGTTAGGAAAGTCAAACTGACACGCACCAGGGTACCGGCAGGGGATTGGAGTATCGCGTTCCAACCGGCATATCCCTCAATCACCTCCCGGAACCAGCGATGGATGACCAACAGCACACCGTGAACAATTCCCCAGAGTATATATCCCCACGCGGCGCCATGCCACAATCCGCCTAGGGTCATAACAATCATGAGATTGCGATACGTCTGCCATCGGCTCCCACGACTTCCCCCCAGTGGTATGAAGAGATAGTCACGGAGCCAACTACTGAGAGAAATGTGCCATCGGCGCCAAAACTCCGAGATGTTAACGGATAAGTAGGGCATGTTGAAATTCATGGTCAATTTGTAACCGAACAAGTGCCCCAACCCGACGGCCATGTCCGAGTAGCCGGAGAAATCGCAGTAGATGCGGAGGGAATATGCGAGGACGGCGAGCCAGCACGCGGTGGTGCGGAAGTTTTCCGGGTCTTGAAAAACCGGGTCGCAGAACAAGGCCATCCGGTCGGCAATCGCCAATTTTTTGAAAGCCCCCATGAGGAACAATTGGACGCCGACTTGGATCCGAACCCAGTTCCAGCGCTTGGGTCGCCGCGTCTGCCGAAGAAAGTCCCCGGCGCGCACAATCGGTCCGGACACCAAATGAGGGAAAAAGAGGATAAAGAGCAGAAACTTCGGCAAACTTTTTTCCGCTTCGATCTTCCGTGTATAAACATCGACAGCATAACTAATGGCTTCAAATGTATAGAAACTGATACCGAAGGGAATTATGATGTTAGCAATATCCAAACGCCCATATCCCGGATCATATCCCAATTTTGTTAAGAAATCGTAGAGTTCGTTGAGGAAGAATCCTCGATATTTGAAGTAGCAGAGAATACCCAAATTCATGCTGATGCTGAGAAGGAGCCATACTTTTCTCAACGGAGGGCGATGGGTGATGCTCATCAGCCGCCCGAAACAATAGTCGGCGCAGGTCGTCACGGTGACGAGTAATGCAAGTTCCCGACTCCAAGCCGCGTAAAAGTGGAAACTAGCAATCAATAAGACCCAAACGCGCATCTCCGCCCAGCGCCGGGGCAGCGACCAATACACCACGAAGACGAGAGCAAAGAAGGTGAGAAAGGCCTGAGTATGGAAGAACGGCTCCGGCAAGATGGCACTGATGGCGGCAAAGTAGCTTTCCAGCGCGGCCAGACTCGCCTGCCAAACGGCCTGCGTCGCATTGGCCAATTGGGATAAGACCCGGATGGCATCCATAGCAGCAAAGCCCTGAACTCCTGAGCCTATTTCGGCGGGACTATAGCCACTAGCAGAAAAAATGGTCAAGCCCGATACAACAGCACCAATTGGCGAAGCAAGCAGCTCCCTGCTCGGAGATGGAGTGAGTTATGGCAGAAAGCTGGGACTATCGCAAAGCCGGTCTCGACTTGGACAAATACGAGGAAACCTTGGCCAACATCGCACCACTTCTGCAGCGAACGCAGGACCCGTTGCGCGTTCTTCCTCCCCCGTTTCCTCCACGGCGAGGGGGTAAAGGCAGCAGCGGTTTCGCTGCCCTATTCGACCTCGACCCGCACGCCTGGCTTTTCCGCCGCCGGTACAAACACCCTGTGCTCATCGCATGCACCGATGGCGTTGGCTCGAAACTCAAACTCGCCTCGATGTGCCAACGCTTTGACACCGTCGGTATCGATTTGGTCGCCATGTCGGTCAATGACCTGATCTGCACCGGGGGCGAGCCGCTAATGTTCCTGGATTATCTGGCCCTGCCGCGGGATGATCCGCAGTGGACCGCTTCTCTCATCCGGGGAATCAGTGAGGGCTGCCGCGAGGCCGAATGCTCGTTGGTAGGTGGGGAAACAGCCATCTTGCCCGACATCTATCAGCCGGATGATTTCGACATGGCTGGTTTTGCGGTCGGTGTGGTAGAGCGCGATCGGATCATCAATGGCCGCTATATCTGTCCGGGGGATACCGTCATCGGCTTGGCCTCTTCCGGGCCACATTCCAACGGCTACACCCTCATCCGCAAAATTGTGTTTGAGGCAGCTCGTCTGAGTGTGGAAGATGAAGTGCCAGAATGCCAAAGCCGGGTAGGCGAGTTGTTGCTGACCCCTACCCGTATCTATGTCCGCCCCGTTCGCCAGTTGGTGGCACATTACCCGGTGAAGAAACGCGTCTTGCGTGGGTTCGCCCACATCACGGGAGGAGGAATCGTGGACAATTTGGCACGCATCCTACCGCCCAATTGCCGAGCTGTGATCCAGCGGGACAGTTGGCCTATACCGCCTGTCTTCCCTTGGCTTCAGCGGCTCGGTAATGTTTCCGACGCAGAAATGTTCCGCGTCTTTAATATGGGAATCGGCTTCATCGTCGTCTGTGCACCGGCCTTTGCCCAGAGTATCATCACACAATTGAAAAAAATGGATATACAAGCATGGAACATAGGAATGATTCAGGAAGGAAATACCGCTGTCGATATATTGTGAGTCTTTTTATGATAAGATGGAGGTATCCGTCGCAATCTTGTCATTTGACACTTCGGTTTAATTTGTTCTTTTGTACATTAAAATCCGGCACATCCACTTGCTCTTGCGATGCTCCCCCTCCATGGGGGATGATGAGTTGCTTGTGAGGGTTGTAAGGTTAATTAGGGTGAGGGAACTATGGACAAACGCCCCGCTATTTTTCTGGACCGAGATGGAGTCGTTATCGAAGAGCGAGAATATGTGTCCACTCCGGACCAGGTGCGTTTGCTGCCTGGTGCGGCGGAGACGATCGCCGCGCTCAACCGTGCCGGCTGGTGTGTCGTGATCGTGACCAATCAGTCGGGAATCGCCCGGGGCTTCTTCACGCCCTCCGCCTTGGATCGCATTCACGAGCGTTTGCAACACCTCTTGTGGTGTTATGGCGCTCAAATTGATGGCATCTATGTATGTCCCCATCATCCTGAGGCGGATATTGATATTTACCGCCGCCAATGTCATTGCCGCAAACCACAACCGGGTTTGTTATTACAAGCTGCGGAGGAACTGGGTATTGATTTATCTCAATCCTGGATGATAGGGGATCGCGTCATCGACCTGGAAGCGGGTTCAGCGGCGGGATGCCGGACGGTTTTGGTTCGGACCGGTTACGGCGCGCGTGTGGACACAATTGCCCTGGATCGCTCCGCCCTGCGGTTGGAGCTAGTGGCTGCTGACCTCGCGGACGCCGCCTGCAAGCTCGGCCTGGTCTCAGCGCGTCTTGAGCAGCAGATGGGACAACGTCAAACTCAGCGCCTGGTGGCATAATAGCAGCAGGTTGAGCAACCGTGGAACACTGCGATCTTCTGGTTGTTGGCGGCGGCATCGTGGGACTGGCCGCTGCGTGGACCTTGCGGAGACAACTCCATGTTCTGGTCATCGAAGCGGAAAAGGAGATTGCATCCCACCAAACCGGTCACAATAGCGGAGTAATTCACTCCGGTTTATATTACCGTCCCGGTTCCATCAAAGCTCGGCTGTGCGTGCGGGGGAGAGAGTTGCTTTATCGCTTTTGTGCTGAATATGGCGTGCCGCATGAACGCTGTGGCAAGCTGGTGGTGGCAGTGCAGGAGCGCGAATTGCCGCGGCTTGCAGAGCTGGAGCGCCGCGGCCGAGCTAACGGGTTGGAAGGCGTGCAATACGTGGACGCGGCGAAAATGCGGCAGATCGAACCGCACGTTCGTGGTGTGGCTGCCCTCCATATTCCCCACACGGGCATCGTATCTTACCCGGCGGTGGCGGAGAAACTGCGCCAGCAGATTCACGAAGCGGGAGGGCAGGTTCAGACTCAGCGGCAGTTTGTGAATGGCCGCCCTGAAGGCCACACTTTCCACGCGGAAACGACACAAGGGCCGATTTCCGCCCGCCTGCTTCTCAACTGCGCCGGACTTTATAGCGACCGGGTGGCCGCCGCTTGTGGTGTTAGGCCGTCGGTCCAAATCATACCCTTCCGGGGCGAATACTACCGGTTGAAGCCCACGGCAGAGCATCTGTGCCGGAATCTGATCTACCCCGTCCCCGATCCGAAATTGCCGTTTTTGGGAGTCCACTTCACCCGGATGATCCGCGGCGGTGTGGAGTGCGGTCCGAATGCGGTGCTGGCATTCCAGCGGACAGGGTATCGCATCCAGGACGTGAGCGGCCGCGACCTCATCGAGATGCTCTTTTATCCGGGTTTTTGGCGTTTAGCTTGCCGCTTCTGGAGGACCGGCCTCGACGAGATGCGGCGGTCGCTGAGTCCCGCGGCCTTCTGCGCAGCGGCCCGGCGCATGGTTCCCGAATTGCACTGTGCGGACCTCGAGTACGCCGGGGCTGGAGTCCGCGCCCAAGCGGTGGATCGCCAAGGCCGGTTGGTGGATGATTTCGTCATCCAGGAGGAACAGCGTATGATCCATGTGCTGAATGCGCCCTCCCCCGCGGCTACGGCCTCTCTGGCGATTGGCGAATATCTCGCCGAGCGAATCCTGCACCATCTGCGGAGTGGCTAGGCTTTCTCTTGAATCCCTCGCCGAGCAAACCTTCCCCCTTCGGTTCGTCATGCGAGAGGAATGTTGTGGGCATGAGCAATGGTCAGAATGCGTTCACGTGCCAAGCGAGCGGCCGCATCGGGGTTTTCGTGGCAAGTGTAAAGCTCGATGGTGATCCAGCCCTGATACCCAATTTCCTGCAAGGCTTGCAACGTGGCCGCGAAGTCGATCGCCCCTTCGCCTGGGATCAGGTGGTGATGAACGCGGGTAGCGGCGATATCCTCCAAGTGGACGTGCCGGATGCGGGAACCGAGGCGGCGGATGGCTGAAGGCGGATCGTCCCCCACACAGAAGGCATGGCCGATATCGAAGTTCAGCCCCAGATATGGTGAAGAGATCTTCTCCGCGAACTCCAGGTATTGGTCCACGGTTTCCAGGAGCAAGCCGGGTTCTGGCTCAATCAGAAGTAAAACACCTTCCCGCTCGGCGTGTTCCACGACCGGTTGTAGCATGTCTAGGAACAAGCGGAGGCATTCGTTCCAGGTGCGCCCTTCCAGCGGTCCGCCCGGTTCCGTAGTGATGCAAGCTGCACCGAGTTCGCGGGCCAAGGTCAATGCTCGTTTCGTGTGGTCGATGCGGATCTGCCGATAGTGGGGGTCGGGTTCGATCCAAGAGGGGTGCCAGTATTTTTGCCTGGGGTCATTGACGGCATGCATCATAAAGGCGTTGACATTCGAGATGGCCAGGCCATGTTGCTGCAAGGCATCGCGGATGGCTTGTTTCTGCTCCGGGAGCAGATAAGCCGGCCAGGCATGGGGAACATCGGCCATGATTTCCACACCGCGGTAGCCGATATTGGCCAATCGCCGGACAGCTTCGGAGAACGAATAATGCAAGTATGCATTCGTGGAAAATGCCAGTTTCATCGCGGCGGGTTCCTCAAGCAAGGGAATATCCGCTCAGTATACATAGTTCCCAACGTGAGGTGAAGGAATAGCCGCATCAGACGAAAGAACCAAGTACGTGTTTCCACGGTAATTCGAGCGGAAGCGGGGAGTGCACGAAACAAGGACCGGTGCGGATTGCGGTCAGGTCTTGCCGGTCTGTCTGAAGCTGCTAACATTTCAATCTGCGAGAAGTTGAGGGCGAGCACGCTGTTCTGAGGCGGAGAAGAGGCCCAGAGCGAGCTGCCGCTGTCCTTGCAAACAGGTGATTTTATGCCCTGGAAAACAACCTACATGGCCAAACCCGGCAGCGTGAAACAAGAGTGGCTGGTCATCGATGCCACGGATCAAGTTGTGGGCCGGCTGGCCGTGCAAATCGCCAATTTGCTACGCGGTAAACATAAGCCGGAATATACCCCCCATTGTGACACTGGGGACTACGTCATCGTGATCAATGCGGAGAAGGTCCGCTTTACGGGCCGCAAGTGGGACCAGAAGGAATACCAAGATTACTCGCACTATCCCGGCGGTTTGAAAATTACCCCGGCGCGCGAGATGCTGGCCAGTAAGCCGGAGGAGATTTTGCGGCGGGCGGTCAAACGGATGATGCCACGGGGGCCTTTGGCCTACAAACAGTTGTCCAAGCTGAAGATCTATGCTGGTCCACGGCATCCCCACCAAGCCCAACAGCCCAAGGAATACAAGCCCACAACCTAAAGTGGAGGGGCTTTACACGCGGGGTGGTCTTCCATCGTGAAAGGATCCCCCTGATCAGACCGCCGATCAATCCATCCCGTATAGACGATCCTCAAAGATTGCGAATGGCGGTGAAGGCAGTCGCAAAATTGTGACACGGAACATTACGGCTATCGGAGTGTGATTAACGGAAAAAGCAAGCCTTCCAGGGTATCCTAAAGACGAGAACGAATCATGGCTGAGAAAAAGAGCAAAGGGGAACGGACGTATTATTTGGGGACCGGGCGGCGCAAGAAGGCGGTGGCCCGCGTGAGAATCTGCGAAGGTTCAGGCATCATCGAGATCAACGGGCGCACGGTAGAGGATTATTTCCCGGAAGAGAAGGACCGCGCCTTAGTGTATGGCCCGCTGCTAGTGACCGACCAGCGCAATCGGGTTGATGTGTACGTGAACGTGCGCGGGGGCGGCGTATCGGGTCAAGCCGGAGCAGTGTCGCAAGGGATCGCTCGCGCGCTCAAGACCATGTTCAGTCCCCCCGATGAACAGAAGCGTTACCAGTTCCACAACACAGTGCTAGTCCGTTCCTACGTCGATGAGCAGAAGCTGCGGGAGCGAGCTAAGGCCTTGACGGCACGGGTGGCGACAACCGAGAAAGCAGCTCCAAGTGGTGACGGTGTCATGACCGCCGAGGAGCAGGGGCCGAGCGGCATGATCCGCCGGTTGCGGGATTCGGGCTACTTGACCCGTGACGCTCGGATGAAAGAGCGCAAGAAGTACGGCAAGCGTGGAGCACGCCGTGGCCCGCAGTTCTCCAAGCGCTGACGCTGTCTGCTCTGGTTAGCTCCAAGTCATGAGAATGGAAGGCGGGGATGGCCTTGAGGGACTGTCCCGCTTTCTTTTTATTGCCTGTTCAGGGTTTTTGGCTTTTACTGTGCGTTCGAGGTTTTGGGCACAACTTGAGCAAAGTCTTGGCCACGAGGTTATCTCCCCAAGATTAGGGAATCAACCGCGGCCAGCCCCAGATCGTAACAGCCCCCGGTTCGCCGCGCGAGGGGAAGTCCACGATCAAAGTCAAACGCCGAACGTTGTCTAAGGGAATTTGCAACAGTTGGGCAGGACCGCTGGTCAACAGGCCCTCTTGAGGTAGAGCCACTTCTTTGCCGTCACAGAGTATCCGCAGGCGTACGCGGCTTGTTGGCGCCGCTTCCGGGGCTAGCGACACCCACGTTTCGAGTCGGCGATAGGGTTGCTTCAACTCGTAGTGAAGTGCCGTCCACGGGGGAAGGGCAAATCCCCAATCCACCGTAATGGGAGCCGTTCGGCCTACGAGCTGCAATTCCAGACCGTTATGGCGTCGCTGAAAACTGGGGGGTGGGCTGCCTTCGAGGTACGGTTGGCGCTCCATTTTGGCAGGGGCCAGGTCCGTCAGGCGAGGGGCTACGGGTGAGGTCATGCTGCCCAAAACGACTTTTGACCAGGGAATCGCCACGGCTTCGTTCCAGAGGGTGACCCCGTGAAGCTGGTCATCTTCAAGGCGGAAACGAGTCAGATGGACGCGGGAGCCGTCGTGGAGCACCACGAGTAGGATTGGCTCCTTGGGCAGGCGCCGGCGAGCTAACGCGGGGTTGAAGCGGATGGCGGCGATTTGTTCGGGGGCCAGCCGCTGTATTTGCCCTGATGGTATTTGCAACTGCCAGGTATGGTCTCCGCGAGCATCTGTTTCCTCAAGTAATACCCCTGCCAAGATGTCGCCATTGCGGAGACGGAGAGTATCGCGGTTTTTGTAGCCCTCCGCCCAGGAATAGAGTGCCGGATCCACGGGTGTGTCAGCAGGAAGGCCCACGAGCCAGGCGGCCTGGACGGCGGAGAAGGGAAGCCTCCAGGTTTGTGGCGGCTGTTGCACGGCAGACGGCTGGAAGAGAAGTCGGCCCGTTTCCAGGCCCTCAACGCTTCCTGCCAAGCGGTCTCCTGCAGTGGTAATGATTTGCGGGCCGGTGGGAAAAGGAGGCAGACGGAATTGCTCGCGGTGCCAATGATACGCGCCACGGAGAACGCGCTCCAGACCTTCCGGCGTCCAAACACGAACCTCGCCGCCTTCCAGTTGTTTGATCTTGCCGCGCTGCGGTGCTAACTCGCCGGGATGCCAAACGAACCAGTATGAATCCGATGCCGCGGCCAAGCCGTTTTGCCGATCCTGGACCGTATGTGCGGACAATGGCACCATAGATCCCCACAAGGCCAGGACAACTGCGGCCAGCATTCCAACGCAAGCTGGCGGCCTGATCCAACGGAGAGGTCTCGGGGGTAGGAATTGGCAGGACAAGTTTTGGACTGGCATCAGCGATCCCCGTGATGGGCTGCCAGGGTGAATGAAGACAGGCGTCCGCGATCCGGCAAGGTTTCTCGTCAACTCCCTACATCTGCGGACCGGTTCCATTGTATCAAGTATCATAGCTTCAGGGATGTTGGCGGTGGAGAATGTTGATACGCAAGATTGCAGCGAGGGCCATCGAGCAGAGAGTCTCGGTACAGAAATGAGGCGGTCATGAGGGGGGCGATCATTAGAGGTCCTTTGATACCCGCAGTGCTGACACCATTTGCCAGCGATGGCTCTTTAGCTCTCTCGCAAGTGGAGCAACAAGCCGCCCTGTTACACGCTGATGGGGTGAGAGCGGTTTTTGTTGGCGGTACCACGGGGGAGTTCAGCTCGCTGACCCTTGAGGAGCGCATGGCGTTAGCTGAACGCTGGCTGCGTGTGGGCCGAGAGATGGGTTGGACGGTGCTGATCCACGTCGGCGCAAATTGCTTGGCGGATAGCTGCGCCATGGCTAAGCAAGCTCAAAAGCTGGGAGCCGCCGGGATTGCCATGCTCAGCCCCCATTATCTCAAACCCGCATCGGGAGAAGCCCTGATCGCCTGTTGTGCCCAGGTGGCGGCCTCGGCTCCGGAGACGCCGTTTTACTACTACGAGATTCCCGCTTGGACCGGCGTCGATGTACCGATAACCGACTGGATCGAAACCGCCTACGAGCGGATTCCGAACTTCGCGGGAGTCAAATACACCCACACCGATCTGCTCGGCTTCCAATGGCTCTTGCAGGCGTGTGGCGGCCAGTTGCAGGTGTTCTACGGCATAGACGAGCACTTGCTGGCTGCTTGGGCGCTGGGAGGACAGGCAGCCGTGGGAAGCGGTTATAATTTTGCTACTCCCCTCTTTTACCGCCTGTGGCAAGCGGCTGAGAAAGGAGATTTGCAGGCTGCCCGGCGGGAACAGTGGCGGGCGGCTCGCCTCATCCGTCAAATGATGTCTCTGGGCTATTTGGCCTCGGCGAAAGAGTTGGTCCGCCTGCGGGGAGTGGACCTTGGCCCCGTTCGTCTCCCCCTTCAGAACTTGTCGCCGGAACAGGCCGCGGAGTTACGCCGTTTTGTGACGGAAGAAGGGTTAGAGCATTATTGGGGCAGCAACGGCCAGCACCTCGGAACCCGATAAGGAGAGCATGCTTCCAGGGAGAATTATGGGATTTTCCGAGCAGGCCCTTGCAGAGGACACGCAGCTACTTTATCATCGGCATGCTGCCGTTTCGTTACGGATCTAACGGCATAGCTAAACCAGCCTGGTGGAGATCGGCATGGCGAGTTTTCCTCTCCCCTTGCAGCAACCCCGAGGATTCGGCCAGACGCAGCGGCAGGACCGGTGGTGGCTGCAACCCTTGGCCGTGTTCGTTGGCTTGACGCTCTTTGTGGTTTATGCGACATGGGCGGCTTTGCAGGGCGAGCATTACACTCATGGCCCTTACCTCTCGCCGTTCTACTCTCCGGAGTTGTGGGGAAACTCAGAGCACGCCTGGTTTGGTCCGCCGCCCTCTTGGTGGCCGGCTTGGCTTCCCTACTCGCCAGCGATTCTCATTCTCTGGGCGCCCGCCGGCTTCCGCCTTACCTGTTACTACTACCGCGGCGCTTACTACAAGGCGTTCTGGGCTGACCCGCCAAACTGTGCGGTGGGTGAACCGCGGCAGGGATACATCGGTGAAAACGGCTGGCCCTTGCGGATCATGAATATCCACCGCTACTTCCTCTACATCGCGATCCTGTTTATCGGCATCCTGACTTATGATGCCATCATGGCTTACCGTTTCGAGGATGGCTTGGGGATTGGCGTGGGCAGCCTGGTGCTCACCATCAACGTGGTACTGCTAGCGGGGTACACGTTCGGTTGCCATTCCTTGCGGCACCTGGTCGGCGGGCGGCGGGACAGTCTGCACCGCGGGGCGGTTTGCTCCGGTATCTATCGCGGCTGTAGCGCCCTCAATCGCCGCCATATGCTCTGGGCCTGGCTCAGCTTGTTTTCCGTCCTCTTTGCCGATGTTTACGTCCGCCTCTGTTCGATGGGCATTTGGCGGGATTGGCGATTGTTGTAGGCTCCCCACGAGAAGAATGTTGACCCATGCGTTGGGTTGGGAGAGAAACCAGCGCAGACAAAGATGGACGAAAAGGGGTGTGATCGCGGTGGTGGACGCATGAACACACCAGCAGTCTTGCAGTGTGATGGGCGGTTTTCCCACGGTATTCAGGACAAGCCATGAGCATCAACTATCCCATTTATGAGCATGATGTCCTGGTGATCGGGGCGGGCGGTGCCGGTTTGCGGGCCGCCATTGAAGCCAGCGCGGCGGGGGTGTCAGTCGGACTGGTGTGTAAATCGCTTTTGGGCAAAGCCCACACCGTGATGGCCGAGGGGGGCATTGCTGCAGCGCTGGCCAATGTAGATGCACGCGATAACTGGAAGGTCCACTTCGCCGACACGATGCGCGGCGGGCAATATGTCAACAACTGGCGGATGGCCCAACTGCACGCCCAGGAAGCGCCGGCGCGGGTCAAGGAACTGGAAGCCTGGGGAGCTGTCTTCGACCGTACGCCGGATGGGAGGATTCTGCAACGCAACTTCGGCGGCCACAAATATCCACGCCTCGCTCACGTCGGCGATCGGACAGGACTGGAATTGATCCGCACCTTGCAGGATTACGGCATCCACCGCGGAATCAGCGTGTATATGGAGCGCACCGTCTTCCGCTTGTTCAAAGACGGCGAGCGGATCGCCGGGGCGATCGCCTATGATCGCGAACGGGGGCGCTTTGTCGTCTTTCGTGCCAAAGCCATTGTCTTGGCTACAGGCGGCGTCGGGCGGGCCTACAAGATCACCTCCAACTCCTGGGAATACACCGGCGATGGCCATACGCTGGCTTACGACGCCGGCGCTGAATTGATCGACATGGAATTCGTGCAATTCCACCCCACGGGCATGGTCTGGCCTCCGGGAGTTCGCGGGATTTTGGTCACCGAAGGCGTGCGCGGGGAAGGAGGGGTGCTCCGCAATAGCCAGGGCGAGCGGTTCATGTTCCGGGATATTCCCGATAACTACAAAGCCCAAACGGCGGAAAACGAGGAGGAAGGCTTCCTTTACGTCTTGGCGGAGAAATACCAAGGGCGAGATGCCCGACGGCCTCCGGAATTGTTGACCCGTGATCACGTCGCCCGCTGCATCGTCCGAGAAGTGAAAGAGGGACGGGGAAGCCCCCATGGCGGAGTTTTCCTGGAATTGCAAACCTTCTCCCGCTGGTACGCCCAGCGAGTCAAACGCTTCGACCCGGTCGAACATTGGAAGAAAAAACTCCCCAGCATGTACCATCAATTCAAGGAGCTGGCAGGACTGGACATCACCCGTGAACCGATGGAGGTCGGGCCAACCACGCACTACATCATGGGAGGGGTCCGCGTCGATAGCGACACTCAGATGTCCCGCGTGCCTGGCCTGTTCGCCTGCGGGGAATGTGCGGCCGGCATCAACGGAGCCAACCGCTTGGGTGGCAATTCCCTCTCGGACTTGCTCGTCTTGGGTAAACGCGCCGGCGAATATGCCGCCCGGTATGCCCAAGAACGCACCGGCTTGCCCGTGATCGATGCGGGCCAGGTGGAAGAGGCGGCACGCTGGGCCTTGGCACCGTTTGAACGCTCCCAAGGCGAGAATCCCTTCCAGCTCCAGCAGGAGTTGCAGGAATTGATGCAAAATCTGGTGGGCATTGTGCGACGGGAAGATGAAATGCTGCGAGCTTTGGAGAGCATCGAACAGCTTCGCCGGCGGGCGCAAAACGTGGCAGTCAGCGGTAACCGGGAGTATAATCCCGGCTGGCACACCGCCTTGGACCTCCATAGCCTCCTGACCGTCTCGGAAGCCATCACCCGAGCAGCACTCTTACGCAAGGAAAGCCGGGGCGCCCAATTCCGCGATGACTACCCGCGCAAAGACTCGGCCCAGTACGGCAAAGTCAACACCGTCATTGCCAAAGGACCGGATGGCCGCATGCAAATCCGCTGGGAACCGATCCCGCCGATGCCTCAGGAATTGCTTGACATCATTCGCGAGGAAAACGGCGGGGTGCTGCCGGAGGAGCTGAGGTAATGTCCGATCTGGGAGATCGGGCGCTAACACCGGGGATTGCTACGATACGCGAAGGGGGAACGACGCGGGAGAATCATTGTTGAAAGTTGGGGCAGGTCGCCAGCCGCTGGCACGGTCGGCCCTGCAGGTTGCAATTACCGCATCTAGGGAGGAATCGTCTGATGCCGCAAGCGCTGTTTCGCATCTGGCGCGGAGAACGGGGGCAAGGCCAGTTCCGGGATTATACCGTGGAAGTCGGGGAAGGGATGGTCGTTCTGGATGCCATCCACCAGATTCAAGCGACGCAAGCGACGGACCTGGCCTGCCGCTGGAATTGCAAAGCGGGCAAATGCGGGTCCTGCGCCGCCGAGGTCAACGGCATGCCGCGGCTCATGTGCATGACCCGGCTCAGCGACTTTCCCCCCGGCGAACCGATCATCGTCGAACCGATGCAAACCTTCCCCCATGTGAAGGACCTCGTCACGGATGTTTCCTGGAACTACGAGGTGAAAAAGCGGATTACTCCCTTCCGCCCGCGGCCGCCGGATGCCCCCGATGGCACGTGGCGCATGAGCCAAGAAGATGTGGACCGCGTCCAGGAGTTCCGCAAATGCATCGAGTGTTTTCTCTGCCAAGATGTCTGCCATGTCTTGCGCGAACATCACAAACATGAGGAATTCATCGGGCCGAGATTTCTGGTCCACACTGCCGCTCTGGAGATGCACCCCCTCGACACTGCCGATCGCATCGCCGCCCTCAAACGCGAGTTCCACATCGGCTATTGCAACATCACGAAATGCTGTACCAAGGTTTGCCCAGAACAGATTACGATCACGGATAATGCCATCATTCCGCTCAAAGAACGTGTCGTCGACGAGTTTTACGATCCGGTTGTCAAGTTGATCCAACTGGTATTCCGCCCCCGCCGGAGTGGGACAGCGGATTCCCCCTCGCCGGCCGCGCCACCCGCTTCCGCTTCTTCCGTTCCGGCATCTTCGTCCTGATCCTGCGGTTACTCTGGAAGCCCCAGAAGGCCGGCGGTTGGATTTCATCCTCGTGGAGGTTCACTCATGTGGACTCTCAAACGCTTACGGCCCGAAGCCATCCCTGCCGCCCTGGAGAAAGCCGAACGCTATCGTCTCCTCAACCAACCGGAATTAGCGCAAAGTATTTGCGAAGACATTCTGGCGATTGACCCGGATCATCAGGAAGCCCTGATCACCTTGATCTTGGCGATTACCGACCGCTTTCAGGAACCGCGTCCTCCCTCCCCGCGCCAAGCCCGAGAATTGCTCAGTCGACTCCAAGGCCCCTATGAGCGGGCCTATTATGCCGGCTTGATTGCCGAACGAGAAGGCCTGGCGTGGCTGCGCTCAGATAAACCTCATAGCTCTCAACATGCGTATGCTTGTTTTCGGCAGGCTATGGAACATTACGAAACGGCGGAGGCTCTCCGTCCTCAGCAGAATGACGACGCTATCCTTCGGTGGAACACCTGCGTCCGCATGTTGCTGGCCCATCCCGACCTCGCCCCACCTCCCGAAACGGCGGAAGCGACCTATAGCCTCGAAGATTGATTCTCCTCAACGAGCGGTACCACTGGTTTTGGATCCCCTCCCACTTTCATCCCTCCAGCAGCGGCGGAGGGCAAGGAGGAAAATCAATCCCCGCAGGTGCGGTATCGAAAATTTGGGCTGCAACCATTCCACTATCAGCAAGTTCGAGCTGGGATGATATAGTGACTGTGCCATCTATCCCTACTGTGACGGCGATGAGTCGACGATAGGAGTGGCTCTGCCGCGTGGGAATCCGAATAGGGAGGACCTTCGAGGAAGGAGACGAGGTCATGATGAGTTTGGGAAATGATCAGGGGCCCGGTTGGCCTGGAGGACGCCGGCCCGTTTCGACTTCGGGTTTGCCCCCCAGCGCCTGGCTGACGTTTTTGCTGGTGCTGCTTTTCCTCGCCGGGCTGTTCTTTTGGGTAGGGATGCGTCTCTATCGCTGGGCGGTTCCCACGCCGCCGCTGCTCAATCCCCAAGCGCAGCCGCGGCAGGTGACTCCCCGCGAGGGTCTGGATGCTGAAGAACAGGAAGCGGTCGAGCTGTTCAAGAAGGTTTCGCCCTCGGTAGTCAACGTCGATACTGTGGCTAAAGTCAAGCGGGCACCGTGGGATGATCGCATCTTTGAGTTTAAGGCCGGTACCGGTTCAGGGTTCATGTGGGATGACGAGGGCCGGATGGTGACCAACTTCCACGTGGTAGCCGAGGCATACAGCCAACCCCACTTGGCTCTGCGTGTTGTGCTGGCCGACCGCTCCGCCTACGACGCTGTCATCGTTGGAGTGGCCCCAGATTACGACTTGGCGGTGATCCAATTCGCGCCGCACGACTTTCCACCCCGAAGCAAAATCCGCAAGATCGAGCTGACCTCCTCGGAGGATCTGCAAGTGGGTTACAAAGCCTTCGCCATTGGCAACCCCTTTGGGCTAAGCCTAACGATGACCAAAGGGATCATCTCCGCCCTGGGCCGGGTCATCGATTCTCCCGCCGGGACGCCGATTCCCGGTGTGATTCAGCACAGCGCGGCGATCAATCCGGGCAACTCTGGCGGGCCGCTGTTGGATCGTTTCGGGCGGCTCATCGGAGTCAACACTGCTATTACGACGCCGAGTCAGCACGGCGGCAATGTTGGCATCGGTTTCGCCATTCCTTCGGATACCGTCAACGAAGTGGTGACGCAACTGATCCGCACCGGCCGGCTTCTCCGTCCGGACCTGGGTATCAAGCTGTACGATCAGCGTCGCTTGCGTCAAGCGGGATTCGACCGAGGTGTCATGATTGCTCAAGTCATTCCCGATGGACCGGCGGATCGCGCCGGCCTACGGGGTATTCGCCGCAATCCCCGCACCGGCTTGCTCGAACCCGGCGACCTGATTCTGGCCATCAATGGTCAACCCGTAGATAACATCGAAGATTACGAGCGTCTCTTGCGCAGCCTCAAGCCCGGCAGCATAGCCCGCCTCACGGTGGAGCGGGGGGAACGCACTTTCGAGGTCGAAGTGATCGTGGGGGGAACCTGAACGGACGCCCATAGAAAACCCCAAGATGCAACACGAACCTGTACGCCCCTTTTCTCCTTCATCTAGCGCCCGTCCCCTTGCCGATCCCTTTTGTACCGCTAGAGTTACATCGGGTGCTACGGCATAGTCTCCCAGGTCATGAGTCCCGGCAGTGTCGCTAGCGAAGGGTGTAGCCATGATCTCCAGCACCACCTCTCCCCCCGCCTCGTCGGCTGATGTGGATCTGATCGAGGAATTGCGCCTGCGGCGTTGGGCACGGGAAAATTACGTTCCACCTCAGCAGCGGGACCCGAATTGGCATCCCATCATCCTCGAAGAAATGCGCCGCAAAGATGACGAAGTGAATGAACCCATCCTCGTCACCTGAATTATCCCTCTGATAAGTATGTGTTCAGCTTAGGTGGACCCCTGCCGGTCGGTCCAAGTGAGCGGCGCTTGCTTTTGCCCTTCCCGTGGATCGTCTTTTGCCAAACCTGACCCGCCTCTTGAGACGACATAATCCCTAGCCCTCCGCCAGGAAGTACGGCCTCACGGTCAAGAACAGCGCGGGGAGTCCCGACCTTCGTCTGGCCGCGGAGAAAATCGAGGAGGAAAGGGCGCATGGGTTTCTTTTCCGGTCGGGCGGCCTTTATCCGCTTCCGAGTGCTAAATGCACCGCCGCAGATCTTCGGGGAGGAACATTTGCAACGGCTGGCTGCCCATGCGGCTGGCCGTCAACGTGTGGCTTCCGCCGATGGAATCGAAATCGGGTGGACCGCCGGGGAACATGTTTTGGATACGGACTTTCAGCCGGCGAAAAACATCGTCAACGACGCTCTGGTGTTCGATCTGCGTGTGGATACCGACCGCCTTCCTCCCGACTTGTTGCGCGCCTACACCGCCATCGAATTGCTGGCCTTGAGCCGCAATAACCCCAGTGGTTTCCCCAGCTTGCGGCAGAAGCGCGAGGCCAAAGAGGCCGCCCGTGCTCGTCTCGAGGAGGAAGCCAGGGATGGACGCTTCCGCAAGCGCAAGTGCTACCCGCTGCTTTGGGAACGACTGAGCAATGAGATCTGGTTCTCCTCGACAGCCGCCACGGCGATCGACCGCATGGCCGGCTTGCTGGCCCAAACCTTCGACCTGACCCTGGAATGCATGACAGCGGGACGGCGTGCCTACCATTTGGCGGAGGTCCATGCCCGTACTCGGCAAGTGGACGACTCCGCTCCCAGTCCCTTTGTTCCCGGAATCACGCCGGCCTCGCTGGCCTGGATCGTCGATGAACGCAACCGCGACTTCCTGGGAAATGAATTCCTCCTCTGGCTCTGGTTCTACACCGACACCCGCGGCGACACCATCACCTTAGCGGACCGCTCCGAGTTAGCGGTGTTCCCCTCGCAGACATTGACCCTCGAATGCCCGCGGGGACAAACAGGACTGGAAACGATCCGCAGCGATGCGCCGACGCGATTACCCGAAGCCCGCCGGGCCGTACAAGCCGGGAAACTCCCCCGAAAGCTGGGGTTGACCCTTGTCCGCCACCAGGAACAGTACGAACTCACCTTGCATGCCGAAAATCTCGCCCTGTCCGCGATCCGCTTGCCTCCGTTGCCCGACGACATCACCGATCCGCAGCAGATGCGCCAAGAACGCGTGACGCAACTCCGCCACCTGGTGGAGAGCTTGGACTTGCTCTACGATGCCTTCGTCCAACGGCGGCTTACCCGTGAATGGGAGAAAGAGTTGCACGCCATGCAAAGCTGGCTCAAAAAGGAAGAGCGTCGCGCCGCCTGATCCCTCCTCTTCCCGCCCCAATCCTCTTTGAGCGTTTCCCCATCCGAACCGGCTTTTCCTGCGAGATGATTTCGCGCTGTATGCCCTCTGCTGCATTGTGAGAGGCAAAATACGGAGTAAAATGCGTTATGTGCGCTGGCATCCCAACTTAAGGTTTTCGAGTGAAACTCGATGCTTCCCGATAATCTGGCATACTTTGAAACGGTGCAGAACCCGCGGAATTGCTTCAACGACCCCGACTTGCAAGCTGGGGAAGTGGTGACGAATTCCCACGGATTACCGCTAGCGTGCACGGGCAACTTTGCCATCGTCTTTCGTGTCACCACACCATCAGGGGACTGGGCGGTCAAATGCTTCACGCGGGACATTCCCAATTTGCAGCAACGCTATCATGCCGTATCAGAACACTTGCGGCAGCGCCATTGCCGCTTCCTCTTGCCGTTTCATTACCATCAACAGGGCATCCGAGTGCGGGGAACCTGGTATCCAATCGTCAAGATGCAGTGGGTCAACGGTTTGACACTGCGAGATTTCATCGATCGTTTTCTGGAGAGAAAACGTTATATCGAAGCCATCATGTATTCATTGTATGCCGCCAGTGTCGATATGAGGAAAAAGCATATTGCTCATGGCGATCTTCAGCATGGAAATATCATAATTGCAAATTATCAAGATAAAGGAAAAACAGGGTATGTTCTTCGTCTAGTCGATTATGATGGGTTGTGGGTCCCGGCATTGAAGAAAGTGATTCCGTCGGAGTATGGGCACCGGAATTACCAGCATCCGGGCCGTCCCAAATACTATGGTCCTTTGGCCGACCACTTCTCCCTGCTTGCCATTTACACGGGGTTATGTGCCCTCCGCTGGAATCCGCAGTTGTGGCGGGAATACAACAACGGGGAAAACATTCTCTTTACCGAAAAGGATTACCAGCAGCCGGAACTTTCTCCCTTATTCCAACTGCTTTGGCGTGGCTCCGATGATAAACTCCGGCATCTGATTGGCCATCTGGTTTTATCCTTGTACACGTATGTGGATCAGGTCTTACCCTTATCCAGGGTTGTCCGTTATCCCCAACCATTAGCCGAGCCGGAGGTCTTACCTCTGGAACCGCACCAACTTCACTTAATCGAGAGAGTCCTTAACTTCAATAACTTCACCCGCACAGATAAATCTGCTTTGGGATCCTCTCGGGAGGTGCTTTCCTCCTCCGCATCGGTTGTATCTTCCTCGGCATCGCCGTACCACCTATCGTCATCCCCATATCATTTGAACACACCGCTGGCCGCCCTTCGCCCCCTTCAAGATCCGACTGCTTCTGCGTCGGCCTCTTCGCCCTCGGCTTCACCGCCCCTCTTGACTACGACACCTTCTGCCGCTTCCGCCGGTTCCGGGAGTCCTCCCGGATCACCCCCCGTTGTTTCGTCTCCTCAGGCGAATACTCATGCCAGGGTGACAGTCCGGCTGAGGCGGACGCTCTTGGGTCATAAGGGCAAAGTTTACGCGCTGACCTTCAGCCCCGCGAGTTCCGCGCTAGCTTCCGTCGGTGCTGATGGCATCATTCGCCTTTGGGATCCCGGTAGCGGCCGAATGCTCCGCCACGTCGACACCTCCGGTTTCATCGCTACAAGCTTGGCGTTTAGTCACGACAGCCTCTGCCTGGTGGGCAGCGGCTCGAAGGGTACGATCCAGGGCTGGGATACCATCGATTGGCAGTGCAATCTTCTGTTCCAGGCTCATACCGCTTGGGTCAACCACGTCTCGTTCCTGGGACAGACCCGATGGCTGGTCTCCGCGGGGGAAGATGGCTTGATCAAAATCTGGGAAAGCAGCACAGGGCAGCTCGTAGCCGCTTTGACGGGACATAAGGGGGAAATCTGGGGTGTTGCGACCACTGCCGATGGCCGCCATTTGTTATCGGGCGGGAGCGACCAGACAGTGCGGGTTTGGGAAATCGCCAGCCAGCGCCAAGTCCATCGGCTGGAGGGCCATACGGGCCGCGTTTGCTGCGTCGCCCTCAGTCCCAATGAGCGTTGGGTAATCTCCGGCGGCTGGGATGAGACCGTGCGTATTTGGGACATCACCAGCGGCCAGCCAGTCTCCGTGATTGGCCGGGATGTCGGGCGCGTCCACAGTGTGACTCTGAGTCGAGATGGCCAATGGTTGATTTACGGAGGGGACCAAGGCAAGATCGCGGTTTGGGATTTCTCGTCGCTCACCCGCGTGCTGCTACTGGAGAATCTGCCGGCTCCGATTCTGGGAGTCGCCCTCAGTCCGGACCAACGCTGGCTAGCGGCGGCGGGAGCCGATGGCAGCATTCTCCTCTGGGAATGGTCCACCTCTTGATGGCGTCACACGGGCGGTTTGGGATACTCTGCCAGCTACGATTATGCTCTTGTCCTCAGTTGCGTGGAGAGGTTCCAGCCCCTGCCGTCGTCTTCCCGTGCATGCCTGTAAGCGCGTATTCTTTTCCAACGGCTGCGTCTCGTACCTTTTCTGCTACTACCTGGAACGGCCGGCGGAGCGGCCGTGGCATTTCCTATAATGCGTTTGAAGGGAACAAGTCCGGACTCCTCAGCGGGGATCGCTCATGGGACGATTCCAATATTCGCTCCTGGAACAGGCACCACGCCTGCCTGGCAAACCGCGCCACAAGACGCGCGAGGTGCGGATTGGTTCCGTGGTCATCGGCGGGAATCATCCCATCGCCGTTCAATCCATGACGACCACCGACACGCATGATGTTGAAGCGACAGTCCAGCAGATTCAGGCTTTGGAAGCGGCGGGCTGCGAACTCGTGCGTGTCACAGTCCCCAAGCCGGAAGATGCCCACGCCTTGACGCGGATTCGCGAGCGGATCGGCATTCCCCTCATTTGCGACATCCATTTCGACTACAAGATGGCATTGGCCGCGTTGGACCATCCCATCGATAAGATCCGTATCAATCCCGGCAACATCGGCGGACCGGAGCGCTTCCGCCAGGTGGTCCGCAAGGCGAAGTCCCGCGGCATTCCGATGCGCATTGGCGTGAACGCGGGAAGCCTGGAGCGAGACTTATGCGAAAAATATGGCTTTCCTTGCCCGCCAGCGATGGTGGAAAGTGCCCTGCGTTATATCGAAATGGCGGAGGAAGAGGGGTATCATGACATCGTCGTCTCGCTCAAATCCAGCGACGTGCTGGTAGCCGTAGAGGCTTATCGGCTCTATGCCCAGTTAGCGGACTATCCCACCCACATTGGCATCACGGAAGCAGGGAAGCCACCATATGCCGTGACCAAATCGGCGGCTGGCCTGGCTCCGTTGCTCCTCGATGGAATTGGCGATACCATCCGCGTCTCTCTCTTGGGGGACCCAGTACCGGAGATTGCTGCCGCCTTCGATATCCTGCAAGCCACGCAGCGGCGCGTCCGCCGCCCCGAGTTGATTGCTTGCCCGACCTGCGGCCGATTGGCCATCGATCTGGAAAAAATCGTAGCCGAACTGGAAAAGCGCCTGCAAGGCAAACGCCTGCCGGTCAAAATCAGCGTTCTCGGATGTGTCGTCAATGGCCCTGGTGAGGCCCGCGAAGCGGATATTGGCATCGCCGCCGGTAACGGTAAAGGCATGATCTTCCGCAACGGCGAAATCATCCGCCGGGTGGAAGAAGCCGAAATTGTGGACGCCCTGATGGAAGAAATTGCCCGTTGGGAACAGGAAAACCAGCATCGCCTGGCCAAACAGACGGACGTGGAGGGACTGGGTCGGCGCCGCTTGCCTTTGATTTCGACCTGAACTCCGCGTTGCCTTCCCAGTTTGAAGGTAGTCTTCTCTGCGAGGCTGGAGCACGGCAGAACGGCGGCCCATTTCTCTCCACGTCCATCGTCCAGATTCGTTGGATGGGCTAATTTCCCAGGTTTTTAGGCTGAGAACCCTGTGGGGAGGGTCGGATTTCCGCCGAAGCGGGGCGATTTCCCTCGTGAGGCAGGCTATCCAGAGGCTGAGCGGTCCAGTTTCTGGCAGAGTTGCCCCCAGCGTTATGGCTGGCTGCGATTCTCATATTCCCCTCATCGAGGTTGGATTATCGTGTAAAGGGAGAGGACAAGTGGGTGACAAGTCTGGAGAGGGTCCGAGCCGTGCGCATACTGCTTGTGGAAGATAGTCCGCACATTGTCAAAGCGGTCCGCCAAGGGTTGGAGGAGGAAGGATTCGCCGTCGATGTGGCAATGGATGGCGAGGAAGGCGACATCAAATGCCGGACGACCTCGTATGATGTGGTCATTCTGGACATTATGTTGCCTAAGATCGACGGTTTGACTCTGCTCAAGCGTTGGCGTTCTGCGGGGATCGACACCCACGTGCTTCTGCTGACCGCGAAAACGACCACCCACGACAAAGTGGCGGGGCTGGACACCGGGGCGGATGACTATCTGACCAAGCCGTTTGAATTTGCGGAATTGCTCGCGCGGGTCCGTGCTCTGATTCGGCGGCAGCACCAACAGAAAGACCCTGTGCTGCGGTGTTATGATCTAGAGATTGACACGGCCTCCCGCACAGTACGCCGGGCCGGCAAATCGATCCACCTGACGCCACGAGAATATGCCCTGCTGGAGTTCTTAGCCTACCACAAAGGCAAGGTCGTAACGCGCAGCATGATCTGGGAACACCTGTATGATGAATATGACGAAAATACCTCGAATGTGGTCGATGTCTACATCCGCTATCTGCGGAACAAAATCGACAAGGGTTTCGATCCGCCGCTGATACTGACGCGCTGGGGTGAGGGATACATGCTGCGGGGTGAAGAGTCTCAGGAGGATGGGGGCCAGACCACGACGGCATCCAGTCCTGCCACGCGTTGAGGAGGCCGGAGGACTACCCGGTGGCTTGACAGGTTATGCGTTCGATCCGCCGCTCTTTGACGTTGTACCTGTTGCTTTTGGTGGCCCTGATGCTGGCCGGGGTGTGGTTCGTCATCGACCAGGCGGCGATGCAGGCGTTTGCAGCGCGGGAAGAAGCCGGACAGCACCTCATCCTGTCCCGTTACGAGGAGAATGTCCGCCGGGAACAGGCCCAGATTGATCAGATTCTCTTCGACAAGGCGCGCGAGCTGGCCAATGTCATGCAGTTGCATTACGGCCAGAGCTATGAGATCGAAGCGGTCAAATTCCCCACCGTGACAGCGGTCAGTCCCCTGATGTTTCTGACGTCGCAGCCGGGTCTCTGGGCCGTTCCCACATCCGGGAGTGTCCCGGTACTCCCCGTGCCAACCGGCGGAGGTGGTTCGCCCCCTTCTTTGGGGAGCGGCGCAGGAGGGAGCGGTCCGCCGGCTGGGGGGGGAAGTCCGCCGCTCGTCACCTTCCGCCGGCCTCTGCCACATCACTTCGCTTGGGTGCAATTCTACTTCGGCAATCTCCCGTTGCCGGAGGAGTTCATCCAGCACTTCGATGACGATAAAGGCAGCAGCGATTACTTCCAGATCAACACGACGGGTGGTCGAGAATGGCGTTCCCGTTCCTTGGGGAGCCGCAAGTTACCCTTCAACCCCAGCGACCTGGAAAGCCGAAGTTCGAGCGGCGGAGATGCTCAGCGTCTTGTGGAGGCGGAAAATCTGATCGACTGGACATTCGGGACGGTAGAGTTGCAACCGGATGGTGAGAAAGTGCGGCGGGTGGTCTATAAGGTGCCGTATTTTCTACGTTCGCCGCCACGGCGGCGCGATTGGCCGCAGCGATCCTTGCTCGGAGCTTGGGGAGCGTGGGCGGCAGCAGGCGGCATCGGCTTGCCACCGGCCGCCTCCGGGACGGCTGGCTTGCCGCGCATCTACGTCCAATGCGCCCGGCCAGATCGGGAGATTCAACACCGCCTGCAACAACTCGCCGAGGAACGGGACCGCGAACTGGCGGAGCTGACCGCCGACATCGAAGCGGTGCGCCATCAACTCCGCCAACGGATCGCCGGTGTCGGCCTTGTAGCTTTTCTGGCTGTGGCGGCTGGCGGACCCCTACTGGTCGGACGGGGATTGCGACCCCTCGGCAAACTTTCGGATGCTGTCAGCCGGGTGTCCGAAAAAGATTTCAAACTCCCCCATGACGGTTCGGACCTGTCGGCGGAGCTGGCGCCGATTCACGCCCGGTTGACCCAGACCCTCGACCTCTTGCGCCGAGCCTTCGCCCGCGAAAAGCAAGCGGTGGCAGACATCTCCCACGAGTTGCGCACTCCCATCGCCGCCTTGTTGGCTACGCTGGATGTCGCCTTGATGAAGCCGCGCGATCCGGAACAGTATCGCACCTGCCTGCAAGAATGCCGCCTGATCGCCCGGCAGTTGGGTCAACTGGTCGAACGCATCATGACCTTGGCGACACTCGACGCCGGAAACGACCGTTTGGATATCGGCCCCGTGCAGGTTCACGAACTGGCTTCCGCTTGCGTCGCGGTCATTCGGCCGCTCGCCTCCACGAATCAGATCACGATCGATTATGACGTGCCCTCGGACTTGGTGATGGAAACCGATGCCGGAAAGTTGCGCGAAGTGCTCACGAACCTGCTCCATAATGCAGTGGAGTACAATCGGCCAGGGGGATTGGTGGAACTATCTATCTGGACTCAGCAACACGAGGTGATCGTGCAGGTCCGCGATACCGGGATCGGGATGACGCCGGAGGTCATGGAAAAGATTTTCGAGCGCTTCTACCGGGCGGATGCCTCCCGCCATGCCGCAGGAGTCCACGCCGGCTTGGGATTGGCCATTGTCAAAGAATATGTCGAACGTCTAGGCGGCACGATTGAGGTGGAAAGCCAGCCGGAAGTCGGAAGCACATTCCGCCTTCGGCTGCCGCGCCAGTGGACCTCTCGGCAGCAAACAGACGGCTGATTCCCTCAACATCAGCCCCATCCTACTTTTCCTTCGCAGCTGTTCCATCCATGTTCATCCTCTCTCCGATGCGAAATGAGACCGCAGCGGCTGCAAAGCAGTAAGGCGGGGCAAGGGCGACACTTTTGCGCTTCCCCTCCGTGATCCCTTCCGCAGGCGCCATAAGATGTCCCTAGTCCGGTGAGAGTATCGGCGTTTCGAGCCTGTCCAGCGGGATGATGACGAAAATTTTCCCAAGCGGGAGACCAGGCATGCCCAGGGTCGTGTTTGTACAAGGAGGGGGGGTTGGTTACGATCAGGAGCAAGCCCTGCGCCGTTTGCTGGTGGCGGCGGAGGCAGATGTGCATCTGGAGACTCACTATGCCGGTCGTGCCGCCTTGGAGCGTGGCTTGCCGCCCCTGCCGGAGGAGACCATCGAAGCGGTGCGCGCCAACGGCCTGGCACTCAAGACCAAATTGTTGCCTCCTCCTCCCCATGTGACCCCTTCGCCGGAAGAAGCCCTGCCGCTGCGGCACTCGGCCCTCAGTGGGAATTACAACGTAGCCTTCCGCCGCGCGTTAGGGCTGTTTGCCTCGGTGCGGCTGATCCGGAATCTGCCAGGGATTCCGGCTCGCTTTGACCACGTCGATATTCTGCTCGTGCGGGAAATCACTGAAGATCTGTACGCCACAGCCGAGCATGAAATCATTCCGGGAGTCGTCCAAAGTTTCAAGATTGTCACCGCGGCAGCGTGCCGCCGCTTCTTCCGCTTTACGTTCGAGCTAGCCCGGCAACGGGGCCGCCGGACCGTCCATTGCATCCACAAAGCCAACATCCTGAAGCTGGCGGATGGCCTGTTCCTAGATTGTTTTCGCGAGATCGCCCTGGAATATCCCGATCTAGTCAGCCGGGACTTGATTGTCGACAACACATGCATGCAATTGGTCAGCCGCCCCTCCCGCTTTGATGTTCTGGCGGTGGGCAACCTCTACGGGGACTTGCTCTCCGATCTGGGTGCCGGTTTGATCGGCGGGATCAGCGGGACCGCTGCCATCAACTTCGGGCCAGACCTGCGGGTTTATGAGGCCGTTTATGGAGCGGGATACGAAAGCGTTCCTCCTGACACTGCCAATCCGTTGCCCCTGCTAATGCCGGCCCTGGAGATGCTCCAAGACGTGGGTCAAGCAGCAGTCGCCGAACGTCTGCGCCGGGCGATCGTGGGCGTCTTGAAGGAGGGAACTGTTCGCACGCAGGACCTGGGCGGCTCGGCTTCGACCACCCAGTTCACCGATGCTATTCTGGACAAACTCTCCTAATGGGTGACAACACAGGAATAGTACACTGCCTTAGAGAAGAAGAAAGTCGATATGCCAGAGAGACATGGATTATGAATTCCTGTTGTGTAGATATATCAAGTCTATTTATAGATTGAATCCTGATCTCTGGGGGCATCAGCGTCGGGGTTGTTGTTGGACGCGGTAGAGGAAGGCCAACACAGCAGCCACGGCCTGGTACAACTGCGGCGGGATTTCCTGATCCAAGCGCAAGTGACTGAGGACTCGCACAAGCTGCGGATCATGATGGATAGGAACATAATGCTGCCGGGCGGTGCGCACGATCTGTTCGGCCCATCGCCCTTGGCCCTTGGCGACGACCTTGGGGGCGGCATCACGCTCAGGATCGTAACGTAAGGCCACAGCCTGCGGTCGCGGGGCTTGAGCCATGCTCTAAACCTCCCAATCCACCAAGTGTAAGGAAGGCGGGCGGACCTGACGCATGGCTTCGGCATGCTGACGATGACGAGCGGGCAAGTCCGCCGCAGAACGAAACTCGATCCCAATCTGCGTAAAATCCGAGTCTTGTAGCATCTGATGCAATTCTCCTTGCAGCGCTAAAGCCTGTTGTAATGCTACCTCACGCTCAAAATACAGAACCGCATGGAGACGATCCCCATGAAGCGTTATATCGATCCATGCATTCCCTAGAGTATCTAAAGGTGCATGGATCAGAATGTGAAAACGCTGCATAGTGGAGGAGAAGGAGGACTTATTCCGCGGGGCAGGGTCCTCCACAGAGAAGGGATACTCCGGTTGCACCGCCATGTAAAGAGTGCGCCAGGCCGAACCATCGGGGAAGGGGACTTGCAACCAGTAAGAGGTTCCTTGATGGCCCGCGAGGATATTTGCCGCCTGAAGGGAAACGATGCTCTGCAAAGCGGGCAGTACAGCGGCTTGTAGTGTGGGTTCCCCGCCTCCGCTGGGGGACTGGATGAGGCGGAGCAGGCTGCCCTTGAGATCATTCGAAACCAAGGGATGGCGAGCGGCGGCATGCTCCAGGTTGGGGGCTAGGGCTTGAATCGGAGGACCCGGAGCGTCCCCCCCAGCGCCAAGCGAAGCCGAACGGGGATCAGTTGGTGGTGGACTGGCACTCAGCGCACTGCTCAAACGTGCCTCGTACAATAAGCCGCCGTTCTCCACGAGTTGCCGCAACTGTTGGGCCGTCAAAGGCCGCAGTTCCGAAGGCCAAAATGACTCCAATGCCGCCTGAACATCTCGGAGAAGGCGCAATGTGGTATCTGCCGATGGCCCTACATGTTCAGCCGCTGCTCCTTCTAAAACGGTGGGAAATGATGCGACCAGGGTGCGCCCCATGAGAGTCTGATGTAAGTCGGCGAGGGCCGGAGCCAAATCAGCAGGGGGAAGTTGGCTGAGCAAAGCCGCCGCCAGGAGGCGCGGGGATTGAGCGGTCTCAGCAGGTCGGAGCAGCCACAAGCCGTCAGGCCGCAGCTCGAACTGTACCAAATGTTGGTGCTGCGGTAAGAGCGGTTGTTCGCTTCGCGCAAGGATTGTCTGGCCAAACCAGGTGATGCGATAGGTTTGGGGTGATACCTGTTCCTGCACCTCGACGAGCTGAGGCCGGGCGGAATGGGTGGACACCATAGCGGTCAACGCAGGGGGAAGGGGCAAAGTGTTCCCGGAGAGTTGAGGAGCAACTGGCGACGTTTCTGCGCGGTTGGTCGAAGTGATTGGTCGTGCCGCGTGGCCTGGAGGTCCAGGGGAGGAAGAGGGGGCGCTGGATGCCAAATACTCGACCTGCTGGCCTGATTCCCCTAAGGGGCGGCGCAGAAGCCAAACCGTGCCGGGTTGCATTTGCTCTGAAGGACGAATCACGAACTCCCGGCCTTGAACGAGCAAGGTGGCGGCGCCCCCTTCCACCTTCACCACCACAGCCTGGAGCAGTTCCCCGACAGGCAACGCGGCTAGGTCGCCCCGTTCCACACGGGCCGTCAGCGTCGCGGTCGCGAGAGAGGTTGGCAACGATGCCGCCCAATCCGGTGCCGGTACCTGCATATGTCCACTTTAGCATATTCGCCGCTTGAGAGCACTTGGCTTGGGAGTTTCGCACAGGATAACCGGAATAATAGTCAAAGTCATACTGGCCATTACAACCGCTAAAGTTAGCCCAGATACAGACCGATACAGGAAATATGACACCCGCAGCCTTTGGAGTAGATTTGCTGGCCCGCGTGCTGGATGGTGCCGCCTTCCGGCATCAAGTGATTGCCCAAAATGTGGCCAATGTGAACACGCCGGGTTATCGACGGCGAGCCGTTGTCTTCGAGGAGTTCCTGGCTCAGGCCTTGGATCAACCGGGAATGGATCTCCGCCGCGTTCAGCCGCGCATCGTGATCGTTGATGGTCCCATGCGGATGGACGGGAACACGGTGGACATCGAACGTGAAATGAATGATTTGAATCGCAACGCTTTGCTCTATCAGGCTGCGGCCCAAGTTTTAGCAAGCCGGCTTGCCTCGCTGCGATCAGCCGTCACAGGACGGTGAGAGCGGCAGGGCAGTGACAGCGGCCTAGTGACCGATCATCTGGTCTGGTCTGCTGAGACTTCCGTTACGCTGGCTGAGCGTCCGCCGAAGGTCAGGAAGGGGTGCAGAGGAAGGGAGCTATGGCCTTTTATGATATGTTTCAGGCCAGCAGTATCAGTGCCTCCGGCATGGCCGCGGAGCGCTTCCGCATGGAGGTCATCGCCAATAACATCGCCAATGCCCAGACGACGCGCTCGAGTCGAGGCGGACCTTACCGGCGGCTCGATGTGGTGTTCGAGGAGGTGCTGCGCCGCCCCCAACGTGCCGGGGAAGCTCCAGCCTTGGGCGGGGTACGTGCCGCGGAGCTGGTCGAGGACCCCACCGAGCCGATTCGGCTTTACATGCCGGGCCACCCCGATGCTGACGAAAACGGCTATGTCGCTTTCCCGAACGTTCAGTTGCCCATCGAGATGGTCAACCTAATCACCGCCGCGCGGGCCTATGAGGCTAACTTCCGCACGGCCCAAGTGTTTCGCCAGCTCAATGAACTGGCTTTGACGTTACTGCGAGGATAATCATGGCAATCCCCGGACTTACTCCCTTAGGCCGCCTATCGCCGCTGGTACCTGTCGAGGGGGCCGAAGTGAGAGCAGGAGCCGTTCCTGGGGCGGGAAGCGGTTTCGGCCTGCTGCTCCAGGGCGTCCTCGGGCAGCATCAGAAGGCGCATCAAGCAGCAGATGCTGCGGTACGGGACCTCGCCACAGGTCAAGCCCAGGACTTGCATACCGTGGCCTTGGCGGTTGCCCAAGCGGACCTTTCCTTCCGCCTGATTCTGGAGCTGCGTAACCGCCTGAGTGAGGCCTACCAGGAAGTCATGCGCATGCAGGTGTGATGCGGCACAGATCCGCGCACCCCCCCGCTGTTCACCCAAGCATGACGCAGGTGCAGCATGGAAACTCTTCGGCGATTCTGGCAGCAGGTGCGGCAGTACTGGGCGGGGTTGAGCCTGGCCCGGCGTGTCTTGATCATTTCAGCGACTGTAGGAGCCGTTGCAGCCCTGTTGCTGGTAGCCTACCTCTCGCAAACTTCCGCCTATCGACCCTTGTTCACCGATCTGCCGCCGGAGGAAATCGCTGCCATCCGGGCACGCCTCTCTTCCGCCAACATACCTTACCGCTTGGTTCAAGGCGGGACAGGGATCGAGGTACCGGAACACCGCTTTGCAGAAGCCCGCGTCACGTTGGCAGCGGAAGGTCTGCCCCGCAGCGGCGGGAAGGGATACGAGTTATTCGACGAGACCTCGCTGGTGGCGACGCCCTTTGTGCAGAGTGTCAATTACCAGCGGGCGCTGCAAGCCGAGCTGGCGCGAGCTATCATGCAATTGGAACCGGTGCGAGCGGCTCGTGTCCTCATTGCCCGTCCGGAACCGACGCCGTTTGTCCGCGATCAACGCCCCCCTACGGCAAGTGTGGTTATCACTCTCAAACCCGGAGCGAGCCTGAGCCGGTCGATGGCTCAAAGCATCGTCTCGCTCGTGGCCCGTTCGGTAGAGGGACTCAAGCCGGAAAATGTAACCGTTGTGGACTCCACGGGCCGGCTGCTCTCCGACCCTCACATGGGGGAACGCGAGGAGCTGCCGACGCCGCAATTGGAATACCGCCGGGAACTGGAGAACTATTTGGCGACTAAAGCTGAGCAACTCTTGGCCCAGCACTTGGGGCCAGGACGCGCCATTGTGCGGGTGAGTGCAGATATCAACTTCCAGAAGGTAAAGGAACGGCGCGAAACTTACTATCCAGACGAACGAGCGGTTGGAGCCGAACGCTTGACCACTATCCGCTCATCTGCAACGACAGCACGGGGCATAGCGGGTGCTGCCAGCAATGTGGTCCGTGCCGGCGCACCACCTGCA
This sequence comes from Thermogemmata fonticola, assembly GCF_013694095.1. Taxonomy (NCBI): domain Bacteria; kingdom Pseudomonadati; phylum Planctomycetota; class Planctomycetia; order Gemmatales; family Gemmataceae; genus Thermogemmata; species Thermogemmata fonticola. Next base: position 434,310 of record NZ_JACEFB010000001.1, on the reverse strand, counting down.
CCGCCGGGTACGGGAGGAGGTACCTCCAGTGAAGAAGTGATCCAGACCGACTATCTCGTGTCCCGCTCGATCCGGGACCTGGAAGATGGGCGCGGCGCTATCACCCGCCTGACGGTGGCTGCCCTGGTGGACCTGACTCCCGCCGCAGAGGGCCAAACTGTCATCAGCCTCCAGGATGCCGAGGAGATTATCAAACAAGCCGTGGGGTTCCGCCCAGGCCGGGATGAAGTCAAGCTGACCAACGTCCGCCTCTTGGGCGGGCCAACCGGACCGGAAGTCGATGAGGAACTCTTACAACTCCAGCGCTGGCAGATGTACGTCAGCCTCGCCCGGAACATCAGTTTAGCGGTCGCGATCGTGCTGACCGTAGCTTTGATCCCGCTTCTACTCTGGCGGCGTCGAGCACCTGCCGCTCCTCCGGCGCCGACACCCGAACAGCGGCGCCAGCAAGACATTCAACGATTGACCGAGTTGGCACGGACCAACCCCGAACGCGTGGCAGCGGTTCTCCGCTTGCTCCTCGGTTCCTCCGCGCCTCCCTGAGGCCTGCTGCGGCGGAAACCGACCCGATCCCAGACGACGGCGGTTAACCTCACTCCCTAAAACGAACCATGGATGGTATAATGCGGCACACCTGGCGAAAAGGGATCCCCGGCGCGGACCACAGACATGGCGGAGGCGGTCGGCGAACAGACAGCAGTGCTGTTGCTACGGCTCCTGCCCCAAGAGGCAGTAGACGCCGTGCTGCAACGCCTCTCCCCTCAGGAAGCTGCCCGTTTGCGCGACCGCTTGCAGTCCAGCCTAGCCGAGACCTCACCCCAAGAACTCGACGACGCCCTCGCCCAATTCTTCGACCTGATGCGGATCGCCGAACGCTATCCCGCCTTGTCCCCGTCGCCGGCCCCGTCCAGTTCCGCGGGCCTGTCCGCTTCCTCCTCTTCTTCCGCCGAGACTCCAGCCAGCAACGATCCGGTGCAGCAGTTGCGGGCTTTGCCGCCAGCCCAGTTGGCCCGCGCGATTCAGAACGAATCGGTTGCCGCTATTGCTATCCTCCTTTCCACACTGGAACCGGCCCAAGCTGGACAAGTCCTGGCTCGTTTGCCGGAGGCGCTCCGTCCGGAAGTGGCCGTGCGGTTGACCAAAGTCGGCGTACCCAATCCGGCCATGCTCCGCCGCCTGGCCCGTGTTGTGGTCGACAAATGCCGTCAAATGGCCGATATGCCTGCTCCCCCCAGCACCGAGGAGATGATCGCCCAGTTGGCCGACATGATCCGCGCCCTACCCCGTGCCGAACGCATGCCCGTCGTCCGGAAGATGGAGACTCTCGATCCCGATCTTGCGGCCAAAGTGCTCGAACGCCTCACACGCATCGAGGACCTAATCAAAATCCCAGATCGCCAGCTCCAGACCCTGTTGGCCCGACTGGATATGAAAACGCTAGCCACTGCGCTGAAAAATGCCCCCGAAGCTGTCCAGAACAAGATCGCCGCCAATCTCTCCAGCCGGGCACGCCAGGTCCTGCAAGAGGAAATGGAGTTCCTCGGCGATGTTCCCAGCAGTCGCATCAAAGAAGCGCAAGCCAAAATTCTGGCGGTGGTCGTCAAAGCCGAAGAAGCGGGCGAAATTGTTATGGAAGAGTAAACTTCTTGGACCTGCCCATCTCCAAGGGTAGCCACCTGACCCGGCTTCCTTTTCGCCCACGGCTGAGAGGTTTATGCTCTCACCTGAAAATCGACCTGAATTGGGCAAACTTTCTGGAAAAAGACCGACAAAATCCCTGCACACTCCGAGAAAATAAGCCATCATGCCGATGTACGCTCCCGCCTGAATCGACTCAGCCAGCGTGCTTAGGGAGCGACGGGACGTGACGAGGATACGGAGTCGCCCAGACTTTGGCGGCCCGTCCTGCTAGAGTCGAAATTCGCCCCAGGCGGAGGAATTCCCCGCATGCCCGCGAGGTCGTATGCTTTTCCGGCAGCCCCCCCGATCTCGGCAGAGTTTCATGTGCGCGTGGCCCGCCCGCCCCGCTCGGTCCGGTTGGCTCCGCGGCCAACGAGCGAAAATGTCCCGTCGTCCCAAGACCTCCCTCACGAACCCACTGCTCCCCAAGGAGCAGCTCCGGCCAAATCCCAAGGATCGGTAGTACTCGCCGGTGTGGCCATTCCTAGTCCCGCCACTCCATCCTCTTCGACGGTGGCGCCTGCGTCTGTTACAGCTTCCCCATCGCCTTCCCCTGCGCCGGCGGCTCCAATGTCCGGCTCCACGGCTCCAGCGGCTGTGGCCACGCCACCTCCGCCGACCCCGCCATCTTCCCGCGAAATCCTCCTTCCGGGACGCAAAATCTCCCCAGAGGAAGAGCGGCAGCGTCAGCAGGAGCGGGAACAGTTCGCCCAGCTTATTTCGGCCTTGCGCTCGGCGGTGGCCGAATTGCAGCGTCAGCAGCAGCAGCGCCTCCACGAATGGCAGCGGGCAGCTATCGAACTGGCCCTGACAATGGCCTCGCGCCTCCTCTATGAACGCATCCAATCCGGAGAGTTCCCCATTGATGCCCGCGTGCGGGAGATGGTGGCTCAATTGGAAAATGAGCCGGTCATTGCCATCCGCCTACACCCGCAGGATTTGAAATTGCTCGAACAACGCTTGAAAGAGCAGCCTCTGTGGCCGGAAGGGGAGCAGCCCCGCTTCATCGCTGATGCCACCTTGGCTCGTGGCGAATGCCGGGTTGAGGGACGAGAAACGATTCTGCTTTCCGACGTCGTCAGGCAATTGGAGGAAATACGGGACGAATTGCTCAGGAGTTTGGGACATGCTCGGTCTTGATCTGCCGCGCTTGAACCGCAGTATCGTGCAGACCCCGCTGTATCGCATCTGCGGACGGCTCAAAAGTGTGACGGGACTGATGACCTGCAACATTCCCGCCGCCGTGGGGGATCACTGCACCATCGTGCCGAAAGAAGGCAAACCGGTGCTGGCAGAAGTCATCGGTTTCGAGAATGATCTGGCTTATCTCGTGCCATTCGACCACGCCGAGCATCTCCAGCCGGGCATGCCAGTCATCCGGAATGGACGGGGGATGGTGGTTCCGACCGGGCCGAATCTGCTCGGCCGGGTCGTGGATGGTTTGGGGCGCCCCTTGGATGATCGCGGGCCTCTGATCGATTGTCCTCTGCGTCCTGTGCATCGCCCGGCTCCCCCAGCCCTGGAGCGCCAGCGCATCCGAGAACCTTTCGTGACAAACATCCGGGCGATCGACGCTGTCCTCACCTGTGGGCGCGGCCAACGGGTCGGCATCTTCGCAGGTTCAGGCGTCGGTAAGAGCACGTTACTTGGAGAAATTGCCAAGGGTGCCCAAGCCGATGTCAACGTCATTGCCCTGATCGGGGAACGCGGGCGGGAAGTGGGGCCATTCCTCGAAGACTGCTTAGGACCGGAAGGCATGGCCCGCTCGGTCGTCGTCGTCGCCACCTGCGAACAAACGCCCTTGATGCGTGTTCGGGCCAGCCAAGCGGCCATTGCCATCGCCGATTACTTCCGTGAGCAGGGAGCGGATGTCCTCTTCATGATCGACAGCCTCACCCGCCTGGCGATGGCCCAACGAGAGCTAGGACTGATGCTTGGCGAGCCTCCCAGTTCCCGCGGTTACACCCCCAGCGTCTTCCAGTTGCTAGCCAACACGGTGGAACGCCTCGGCAACGCTGCCGTCGGAAGCATTACCGCTCTCATGACCGTCTTGGTCGAAGGCGGTGATTTGGATGAACCCATCAGCGATGCGGTCCGCTCCTTAGTCGACGGCCACATTGTGTTGGATCGCAAAATTGCAGAGCGCGGCTTCTATCCCGCCATCGACATCAGCCGCAGTGTCAGCCGAGTCGCCCACGAAGTGATCGACCGGGAACATGCCCTGGCGGCCCGGAAACTCCGAGCGATTTTGGCCACTTACCACGAAGTCCAGGACCTGATCCGCATCGGAGCGTATGTGCGCGGTTCCAGCCCCCAAGTGGACAAAGCCCTTGAACTCATGCCGCGGGTGGAACAGTTCCTCCGCCAAGATATCGGCGAACGCTCCACCTTCGCGCAGACCCGCGAAGCGCTCCTGGCGATCGCTGCCCAGTGGCCGTATTGAAAGCGTGCTACAGCCCCTGAAATCCCTAAGAAGTCCATGATCAGAAAACCAACCGCCACAGCCTGGGAAGATCAAAGGCGGAATCCACCGGCAGGACCGAGAAGGCAGCTTACCTTGGCACCCATCAGCTTCCCATTGACACGAACGCGCCAGTGTGACATATCTGGCGTCAGAGGAGTGGCCCGCTGTGCGGCGATTTGAATTCCCACTCGAGCGGCTGTTGCAAGTCAAACGCCAGTTGGAGCGGCAGGCGGAACTGGCCCAGCGCCGCGCCCGGCAAGCTGTCGATGAGGCCCAAGCCGAGGTGCTCCGCCTGCGGGAACAACTCCAGCGCATCGGCCAGCAGATGGCCGCCCAAGTGGGATGCCTGCTCGCGGCTGAACAATGGGGCATCACCGCCGAATTGTCCGAACGCTTGGCTCAAGCAATAGTAGCGGCGGAGACTCGCTTGAAAGAGGCCGAGCAGCGCTACCAGCAAGCCGCACACTTGCGCCAACAACTGGCCACGGAAGTGGAAACCCTCCAAACATTGCGCCAGCAACATTGGGAACTTTGGCGGCAGCAAGTGCAGAAAGCGGACCAGCAGCGCCTCGATGAACTCGGCTTGCGCCGCTGGCGGAATCAACAGATAACGGATTCTCGGCCTCGACAATCATGAAAAACATCATCATTCTCGTCCTGACAGCTCTGTTGCTTTTCGCCATTTCCGCGGCTTTGTCCCTGTGGCTGCAACAATCCAGCGCCACGGCCACGGCTGCCCAAAACGAAAAGGATAAGAGTGCCAAAAAGAACGGAAACAAGTCGGAGGAAGAGACCACACGCCCGCCGGCGAGCAAGTCCGAACCGCCCCCTGCTCCTGCTCCCACCCCCGCCACGGACTTGGCGGCTGCTTTGGCGGCTTTGCGCGAACGGGAGGTCCAAGTGGAACGGCGCGCCCAGCAGGTGCAAATCGTCTTACAAGACCTCCAGGAACAACGTGAACGTTTCGACGAGCTTGTCCGGCAGGTCGCCCAGGAAGTCAAAGCCGTTACCAAAAGTCTGGATCAGCTCGCCGCTCTAGAAAGCCAAGCGAAAAAGAAACAGGACACCGACGAATTCGATCGCAAAAATATCGATCGCTTAGCGGCCATGTTCGACAGCATGGATGGCGAGGCGGCGGCTCCGATCATCAAACAGATGGCTGATTCGGGACGCATGGAACTCGCTGCTCGAATTTTAGCGCAGATGAAGGAACGCAACGCCGCTCGCCTCCTGGCGGAGTTGAGCGATCATGCTTTGGCAGTCCAATTGGTGGAACGGGTCCGCGCTCTAAAGTATCCGAATGGTGCCGCTGGCGGAGGAGTTTCAGCCGGGGGGGCCGGCGCACCACTTCCACGAGAGGCAGGGGGGATCACGCCAGCCGGAGGCACTCCGCCCCAAGCGCCGTAACTCTTCCGTTCCAGAACATTCCCTAGGTGTCGTCATGGCCAGGCCGCAGAACCCTTCCCCCCATCTTTCGTCCTCTGGAGTTTCCAGCACCGTATGGCTTCTCTGGCTCGCCGCCGCCTCGCTCATGATCATCCTGGGATTGACTTTACCCCGCTGGTGGTTGCACCTCACGGGTATCCAGCCTCCGGCGCCGTCCCAGCAGGAGCAAACCACGCCCTCCTCGGAGGTCGCCGCGCCGCTTTCACCGCGTCTCGATCCTGTGATCACCGGCATCATCCTCGTGTGGTTGGCAGCCGCCTGCATCGTCGCCTGGCTCAGGATCCGCAAGCGCGGGCCATCTTCCCAGCCGTCAGCGGAAGACTACAGATTGGCTGAGTTGGCCCTGCCCTGCGGCTGTTGGCTTCAGCTCATCCACCTGGGCGAGCGGCGCTTGTTGGCAGGACATGATCGCCAGGGCGTAAGAGTCTTGCTCGAATTGCCGCCTGTTCCCTCCGAGTCCGAGACCGATGCTGCCGGAATATCGGAGGCGGCCCCTCCCCTTTCCTCTCCGTTGGCCGAAGCGGGAACAACTGATTCCCGAACCGCTGCCATTCTCGCCTTGTTTCAACAGCTCAAAGCCGCTACACAGGCATCCTCCTAAACGACTGGTTTCACCGGCTCGATCGGGTTACACGATGGACGGGTTTACCGGGTCCAGAGGGTGCCGCCGTGAACGATCTCGCTGACCTGTTCGGACCACAGGGTCTCAACTTCGCCGGTTTATCGCCGCCGGTCCAAATTGCCTTGCTTTTGGGTCTAACCGTTCTCCTGCCCGCGCTGGTCGTGACAGCGACCTCCTTCACCCGCTGTGTCATTGTGCTGGCTTTTGTCCGCCAAGCGCTGGCCACCCCCAACGTCCCTCCGAATCTGGTCTTAACGGGCCTATCTCTGTTTCTCACGTTCTATATCATGCAGCCAGTATTTCATGAAATAGATCAGAAAGCATTGCGACCCTATATGCAACAGCAAATGTCAGGTCAGGAAGCATTCCGGCAAGGGGTAGATATTTATAAACGATTTCTCCTTCGCCATACACGCAAAAGTGATTTGTCTCTGTTTTTGCACTTCGCAGGGTTATCAGAAAATCCACAATTGCAAAAGCCGGAGGATACTCCATTCTTTGTAGTCCTGCCCGCATTTGTCATCAGTGAATTGAAAACGGCATTCCTGATGGGATTCTGCATCTATTTGCCGTTCCTGATGGTGGACCTCGTCGTGGCAAGTGTCTTGACCTCAATGGGCATGGTGATGATGCCGCCGGTGACCATCTCCGCACCGTTCAAGGTGTTGCTCTTTGTTCTGGCGGACGGCTGGCATTTGATCAGCTATGCCTTGACAGCCAGTTTCGGCAGCACGTGATTGCCAAAGAGGCGAATTCGAGGATCCGTACGAGGAGGTCAGCAATAGCGATGGAACAAATCATATATATGATGCAGGAGCTTTTCTTGGTTGCATTGATTGTATCTTTTCCAGCTTTGATAGCCAGTCTAATTGTTGGCTTGATTGTCAGCATATTTCAGACAGTGACTAGTATTCAGGATCAAACACTCAGTTATGTACCGCGTATCTTGTTAGTTGGCCTCATTATTGTGATTACTTTCGGATTCACATTACAACAGGCTACTGAATTTGCACGTCGGATGATTCTGACAGCCGTTTCAATGGCGCATTAAAGAGACCGGTTGATTGAATTATCTGGGTATTTCCGAAACCTAGTGTTACAGGAATCTGGCAGTCGTTATGAGCGTAGCGTGGGCGGCCTATGCTGGGTTGCTTTTGGCGCGGATCGCCGCGTGGGCGGCAGTCTTACCGGTGATAGCGGGCCGGACTCCGCCTCTGGTCCGCGTGGGCATGGCGGTTGCGATCGCTGGGTTTTACCTGGCAGGTCAACCGCCTCCTTGGGATGCGCGCTGGGCGGCTCTTGCCGATCGCCTCCACGCAGTCGTTTACCTGCTCGGAGTACTCCGGGAGGTGCTGATTGGCGCTGCGATGGGAGTTCTGTTCGGTTTATGGCTAATGCCGGCGCGGGTCGCAGGGGAATTTCTCAGCTTTCAGATCGGCTTGAATGTGGCGCCGCTGCCGGGTCCGACCGGCGACGAGGCGGCGGGTACCCTGACGGCCTTATTGGAAGTTCTGGCGGCCTTGGTATTTTTGAGCCTGGATGGCCACCACATTCTCTTGGCGGTCTTACATGCCTCCTGGAGCGTGCTCCCGCTCGGCGGGACAGCCTTACCTCAAGCGGCACCTATGGTTCAGGGACTGAAAACGTCCTACGAATTGGGACTACTGCTGGCGGGACCGGTGGCAGCGTGCTTGGTGTTGCTGGCCGTCACTTTGGCCCTGTTGGCCCGCACCGCCCCCCAGCTCAATATCTACTCGGTGGGTTTCACCCTTCAAGTGACCGTTGTGCTGCTAGCTAGCGCTGTCTTGGTGCCGGAGATGGTCCAGGCTATGCAGGCAGTGGTGCACGGCTACGGAGGGCAGTTGCCGCAGATGCTCCGGGGGGACTGAGCGGTGGCGGAAGAAATCCTGGACCCGGAATCGCGTACGGAAGAACCGACGCCTCGACGGCGCGAAGAAGCCCGGCGGCAGGGATTGGTCCCCTTCAGTGCGGAGCTAGCCGGCAGTTTGGTGCTCTTGGGAGGCATCCTCGGCTTGCGTTATCTCGGCCCAGCGATCGGCGACGGCCTGCTAGGAATTGTCCGCCATGACCTGCGTTGGCCGACAGTGACAGAACCCTGGGACGCCTCCGCGGCGCAAGCCTTGCTGCTGCGGACTTTCATTCAGGCGGTGGGATTGCTCTTGCCATTGGCAGGACTGCTGCTCGTAATCGGGGTGGCGGCCAGCGTGGTGCAAGTCGGCTTCCAGATCAACACGGAAAAACTGGCCCCGGATTTCGACAAGCTCAACCCCGCGAAAGGGCTTCAGCGCTTATTTTCTCTTACGGCTCTAGTGCGCGGGTTGCTGACTTTACTGAAAGTGGCTGCTCTGATCGCCATCGCGTATTGGCTGCTCGCCGGGGATTGGGGACGGATCAGCAGCTTGTGGCAAAGGCCGCTGGAGTGGTCGGTGATTGCGGTGTGGCGGATGGTCCAGCAACTGGCGCTCGTTTTGGCAACGGCAGTGGCCCTGATCGCGGTGGTGGATTATCTGTATCAGCGCCGGCGGTTCGAGTTGTCGCTGCGGATGACACGGGAGGAGGTCAAGCGAGAACTTCGTGAGGAAGAGGGCGATCCGCAGATCAAAGCCCGCATGCGGCAGATGCAGCGAGAGCGTGCCCGGCGACGTATGCTGGCTGAAGTGCCCAAGGCCACGGTGGTCATCACGAATCCGCTGCATGTAGCCGTCGCCTTGCGATATGACCCGGAGCGCGACACCGCCCCCGTAGTGCTAGCCCGCGGAAGGGGACGGTGGGCGGAAGTCATCCGGGAGGTGGCCCGGCGGCACAATGTTCCCATCCTCTCCCGGCCGCCTTTGGCTCGCGCCTTATTCCAAGCCGTCCGGGAAGGGCAGATGATCCCCGTGGCCCTCTTCCATGCCGTAGCCGAAGTGCTGGCCTTCCTGTACCGCCTGCGTGGGTTGGGAGGGGGCGCGACCCCCTCCGCCCCCTGAGAGGGACGGTAAACCCCGATTGGAGAACAAACAGCCCCGGCTGAATGCGATTCTGTTCCCACAGGATTTTTGCTACTCTCAGCAGACAGGAAGAGACAGAAATTATGGGAATTGATGAAAAACGGCTGCCCTTGAGGCTTGGCGCGCACTAAATCATGGTGTCGCCGTAATGCGACAGTCGGCACGAATGGAGTCCCATGGCCAACGCAGCACCCCCGACAACGGCTGGTACCCTTCTGCAACGCAGTGAAATGCTGCTGTCCCTCGCCCTGCTGGGACTTCTCGTCATCTTCCTGGTCCCCTTGCCGACGCTCCTTCTCGATATGCTCTTGGCCCTCAACCTGGGAGCGACGATCCTGCTGCTTTTGGTCACCCTAACGGTTCGGCAGCCCTTGGAGTTCTCCACCTTCCCTTCGCTGCTCTTGTTGTTGACCCTGTATCGCTTGGCCCTCAACGTGGCGACCACCCGCTTGATCTTGCTGCATGCCTACGCCGGGGAGATAGTTCTGGCTTTCGGGCAGTTTGTTGTCGGCGGGAGTCTGGTCGTCGGCCTGGTCATTTTCTTGATTTTGATCGTGATCCAGTTCGTGGTGATCACGAAGGGTGCGGCACGCGTGTCGGAAGTGGCGGCGCGCTTCACCTTGGATGCCATGCCGGGCAAACAGATGGCCATTGACGCGGAGTTGAACGCGGGAATCATCGACGAGACGGAGGCCCGGCGGCGGCGGCAGGCCTTGGTGCGCGAAAGCGAGTTTTACGGCACGATGGATGGGGCAAGCCGCTTTGTGCGGGGAGATGCGATTGCCGCCATCATCATCACAGCGGTCAATCTCATTGGCGGCCTGATCATCGGTTTGACGCAAGGAATGCCGCTGGCGGAAGCTGTCCGGACCTATTCGATCCTGACGATTGGTGATGGCTTGATCACGCAGATTCCGGCCCTGATCACAGCTACGGCGGCGGGGATTTTGGTGACCAAAGCTACGAGCGATAGCAGCCTCGGTCAGGAGATCGGCTCGCAGATTCGCGCCTCAGCGGCGCCCTTGCGATTGGGGTCATTCATTCTGCTGGGTCTGTCGCTCATGCCCGGTTTGCCGACGATTCCCTTCATTCTCTTAGGCACAGGTTTATACCTGCTTTCACGGCAATGGGCGGCTTCCACGCCGGCTCCACCCGCCGCTGGTCCGCCCAGTGGTGGAGGTCCCCAAGCGGCTCCGGCCGCACCGCCGCGGTCCCCAACGGAAGCGTTCGTCGAAGAGTTTTTGCAGACGGATAGGCTGGCCTTGGAAATCGGCCCTGGCCTAATACCTCTCGTCATGGCGCGGCGTGGACCGGGCTTGGTGGAACGAATCGGAGCACTCCGGCGCGACTTGGCCCGGCAAAGCGGGCTATGGGTCCCCGCGGTGCGACTGCGGGACAATCTCCAACTGCCGCCGACCACTTATCGCATTTTGCTCAATGGCCGGGAAGTAGCCCATGCGGAACTGCGCCCAGACATGTGGCTGGCGATCGATCCAGGAGGAACACCCAAGCCGCCCCTCCTGGGCGAGGAAGCCCGCGAGCCAGTTTTCGGCCTACCGGCCCGTTGGATCAGCGATACGGAGCGCCCGCGGGCGGAAGCTGCTGGCTATACCGTCGTCGATGCTGCCAGCGTGCTGATCACCCATCTCGGAGAAATCGTCCGCCGGCACGCCGGAGAATTGCTCAGCCGGGAAGACCTCAAAACCATGCTCGACAAGGTCCGTGAAAGCAGTCCTGCTGTCGTGGATGAGTTGATTCCGACCATCCTGACGATGGGCACGGTGCATCGCGTCCTCATGCTGCTGTTGCAGGAGCGGGTTCCGATCTCGAATCTGCCGCGGATTCTGGAAAGTTTGGCAACCCACGCCGTGGCCACGAAAGACCCGGTGGAACTGGCCGAACGGGTCCGCGTCGATATTGGCCGGGCCGTGGTCGATCGCTTCCGGGACAGCAGCGGCCGTATCCGCGTGCTGATTTTGGACCCTCGTGTGGAAGTGGAATTGCGGCGATCTCTCCAAGGCCAGCAATTGCTGCTCGATCCGCAACGCCTGGAGCGCCTGACTTTGAAATTGGCGGCGGAGTGGCGTCAAGCTCTGGCCCGCGGTCTGGAAGTGGCCCTGCTTTGTGATGCAAGTTTACGCCGCCCTCTCCGCCAGGCCCTCGTCCGCTCGCTGCCAGACTTGGCCGTCATCGCCTACCAGGAAATCCCGGCGGATATCCTCATGGAACCGGTAGCGGTGATTCGTCCGGAAGATATTGGGACGGGTGGCGGATGAGAAGCCAGCCCGTACCCCCTGCGATCTGAAGTATTCAGCCAAGGATGGCATCGACCTCTTGCCCATGGATCCTCGATGCCGAGTATGCCAGCCATGACTCACACCCCGGAGATGCCCCTCGTGCCAGCGCCCTGCGAAACTGCAGCTTTTCCCTGCGAAGCCGCCGCCTCTCCCACGGAAGCTGCTACTTCCGCCCATCTCTACCAGCGCCAGATGGATCAGCAGCGGCGTGAGCAACTCATCCTTCAACATTTGCCCCTAGTCAAACATGTGATCGGCCGCATGATCGGAGAGTTGCCAGAGTATGTCGATGTGGAAAACCTGGAGTCGGCCGGGGTGCTGGGATTGGTGGAAGCGGCCAACAAGTTCGACCCCTCGCGCAATGCCCAATTCAAGACGTTTGCCTACATTCGCATCCGCGGGGCCATTGTGGATGAGTTGCGCCGCAACAGCCCGCTGCCTCAACATGTGTTAGCGCGGATTGCTCTGGTCCGGCGGGCCTATCGCAGCCTGCCTGCTCCGGTGACCGTCGCCGCCTTGGCCGCCGCCACGGGTCTGAGCGAGGATGAAGTGGCCGACACGCTCGCCGCGGAACGCTTCAGCCGCATGGTATCCTGGGAACAGACGCGGGAAAGCGGCGGTCCGGATCCGCTGGCTCCTGCTGCTGCACCTTATGAGGATTCCGAACGCGAAGAGGTCCTCCAGCATCTCAGTGAAGCCATCGAATCGCTTCCTCCGAAAGAGCGTCTCGCCGTCACTCTGTACTACCGTGAAGACTTGCGTCTGCGGGAGATCAGCGCCGTCATGGGTCTGTCCCCCTCGCGGATCTCTCGCCTCCTGAGCAAGGCGCTCTTCGAGTTGGGCGAAAAGCTCCGCCACCGTCTCGGTTATGACCCTTCGGAATGTTCTCCTTCGTGGTCTTGCGATCTGGCGGCTCCGAACCTTTGCGACTGAGCTTTTTCCGCCACTCGCGCGAACCCCTCAAGCCCCCGACGGGATGTAAGCTACAGGGAGATTCTAGCCGTTTGGGGGATTTCGGCTTCCAAACAGCGGCGGAGGACTTTGTAATCGGTCTTGCCCGTGCCCAAGACGGGAAGTTTGTCGAGTCGGCGGACTTCATCCAAGCGATACAGGCCTCGAAATCCCTCCTCTTGCAAAATGGCGTTGGCTTCCTGCAGGGTCAAGGGTTCGGTCGTGAACAGGACGATGCGGCGCCCTTCGGGAGTTTCGATGCCCTCGACGGCAGCGCGCGGACCATCAGGTGTGGGAGGGAAGCGCTTGCTGAACGGCTCTTCGAGAGCGGGCAGTGAAATCATTTCCCCACCCACTTTGAGGAAGCGCTTAAGTCGGCCGTGGAAGATGAGAAAGCCGTCATCGGTCTGTTCGGCCAAGTCGCCGGTGTTGTACCAGCGCTTGCCGTCCTGATAGAGAAATGGCGAAGCCGTGTCATCCCCCAAGTAACCGGGGAAGACGATGGGGCCGGCAACTAACAGCAGGCCACGGTGCTGTGGAGGCAGCAGTTCGTGCGTCTCGGGGTCCACAATCCGCACGGAGATACCCGGCAGCGGCTCGCCAATGGTACCCGGACGCACCCGGCCCGGCCGATTGACACTGACCACAGGGGAGCATTCGGTCACGCCATAGCCTTCGAGTAACTGGGCGTTCGGGGCTAGGTGCCGCACCCGGTCAAACAGGTGAAGCGGACATTTTTCTGCTCCCACGATGATAAGCTGGAGGGATTCCAAATCGCCAGGCTTGGCCCGGTCGAGCAGAAAGCTCAGGAAGGTGGGAGTGGTGGCGATGATGGAGGGGCGATACGTGGCGATTTTGCGAACCAAGGCCGTGGCATCGGTGGGGTCCGGGTGGTGCACGATCCGTACTGCCACGAACAGCGGAAGCAACCCCGTGATGGTGAAGCCGAAACTGTGAAACATCGGGAGAAAACCGAGGGCACTGTGCCGGCGGTGGAGTTGAAGCGCTTCCAAGCAGGCTCGCTGGTCGGAGAGGATATTCCGGTGCGTCAGCGGCACGGCTTTCGGGGCTTTTTCACTACCGCTGGTGAAAAGAATGACGGCTGTCTGTTCCGGATCGAGCGATTGGGGAGGCAAGCTCATGTGGAGGCGGCGATGATACCACTGCGGCAGCAGCCGAACTGCCAGCAAGCGCGCCCACAATTCATAGCGGCTGATGCTAGCTCGGATATCTTCCAAATAGAGCCATTCGATGCCCGGAATCTCCACGGAGACGCGTTCGAGAAACAAGCGGGAGGTGACCACCTGACGGAGGCCCGTCAGCCGGACGGCGTGGCCCAAAGCGGCAGGACCCGTGGTCCAGTTGAGCAAAACCGGCACTTTGCCCGCCAGGTACAAGCCCAGAATGGCCAGATCGCATCCCACAGAGGCCGGGAGGAGCAAGCCCACGCGCTGTTCGGGCAAGAGGCGGAAGCGCGCCGATAAGGCGCTCGCCCCCACAAGGAGCCTTTCATAGGTCAACACGCCGGCGCGGTCATCCGCGACGATCACTTCCCGGCGGCGCTGAAACGCCTGATGCAAGAAGGCCTCGGCGATCGTTTCGCCCAGGATGGACAGCCGGGTGTCATCGACAATGGGCGTGAACCACGGCGGCGGGGCGGGCGGAGGCGGCGGCTGCTCCTGTAATCCCTCGGCGATTGCCCACAATTCCCCCAGCGTACCCGGCAGCCCTCCGCTGCTGTGACCGGTGATTCGTTCGACCTTGAGGGTGATCTCCGCGACATCGAGGCTGTCGATTCCCAGTTCCAGGAAAGTGGTTTGGGGCTGGTTTTCCGCCTCCGTCAGAGGGCGTTTGAGTTTTTCCTCCACGACTTGGGCGACGAGGACGCGTGTGGGGGGCCGGATGGCATCCCAGTCGAAGGAGGGCGAGGAAACAGGGGCAGGGAAGGTATGCGTGCGCGGCCCAAAGAGGAAGTGATAGGGGACAAACGTCGGTTCTTCCCGCTCCACATCGGCATTGTACCAAGCTTGCAGCCAAGGGTTGAGGCGTTCGCGCACCGGTTCCGGGCGTTCTTCGGGTAGGAAGGCTTCGAGGGTGACGGTGACCTTGCGCCGCGGTGCCAGCACAAACAGATTGGCTAGCCACAAGAGGAAAGCCTTGAGTATCGCAGCAAACAGCCGGGGCTGGCCATTGGCCCAACTGAACATGCTGCCCCACAGGCCCCGTGTGCGCACCAGAACGACCGTGACCTGCGGCACAGCGGCCAGCACCTCAGCCGCTAGGCGCGCGCCGCCAATCCACTCCCGCCCGTCGCGGGACAGACGCCCGCTCGGCCAGAGGATGACACTCTCCCCCCGTTGCAGGGAAGCGATGATCTCCGCCTTGGCGGCCTCGATCCGCTCTCGATCCGCCGGCGTGGGCCGCTGAAAATCCGGAATCGAAATCCCCCGAAAGATCCAGCGGAAGGGGGCCAGCAGCGGATGGCGGAAAATGGAGTCCAGGAGCACCGGGCGCATGCGGAATGCGGGCCAAAGATGGGCTATCAGATTCGGCGGATCGGCGTAGGCGGGATGGTTGGGCAGGATCAAATACGGCCCCGGCTTGCGCAACACTTCGTCCAACCCCACCAGGCGGACCCGATACCGGCAGGCCAACAGCAGGCGCAGCACGAGCCAGACCGCCCATTGCAGCATGCGTAATAGCCAACGGCCGTACATGGGAAAGACTCCTGGGGAAAATCCGCCGCTTGCAGCATAACGGAAGGCAGCCGCTTCCGCCAGCAATATCAGATGGAAGAGGCCGGCGGGCGCTCCGTCGGGATGCCGACTCCCCTGGGTTCTCGCCTTCCCCTCGGACAATACGGGCGGTTTTCCCCGTGGTTCCGCGAACAATAACTCCGGGGACGAAGGGCCGGATGGCTGGCAACGGTTCGACCTTCAGCATCGCCGCCTCAAGCGACCAGGATGACCGCTAGGGCCACACCGGCGAGCGCCAGGCCGTAACCCAGGAACAAGGCCGGTTCCTGCCGGTAGTGTTCGGGCAGCTCGTTTTCGGGCAGATGGCGGCAGAAGCGAGCGTGTTGCCAGGTCGCCACTCCTGAGGCCGCCGCTCCCAGCAGCGCCAGAGTTACCCCGATCAGGGCATACCAGGAATGCTCGCCGGACGGTGGATGGGCGCGGACGAGTTGCAAGAACAGTCCAAAACGAGCGACGACAAATCCCATACCAATGAGTCCCAAAGCGGTGCGAACCCAGGCCAATAGCGTCCGCTCGGCAGCGAAAAAGACGCGGGGGTCCCGCACAGGGGTGTGATGTTCCCCCTCATCGGAATTGGGAAATGGACCGCTCGGAGGCGGTATTCCTCCCGCTTCGGGATAACCTGAAGACATAGCGCGGCCATCCGCGGAATAGCGTATTACACCGTATAGCTGCCGCTGGTGGTGGTGCCGCCTTGGCCGGTCCAATTGGTATGGAAGAACTGCCCGCGGGGCTTGTCCACTCGCTCGTAGGTGTGGGCACCGAAGTAATCCCGTTGAGCTTGCAGCAGGTTGGCGGGCAGCCAAGCGCTGCGGTAGCCATCGTAGTACGCCAGGGCACTGGCCATCGCGGGGACGGGAATCCCTTCTTGCACCGCCCGGCTGACCACCCGGCGCCAGCCGTGCTGCGCACGTCCCAATTCTCCGGCAAAATATGGGTCCAGCACCAGGTTCACGAGTTTCGGATTGCGGTCGAAGGCTTCCTTAATCCGGCTCAGAAATACACTGCGGATGATGCAGCCGCCGCGCCAGAGCATGGCGATTCCGCCATAATTCAAGTCCCATCCGCTGGCCTGGGCCTGGGCCTTCATCAAGGCGAAGCCCTGAGCGTAGCTGATGATCTTGCTGGCATACAGGGCCATTTCCACGTCTGCGATCCACTCCTCCCGTTCACTCACTCGCCGCGGTGACGGTCCCGCCAGCACCTGACTGGCCTGTACCCGCTGCTCCTTGAGGGCTGACAAACAGCGGGCAAACACCGCTTCCGCGATCAACGTCAGAGGAACGCTGTTATCCGTCGCGGCATCCACCGTCCATTTGCCGGTCCCCTTTTGGCCCGCGGCATCCAAAATGACTTCCACCAGCGGCTTGCCCGTCTCCGCATCCACGTGCTGGAAGATGTTCGCTGTGATCTCGATCAGATAGCTATCCAGCACGCCCTGGTTCCAGCGGGCATAGACTTGATGCAGCTCCGGCGCGGTTAGCCCCAGCATTTCCTTGAGCACATGGTACGACTCGCCGATCAGTTGCATATCGCCGTATTCGATGCCATTGTGTACCATCTTGACGAAGTGGCCGGCTCCGCCCGGACCCACCCAGTCGCAGCAGGGCACTTCCCGTCCGTCCGTGTCGCGCACCTTGGCGGCGATCGCCTGGAAAATCGGCTGAACTTCCGGCCAGGCACTGGCATCTCCGCCGGGCATGATGCTCGGTCCGCGCAAGGCGCCTTCCTCACCGCCGGACACCCCCGTGCCAATGTAGCGAATCCCACGGGCGGCTAATGCTTGCAACCGGCGTTCGGTGTCCCGAAAGTGGGTATTGCCGCCGTCGATGAGAATGTCCCCTGGTTCCAGATACGGCACGATCGCGGCAATGGTGTCATCCACCGCCTGCCCGGCTTTCACCAGCATCATGACCTTGCGGGGCCGCTTCAAAACGGCAGCCAATTCCTGGGGCGAATGCGTGCCGATGATCCGCTTCCCCTTTCCCCGTCCGGCGAGGAACTCATCCACCCGGCTCGTCGTGCGGTTGTACACCGCCACGGTGTAACCCCGTGACTCAATGTTCAGTACCAGATTCTCACCCATCACGGCCAAACCGATCAGACCAATGTCCGCCAATCCTGTGTTTGTCGTTGTCGCCATTGCCGTGCATCCCTTTGGGACTGAAGTCGATCTGCCGCCGCTTGGACCTGTTCTCGCGGCATTGCACCTTGTGCTTAGATTGGCATTCTAGAAAAAGGAGCACACGTGTCCGCGAGCGGGGCCGGTAGCCGCGCCTCCCAACTGGACCAGGCCCTCGTGGCTTTTTCCTAACTCGACATAGCCGGGAGTGTCCTTGTTCCGTGAGGGAAGGGCGTGCTATTTTACTCCATCGGCGGAACCGCTCCCAATCCCGGCCCGGTGAGAATGCCGGTGTTCATCACGCCCTGCCGGATGGTGAAGACGCCGGGGAAGCGTTCTTCCCACGCCCGGTTTGCTGCCGGGACGTACTGACGGCTGTTGGCTTCGATGGCTGCCACGCCGGGAATGTGGGCGGCGAGACCCGCCGATTGGATGAGCGAGGCCCCCGGACAGGTCAAGTCCTGCACACAGCGGAACAGACCGTACTTTTGGGCCGCCGCTGCCAGCAACAGCGTGGACGATTGCCCCTTGCAGGCCTTGAATGCCACCCCCGTGTATCCCATCTCCCGCGCCAAATGTAGGGATTCGATGTCCGTGAGCGATTCATCAATCACCACCGGCTTGAGCCGAGCCGCGGCATGCATCTTGTTCTCCGGATGGGCCTTGAGGTCGCGGGCCGTCGGCTGCTCGATGTACTGAATCCTTGCGTAAGCCGCCGGGGAACGCCCCTGCACCCGATGCAAAAACTCCAACAGATAGTCCACCGTCTGGCATCGTTCATTGAAATCCAGCGAGTAATACCAGCGTTCCACACCCTGCCGCTTTTGCACTTCCTCCGCCACCGCATTCACGGAAAGTACCCGCTCCACATCCCAGCCCAAGTCATCGCCGTTGAGTTTGATCTTCAGATGCGTTAGGCCGTCCCGCTCGATCCACTCTCCCAGATGTTCCGGCAAGCCATCGCCGACCGGCTGGCGGACCTCAGCGGGTGTCAACGGGTCCAGGGCGCCCACAAGGTGATACAACGGCATGACCGCCTTCGGCACCGGCTCGATGTATTGCTCCAGCCACTCACCCGTGAACTCCTCCCCTAGATAGTGACTGAGATCATTGTGGAGAAACTCGCGGGTGTAGGTTTGGTAGCAATTGCGGCCGTGGAGCTTGCCGTAGGCATCATGCAAGGCGGCGTCGAAGGCCGAAGCCACCACCAGGGCGGCCAGCTTGGGCACCGGTTCGCTCAGGCGGGCCAAGCGGGCATAATCTTCCCCCGGCAGGTAGTAGCGCGGCTCCAGTTCCTCAATGATGTCAATCGGATGTCCATACAAACCGGACATGCGGAACGGACCGATCAGCCGCTCCGCGATGTATTTCATACCGGCGAGGGTCTGATCATAGCTCAACTGCCGGCTGGGCCAGGCCCAGATATTTCCCAAAGGCATGGAACCAAAACCGACGGCGCGCCGACCCGTCGCCCCTTCGACCGTCATGGTCACATTCAGGAGGGTTACCTTGTCCAGCGTCATCCCTCCGAATTTGATCGGCGTCCGGTACGTGTAATCCTCGTAGCTGATGGCCACATCGCGGATCGTGATGTCGGTGGACCGCATGGTTAAGCCCTCACCTTCGCCACGGGTAACTGCCACAGGTGTCAGCGTACCGTATGCTTCCAGTATGGCCACACGGGCGGCCAACACCAAGGACCATTTCCTATGACTCTCCCAGATTGGCAACTGCCGCCTGGCGTCGATCGGGGTTTGTGGGATTATCTTCACGCCGAGGATATGGTCCGCAGTTACGACGAGCAAGTCCTGGCTTCGCCGCTGGCTGCTGCCGATCTGGCTTTCTGCGAGCGCCACTTTCCTCAACCGGGTCGATTACTGGACCTCGGCTGTGGGACCGGCCGTTTATGTCGGCACTTTGCCGCCAGGGGATTCGATTGCCTGGGTGTGGATTTATCCCCCGTCATGCTGGAAGCGGCGAGCCAAAGCACTCCCCCGCCGCTCGCGGGCCGGTTGCACTGGCTGCTCGCCAACATCGTCGAACCGCTCCCCCTGGCTGACCATTCCTTCGACTTCATCGCCTGCCTCTATAGCACTCTAGGCATGATCCGGGGGCCAGAACATCGTGTTGCTGTGCTACGGAACATCCGCCGTTTGCTCCGCCCGGAGGGCTGCGCCGTTTTGCATGTCCATCATCGCTATTTTCGCGGTTTGGGATACCGCCAAATCGTGCGGCAATGGTTCTTGACACAGCTTGGACATCCTCAAGCCGGTGACATTACCATGCCACAAGCTTATGCGGGAGCGCCCCTGACCCTCCACCACTTTACTGCCTCGGAAATCCGCGAGCTTGTCCATCAGCAAGGTTTCTCCATCACGGAATGGCTCGCTGTGGACGAGCAAGGCCAACCCGCCCGCGGCCTGCGCATCTACGGCTGGCTAATCGCCCTCCGCCACAATACCCCTGCGGATTGAATCGCACCCCCACGGACAGCAGGAGGTGGTACCTCTCTCGGTCTCGCCTTCTCGCTTGTCCCGCGCCTTTCCTCCGAGCTTGCTTCTGAGCCGACCTGCTGAGTCCTTGCCGACCGGATTGTCCTGAAAGCTGCCCTCCCTGGTCTGGCCTCAGCTCCACTTCGCCCAGCCACAATGACCTTGCTTTCCCGGCCCAAAGCCGCCATCCGGGAGGGGGGCACGAAAATTTTGGAAAAATTTTTTTGACTTCTCGCATTTTATGGTACATATTATCAGTAATCGGTCACTGCACGGGAAACGGCCCAGGCGGAGACCGATGGGAAGTTTCGGAAGGCAAATGGGGAGCTGAGCGATGAAGTGCAGCAAAACGGGTGAACGGCAACAGCGGCAAGACGGACGGGCTTGTGCCTATTTGACGTGGAGATACCAGCAGTGGAGCGATCGTCTGCGGATCGCGCGGATGGTTTTTCGAGAGAATCCATCCCTGTCAAGCTCGCCATCCGTCGGCCAGGTGTCGCCCACCGGACATGTACGCATGGATACATCTTAGAGCCTGCCAATGTGGTCCGAAATTGTGATTTGAACGTACAAACTGAAATAACATAAATTAGCTGTAACGGTCTCAGTTGCAGGTGCGATTTGGAAGAAGTTCACGGAATAGAGCGAGGAGGGGTGAGGCGGCAAGCGGCTGGTCAGGACAGTTCCTGTTCGCTAGAGTAACCGTTCCTAAAGGAAAAGGGGCCGGAAATATCGTGATGGGGAGAACGAGCCATGTATGCGATCGTGGAAGAAGGATCACGGCAACATCGAGCCGAGGCGGGGAGTATCCTGCATTTGGACGAGCGTCCCGTGGAAGTGGGCCAACGCCTGGAATTGACACGGGTGCTGCTCTTGCGAGACGAGAACGGCGCTGTGGTGGGACAGCCACTGGTCCCTGGAGCCAAAGTGGTGGTGGAAGTGCTCGGCGAAGACAAGGTGAAGACAGTGACGCAGAAGTTCCGCCGCCGCAAGGCTTCCAAGCGTCTCAAGGGCCACACCCAGCGGTATGTGCGGGTCAAGGTGGTGGAGATTGTCAAGCCTGGCAACGACACAGCGGCATCGGCATAGTCTTCTCCACTCGGTCCCGCGATGTGACATCCTCTGCTATACCGTCCGACAAGCTAAGCTGTCGGAATGGGGGAAGGGGAGCAGGGGATCGCCTCCGCGGTGAGGAGCGGCCCGGATGTTCCGATATTGGCCGGGGTGGATCGACAACAGATCGGTTGGGGAGAGAAGGGGTGTCCGCTTCGGATGCAGGAAACAACAGTGGTCAAGTTCCCCGCCGGGGTGCTGTGGAACGGCCGGTGGAGAACGCCCCGTACGTGACGATCACTCACGGCGGCCTGACAATTCAGGGTTGGTCGCGGGCGGCGGTGCAAAGCTACTGGCGGGTCTGCGAGCTGAACGTGGGGCTAGACTGTGGTGCGCAGCCGTGGGATTTCATGGGCACCCCCAACTGGTTCCTGACACACACCCACCTCGATCACATGGCGGCGTTGCCCGTGTACATCGCGCGCCGGCGCATGATGAAGATGGAACCCCCGCGCGTGTACGTGCCGCTCGAAATGTACGACGATGTCCGCCGCTTGCTTCTCGTCATGCAACGCCTGGATCGCGGCCGGCAGGCTGTCGAACTGCAAGGTGTGCAGGCCGGTGACGTCATCGAATTGAATCGCAACCATTTGGTGACGGTCCATCAGATGCAGCACACGGTCCCCAGCCGCGGCTACATCATTTGGGAAAGACGGAAAAAACTCAAGGAAGAGTACACGGGGCTGAGCGGCGAACAGATTCGGGATTTGCGTTACAGCGGGGTGGAGGTGACAAAGGAAGTCCGCATTCCCCTGGTGGCTTACACCGGCGATACAGCACCCGACGGCTTGGATGCTAACCCGGAGTTTTACGAGGCGAAAATCCTGATTACGGAATTGAGCTTCCTACGCGCGGGCCACCGGCGGGAAAAAATCCACAAATACGGCCATATGCACCTGGATGACATCGCCGAACGCGCCGAACGATTCCGCAACGAGTTGGTGATCCTCGGCCATTTTAGCACGCGCTATCATCCTCGCGAAGTGCGCCGGGTGTTGGAAGCCAAATTACCGGACGGGTTACGGCAACGCGTTCGCTTGTGTGTATAACCTGCCGCCAGACACCAGGTAGCAACCTCCGGCTTCACAAACTTCCGGCAAGTACACCGAAGGCGGGGAGTCATACACCGAATACAGCAGTTGAGTGAACACGCATTCTGGACCTGCAAATTCCTCAAGGGTGTGGCCTCGTGAGTTACGCCCTGACCACGATTTGGTACGAACGGCAACGCTTCCTACCGGCGATCCTGGCTGTCGCTTTCAGCGCGGTCTTGATTGCCCTGCAATCCGGAATCGTCTTGGGTCTGTTGACAATGATGTCGTTACCGGTGGATCGAGCGGCGGCGGATGTGTGGATCGGCTATCCTGGAGTGCGGAGTGTCGATTTGGGGCGTCCCATTCCCGAACGATGGTGGGTTCAAGTGGCCGGTCAACCCGGTGTGGTCCAAGTGGAACCCGTGATACTGGGTTTCTCATTGTGGACGCGTCCCGGATCCACGCCCGGCAGTACCGTGTCGGAGGTCTGTACTGTGATGGGGACGCGCTTGCATCCGCAGGGGATAGCTGTCGTAGAGGCATTACGGCAGAACACCGCCTTGCTCAGTCTGCTGAGTGAACCCGGCACAGTGGTGGTGGATGAGGCGGAGCTGGGACGCTTGGGAATCCGCGGAGTGGGTGAGTGGGCGGATGTGTACGGCGTACGCATTCGCGTGGTGGGTCTGGTTCGGGGATACAAGAGTCTAGGTGGCCCGTATGTGTTTTGTTCCCTGGAGACTGCCCGGCAACTGATGCGTTATCAGGAAGGGGACGCGACCTATTTGGTGGCCAAAGTCCACCCTCCCTCGGCAGCGCCGGAGGTGGCGCGGCGCTTGCAAAACGGGGGGCGAATGACGGCCTTGACCGCCGACGAGTTCTCCTTGCGTTCCCGTTGGCATTGGCTGGTTACGACGAAAGCCGGAATTGCCGTGGGCTTTACTGCACTTTTGGGTTTGTTGGTGGGAGCCGTCGTCACCAGCCAGACACTCTATGCGGCCACCGCAGCGAGCAAACGGGAATACTCCACCCTACGGGCGATGGGAATTCCCAAATGGCGCTTGCAACTGAGCGTGGTCATCCAATCTTTTTGGGTGGGATGTTTCGGTTTGCTCTTGGCAACGCCCATCACTTGGCTGCTGGCCGAGGGAGCCAATGCCCTAGGAACCTCGGTCCGCTGGCACCCCTGGATCATCGCCACGGCAGCGGGAGTGACTCTGTTCATGGCCTTGGGAGCAGGACTAGCCGCACTGCGATCCTTCCAGGGAGTGGACCCGGCCCACAACATCCGATAATCACGCCGCTGCAAGCGATGATCCACTCCCCTTGAACGGCATGGCGGGAATGCCCGTGCCGAGGTAAGGTGAGGGGTTCATCCACAAAATGGGTTATTCTCCAAGAGTCAGTGAGGCGGAGAACAATGCCGCTCCTACTGCGATATGCAGAAAGTCAAGGAAGAGGAAGGCCGACCAAACTCCAGAGGAGAAACGGAGGGGCGATGAGGAAGAAGGCGCCCGAGAGCCTACGCAGGATAGGTGGCACTAGAGCGAAGAGGAGACGGTGGGATGAACGAGGGAATGCGTCGTTGGCCGGGAGTGGGATGGTTCCTGCTGTTTGTGATGTTGGTGGCACCGCTATTGGCGCTCAGTTGGTGGCTGAGGTACGGTCGCCCTCCTGCAACGCCTTCGGAGTTGCCGGAATTAACCGTGGTTTGCTTGGGGCGTGTCGATGGCTTGCATCCGGTGGCCGCTCTGGATGTTCCCCTGCCGGGACGGGTCGCGGAAGTCTTTGTTTCCGAGGGACAGGAGGTCAAGCGGGGAACGCCTCTGTTGCAATTGGAGGATGAAGCTTACCGTCTGCGCGTTCGGGAAGCGGAAGCGGCCCGGACAGCCGCCGAACTGGAAAAGGAAGCGGCGGAGCAAGATCGCCGAGCCTGGCCTTATCGCCTTGCCGCTCAACAAACTGCCGTAGCAGCCGCTCGCGAACGCTATGAGGCTGCCCGCAAATTGCTGGAGGAAAAGCTCAAAGCGGGAAAACTCCAAATCATTGGAAGTGTGGAGCTGTTGATGGCGGAAAGCGAGGTGCGCCAAAGCCAAAAATTCCTGGAGGCAGAGGAATCCCGCTGGCGTGAAATGCAGGTAATCAATCCGGACTTGAAGGTCCGCCTCGCGGAAACCCGCTACCAGAGTGCCCAGATTGCTGTGCTCCAGGCGGAAAAAGCAGTGCGGGATTGTGTGCTGGTGGCGCCCAGTGATGGCGTAGTCTTGCGTGTTCAGGTGCAAAAAGGGGAAACAGTGGCGCCGGGTGGTCTGCAATCCGCCCTCCTGTTCCGTCCGGAAGGACCGCTGATCATCCGGGCGGAGTTGGAGCAGGAGTTCATCGGGCGCGTCCGGGAAGGCATGCCAGCTTGGATTCAAGACGATGCACGGGTCGATTCCCCGATCTGGAAGGGCCGAGTCTTGCGCGTGGCTCGATGGATTACCCGCAAGCGGACGGCTCCGGTTGAGCCGGGCGAGTGGAATGAGAGCCGAGTTGCCGAGTGTCTTATCAGTATCGAAGGCGACACCACAGGTCTGCTCATCGGTCAGCGCATGCGTGTGCACATCGGGGAAAACAGAGCTTATCTGGCCTCCTCTTCGCCCTCGAATCCCCGATAGCGACTTTATGTACACATAGATTGCAGCGGGCAGCCGCCTCGACTATACAAAAAGTGTGTTAGCACTCCGCAGGCCGGGGTACTGCATGGGAAGTGTATCATTCAGGAATGCATCATGATGAGAGATGGACAGAATGGAGGGAGATTCCTGCTGCAAACTTGCAGCAGATGGGTTAGATATGGAAGTGAAGTCAGAAATAGTCACAGCGGTGGTATTCGATACCCCAGGCAATGGTCTTGCCAGCGAGTGCCGGGCGGCTTGGGGGTTGGCATGACAACAGCGGTACTCGTCACGAGGAGTGTATCCCAATGCGACTGACGAGTTTCCTCGTGCGCGAGGCAATAGTGCCGGAACTATCGGTACGAGCCAACGGGGTGGATCCAAGCAACCCGCAACAAGTTTTAGATGTCAAAACGCGGGTGATCCGGGAGATGGTCGAGGCTCTGCACGCTGCGGGCCATTTCCGCAAGGACGAGCTAGAAGACATTGTCAAGGCTGTCATTCGCCGCGAACAGTTGGGTACCACAGGGATAGGACAGGGGATAGCTATACCCCATTCGCGCCACCCTTCGGTTCACGAATTGGTGGGGACGCTGGGATTGTCCCCCGGTGGTTTGCCCTTTGAGAGTCTGGACAATGAACCGGTGTATGTGGTTTTCCTGCTCGTCTCGCCCCAAGAACGACCTGGCGACCACTTGCGCGCCTTGGAGGCGATAGTCAGAACTATGCGCGACCCGGAGTTTGTCAAGCGGCTGCGGGGCTGCAAGACACGCGAGGAAATCTGGAATCTCCTGGAATCTACAGCGCCTGGATGGTAAATGATGGATGGTTGGTTTCCATACTGGGAGTTGGACGAAACCACGAGTTAGGGAAAGGAGAATCGGAGTCAACGACCAAGTGGATTGTGATGAACAATTGGGCCGAAAGTGCCTCATTCCGTGGGAGGCAGAAAAGCGACCCAGCGAACATAGGAGGATGGAGAGGCTGCCTGCATGCGGGGAAAGCCTCCCGGCGGAGCGGAACATGAACGGTGGAGGCAGCAACAACGGAAATGGAGCACCGAATACCCTTCCGACGAAGGACGGGCCGGTTGTTCCCCCCTCCGCAGCCGATCCTTCCACGGGACCGATCCGCCGAGTGGTGCGTATCACCAACCCTTTGGGTTTGCATCACCGGGCAGCCGACCGCTTCTCCCGTGCGGCCCGGCGCTTTCCTTGCCGTGTTACGGTGCACAATGGAGAATTGGCGGCCGATGGCAAAAATATCTGGGATTTGTTGGGGTTGGTTGTCCTCCCGGATCAGGAAGTCATCCTAGAAACGGAAGGTCCAGATGCACACCGCGCCCTCGAAGAATTGGCCGCGATTTTAGGTGCCCCAAACGGCGAAGATTACACCATCTGAAGAACCTTACCCTCATCTCGGACTTGCCGCGAATGGAACTGCGTTACTACGGTATTCCGGTCTCCCCTGGTGTGGCGATTGGACCGGCCTTGGTGATCGACACGGAAGGGATTCGTATCACCCACCGGACAGTCATTCCCGAACAGGTTCCGCAAGAAATTGCTCGCCTCCGACAGGCGTTGGATCAGGCCGTGGCAGATGCCCGCGACAATCGCCAGAGAATTACAGCCCTCCATGGTCCGGCTCTGGGCAATATCTTTGCCGCCCATGAATCCGCCTTGGCAGACCCAGCGATCCGAACCCAAATCGAGCAGTTGATCCGGGAACATAACTACTCGGCGGAATACGCAGTCAGTCGTTTGATCCGGGATTACGTCAAGAAGCTCGAGGATGCAGCCCAACGAGTCCCGGAACACGCCCGAGCGGAGGTTTTGCGGCGAGCTGCGGAATTCATCGATTTGGAAAAGCAAGTCCTCGTCCACTTGTTGGGCAAGGACTCGGAACCGCTTCAAGAACTCAGCGAGCCGGTGATCGTTCTGGCCACGGACTTGATGCCTTCGGATACCGCGGACTTTACTCCCCGCACAGTGCTGGCTTTCGCCACCGAAAAAGGCGGGAATACCAGCCATACTGCTATCTTGGCCGGCGCCCTGGAAATCCCTGCGATTGTGGGGATCGGCAAGTTTCTGACGCAAGTTTCTGGAGGCGAAACAGTTATCGTGGATGGCGACCAGGGAGTCCTCATCATCAATCCGGACGAATCCACCCTGGCCTATTATGAGGAAAAACGGGCGGCACTGCTCTCACGGGCTGACCGGTACCTTCTGTTACGAGATAAGCCCGCCGTTACTCTTGACGGTGTGCCCATCCGCTTGCTGGGAAACATCGAATTAGCCCATGAAGCTCAGCACTGCTTGGACCGCGGGGCAGAGGGGGTTGGACTGTACCGGACTGAGTTTCTCTACTTGAACAAGACCGCAGATCCCACAGAAGAGGAGCACTATGAGGCGTATCGGGCGGTGATTCTCACCTTGGGGGCGGACAAACCGGTCGTTATCCGAACCTTGGACTTGGGAGCCGACAAGTTTTCGAGCTTATCCTCCTCCGTCGCGGAGGAAAAAAACCCCTTTTTAGGGTTGCGCAGCATCCGGCTGTGCTTGCAGCGGCTTGACCTGTTCAAAACGCAATTGCGAGCCATACTTCGAGCGGCTACCTTAGGCGATGTGCGGATCATGTTTCCCATGATCAGCACGGTGGAGGAGTTGCGTCAATGCCGGACCCTGCTCAATGAAGTCAAGGAGGATCTGCTCGAAGAGCAAGTCCCCTTCAAAGCGGACTTGCCAATTGGTACAATGATTGAGGTTCCATCTGCTGCGATACTGGCTGACCTGTTGGCTCGGGAAGTTCATTTCTTCTCGATTGGTACCAACGACTTGGTGCAGTACACTCTGGCGGCGGATCGGAACAATCAGCAGGTAGCCAACCTCTACAATCCGGCGGACCCGGCGGTTTTGCGCTTGATCCGCCAGGTTGTTGAGGTAGGGAAACGGAAAGAGATAGAGGTGAATGTCTGTGGGGAAATGAGCGGTGAACCGCTCTACGTCCCCTTGCTGGTGGGCTTGGGTTTACGCCAATTGAGTGCCACGCCCCGGAAAATCCCAGAAATCAAACGGGTGATCCGGCAACTTCGAACCGATGAAGCCGAACAGATGGCCCAAGTGGCAATGCAATTGGAAACAGCCCGCCAGATTAACGGGTATTTACGCGAACAATTACGCCGTATCCTCCCCGGCGAGGCGGAATAACCAGAGACGACGGCGCGCCTGCAGAACCCCCGCCTCGTCTCGAATGTCCGGCTCTTTGCGGGTTGAGACGATGAGGCCTCAGCGTTGAATCTGCCAGGATGCTGATTTCTAAGATCGGGCACCCATCGGCACGCCGCCTTCGTTCAACTCGGATCACCTCACCGGAGGAGGAGGCACAGGAGGGGCTAAGCAGTCTGTATTGACCGGTGGAGCCGGCCGTCCCGGAAGCATTATTGCCTCCAAGTACCGTGCTCCAGCAACCGTCAATGCGGAACTGCTGCCGTGCTGCCGATGCCGGCCGACAAAATCCGTTGCCGTTTTGCCAAAACCGGCTTTCTGCGGCTGCTGTCGCACCACGACCTTATGCGCTGCCTGGAGCGCATGCTGCGGCGCGCCGAGCTGCCAATCAAAACCACCGCCGGTTTCCGTCCAGGACCACGTATCGTTTATCCTTTACCACTTCCTTTGGGAATTGTTGGCTGGAATGAGGTCGTCGAGATGGAATTCCTCCGGGAGCTAGAACCGGAGGAGGTCTTGATCGCTCTTAATGCGCAAGCCCCGGATGGACTGCGTTTCCTCTCGGCTCGACCGGTTCCTGCACAGACGACCGCACGGGTCCGGCGCGTGGTGTATCGTCTTCCTGTGCCCAAGGATCGTCTCGGATCGCTGGGCATTCTCTTGGATGAACTACTCCGTCAGCAGCAGATTTGGATGGCGCGGCTACGCCCTACGCCGAAGTATCTCAACATTCGCCCCTATCTCCGGCGTTTGAGTGTCGATCCAGTGTCTCAATTCACACCTGGGGCATCGATTCCGGCAGATGCTCACACAGGTCCTGTGGATGGGAGTCACGCTGTGTTGCACATGGATGTTTGGGTCACTCAAGATGGCACCGTGCGGGCGGAGGAAATCGTGCGCTTATTGCAACTAGCAGATTGGCTTGATCAAGGTGCCATTCTGGAACGCACCCTCGTCGAGCTTCACGATGAAATCCCAACCGCGTCTGCTGACGATCAGCCCCCCGATCAGCCTGCGGAGTGCCGGCCGTTGGAACCGGAGACACTGGCAGCAATGCTCCGAGCGGAACGCTGCAAGTCTCGCTATGGCGTGCCCGAACAGCGAGTAGAAGAATCCGTGGTGGAATAATACACGTATTCCGGATACTGTTGTATTCCTTGACCTCTAACCTCATGAAGTGTGTGCCATGAAGAAGAAAGAGATGCTCATCAATGTGTTGCAACCCGAAGAATGCCGCATCGCCATCGTGGAGGACGGCATTCTGGAGGAATTGTACATCGAACGAGCCAGTCAAGAAAGTTATGTAGGGAACATCTACAAAGGACGCATTGTCAACATTGAACCCAGCATACAGGCGGCCTTTGTGGACTTCGGCATCGGCCGCAACGGGTTTCTGCATGTCTCTGACGTGGATCCCGCATACTACAAACACCTGCTGACAAAAGAGCAGTGGGAGGAATACGAGCGTGCCTTGCTGATGGAGCAAGAGGAACCGAGTGCCAGCTCCCGGCGTGGCAGCCGCCGCGGGCGCGGAGAACGAGAAGGCCGCGAAATGCCTCCGCGCCTCTCTTCTCGGGAAGCTGCGCCAATACGAACCCCATCCTCGATCCCCCCCGCGGAGATTTCTCCTGCCCCTGCCTTGGGCAGCGAAGAAGACTATGAAGAGGAGGAATTCGCCGCCGGCATCATCGAGGACCTGCCCGACAACTCGGAGCAAGTTCCGCCCTCTGCAGCTCCCGCCACGGCAGAGGACGTCAGCCTCCCATCTCCGCCGGAGGATAAAGGCTACACTCCGGACTTGGAGGACGAAGAATTCGCTGCCGGCATCGACGATGTGGTCCCTAGCGAACCTCCTCAATCCGCGATAGGCTTAGCTCTCCAGCATGAAGAGCTTGGCTCGGATGCGAGCGAACCGTCCGACACTCGCGCCGATGTACCTTCTCCGCCCGTGCCTCAAGGTGGGATGATCGCTACGTCGGCCGAGTTGTCCGAAGAGGAAGAGTTCTCGGCAGGGCTTTGGGAGGAGGGGGAAACGGCTCCCTCGGTTTCTCCTGAGAATTCTTCTGTTGAAGCCGCTCCAAGCGATTCCGGTGTGGAGCGCAGGCCGCCAGGTGAGGTGGAGCTGCCGGAGGGCGGAGAGACGTTTATTGTCGAGGAAAAAAAGACGGCCTCTACGGAGGAACAGCTTCCTCCTTCGGCTGCAAATGCTCCTTCTCCAACCGCTTCTGGAGCATCGAATACCCCTAATACGGGCCTCGATATGCCCGCGGTGGAGAGCGGTAAACCAAAGCGTCGAAGGGGCGGCCGCAATGCCACATCTCCGGAAACGGCCACCTCTGCCACGACAGGGGGAACAGAGGAAACGCCATCAGACTCCTCCGCAAAACCACGGGTGCGGCGGACACGGCGCAAGAGCAAAGACGCTTCAGATCCGGCCGCTTCGCAGGATATGCCGGCTCCGCCCTCAGCGAGTGAGGAGGACAAGCCGCGTTACATGGAAGGAGCAGAGCATCGGACGGTTCCAACAGATGACGATGATATCCTACCTTTCTACGAGGGGATTGAAGGGTTCGACCCCCAAGCTCCCAACGATCGCTTTGTTCCTTCGGACAAGTCTGAGAAAGGATTGGAGGAGGTCACGGAGGAAGCCGTAGGTGGTACCGAATGGCTGCCCACCGAACCAGAGCCGGCGGAACAAGCGGAAGAAGAGGCACGGGCACTGGCGCGTGAACAATGGGAGGAAGTTCCCAGCGCCGTCCCAGCAAGCGAGGAGGGGTACCGTCAGCGGAGTGGTCGTGGACCAGGGCGGGGTGGGGAGCGGCGCTCGTCTCGCAGTAACGGAGGGGCAACGCAGCGCAGCGGCCGAGATCGCGGCCTACCCAAGCCGAAAATCGAGCAAATTTTCAAACGTGGACAGGAGGTGATCGTCCAAGTCATCAAGGAGGCCGTTGGAACCAAGGGACCTACTTTGAGCACTTACATCAGCATTGCCGGTCGATACCTCGTGTTGATGCCGAGTCTGAATCGAGTGGGGGTGTCGCGCAAAATCGAGGACCCGGAAGCCCGCCGCCGCCTGCGCAACATGATGCATGCCCTCAATCCACCTAAGGGTGTTGGCTTCATCGTTCGCACCGCTGCTGTTGATCGCGATATCTCGGAGTTGCGCAGCGATCTAATCTACCTGCTGCGACTGTGGCAAGTCGTGGTCCGGCGCATCAAACGAGTCGCTGCACCAGTAGAAATCTACCGCGAATCGGACATGATCACGCGCACCATTCGTGACATTTTCACGAGCGACATTGACACGATCTGGGTGGATGAACCGAACGCCTTCGCTCATGCCAGCGAGTTCCTCCAGATCGTTATGCCCAAGTTTGCAAACCGTATCCGTTACTATGACAGCACGGAGCCACTCTTCCACCGCTACGGCCTCGAAGAAGAAATCGCCAAAATCTACCAAAAACGCATCGATCTGCCGTTGGGAGGCTCGATTGTCATTGAACAGACAGAGGCCCTGGTAGCCATCGATGTTAATAGCGGCAATTTCCGCGCTGAGAACAACAATGCGGAAGAGACCGCCTTCCAGATGAACTTGCAAGCTGCCAAGGAGATCGCGCGCCAACTCCGCTTGCGGGATTTAGGAGGGGTGATTGTCAACGACTTCATTGACATGCGCAATGAAGTCCACCGCCGGAAAGTGGAGGAGGCCCTGCGGGAGGCCTTGAAGCGCGACCGCGCTCGCACAAAAATCCTCCGCATCTCCCAATTCGGCATCATTGAAATGACCCGCCAGCGGATTCGCCCCAGCATCAAACGCAGTCTCTTTGCCGACTGCCCCTACTGTAACGGCAATGGCTATGTGAAAACGACGGAAACTGTAGCCATCGAAGCTATGCGGCTCTTACAACTGGCGGCCCACCGTGCGCCGGCCGTGGCTACTGTGCAACTGACCGTCCAACTTGACGTTGCTCACTATCTGCTCAACAAGCGGCGCAAGGAGATCTCTGCGTTGGAAGACCGTGCTAAGATCGCCATTCAGATCACGGGTCAGCCGCATGTCTCGCCGGACACTCTGGTCATCCGTTGTTTCGATCACAATGGCAATGAGACGCCGTTGCAGACAAAAACGCCAAAGCTCTCTGGCGGACGCATTCCCAATGGCCTCAACCGACCGAAGGAACGACGCCAACTTCCAGCACCGGATTAATGCCTCCCATTACGGTGGCTGTCCGGTACCCGCGGGCGCTAGAAAAACAAGCTGGATTGCAAGCCCGAATGGAAGGCTGGAATGGGCGCCAGCTACGATCGTAAGAACGGGGGCAACCGCCTGCCCACTTGCAAGTGCCCTCTGCTCCTTGATGGACTCGGTAGTGCAAATAGCGGTTGCCCGCCTCGGAACAACGTGGCACCACAGCGG
Organism: Thermogemmata fonticola; assembly: GCF_013694095.1. Classification (NCBI taxonomy): domain Bacteria; kingdom Pseudomonadati; phylum Planctomycetota; class Planctomycetia; order Gemmatales; family Gemmataceae; genus Thermogemmata; species Thermogemmata fonticola. Next base: position 402,027 of record NZ_JACEFB010000001.1, on the reverse strand, counting down.
TCATGAATGCCGAGGAAAAGAGTTACTGGCTCTGTTTCCATTCCTGGATTGGCTCCTGTTGGGGAGGGCGACGGAGGACGGGACGCAGGAGGAAAGGGCCGTTACAATCTGCGCCAATCCACCAAGTCCCGATGATGCAGCCCTCGCCATCCGGCTGGCCCCGGTAAACAACATCATGTTTGCCCAAATAGTGTTTGACAATCTTCACTTGCCCGCTGGAAGGGTCCCACTCTCCGCGCATGGTGAACAATCCCACAATGTCGTAACCGCGGCCCACCACTTCCCCATTCGCTTGAAAATGCAACTCGAACTCTTGCATGGGCTGGCGCCCGAATGGCCTCTGTTCCCAAAATCCCTCCCAGCGCCCGGATGGGTACAACATAGCTGCTTTCCCCTCAACGGAAATCACGGCAAAAATCCTCCGTCGTATCATCCATCATATCCGCAACTCATGCACCAAGCCCTCCGATCCCCCTCAAGTCTATTCAGACCGCTCATGTCAGGATGAGTGAGCCACGGAACTTACGCCGGAGTTGCCGACACCGCCGTGCGGAAAGATGCGCTCCTGTGAGCACCAGGGCTGCTAATGAAGCCGGAGGTAGACATTGTCGCCGACACAGCGGAGATACGGTATCCTCTACGTTGTCCCGTAGGTCCAATTCCACCAATTGGGCCCAGAATCGAAATCGCCACAGGGGAACTGCGTCCAGCACTCGAAAACAGTGACGCATTCGGAGAGATTGAAGCTTTTCGAGCAGTGAATGCTGAAGAAAAGCCAAGAAGTCCATCGTCAGGAAAGTGTTCTGGCTGATGTCAAGCAAGGCGAGGGGTCGGCTGACAGGGGAATTGGGAATCTCATCCGACTGCCTGGTTCCTTCCATCGGTGATACTCCGCTGGCAATGCGTTCCAGTTTCAGGACTTGTAATGAGGGAGGCCAATGAGCTAGCAGCACGCTCATCGCCGCGCTGCCGAGAGGATTCCGGCTCAAGTCCAGGGATTCCACTGTCTGCAGGGCAGGCAAACTCAAGAGTTGTCGCAGATGGTGAAATTGCAGGCCCACATTATCCAGCGTCAGTGCTTGAAGAGGGGGAGCTAGAGCTAGGACGTCGAGAAGATAAGGAACATAGGCCGGATCACCAACATGAAAGTGCAGTTCCGTGATCTGGCGTCCTATTGGAGATTGCAGAAACTCTTCGAGGGCCACAGTCAATCCCGCTCCACTGGAGCGCAGGAAGCGGAGCGAGCGGAGTCGGTTGGCCTGAGAAGTGGTGCGAATGGCACGGAGGGGATCGATGGGGTTGCAGTCCAGGATGAGTGAACGCACGCCAGCCAACAAGGGAGAGGCTGCCCAACGGCGCAATTGGTCGTAGGTCCAGGCGGCGCCTAAGCGAAGTTCCTCGATGGGTGCCCGTTGCCAGAGCCGAGCTTCGACTTCTTCCCACATCGCCAAGCTGGGCAAGCTGAGACAGCCGGCCAATCCCCGTCGCCAGGGATTCTTGCCCCAGACAGCGGGAGTCCCGGTCAAGTCTGGCAGGTGACGGCGGAATGGGGAAGTATGTTCCCGCCCGTGAAAATGCCATCGGGTGAGAATGTTCGTGCGGTGCCAAGGGGGAAGTCGGCTCGAAGCAATCTGTTGCCGGATGAAGGCCGCGTAAGCGCTCTCGCCGTTCTCTTCCCAGTGGTCGGCATAAATGAGCCGCGGCACGTCATCGTCCGGATGGGCACAAATTGCAGCCAAGAGTAGTTCCGCCTCGCGTTTCATGGAGGCTGTGCCGCTTGGGTCAGAAACTGAGCGTTGGGTGAAGTTCCCGCTCAGATTATAGCGGTGTTGGTCGGTAGCAGCAGTGGCTAGGAGAACGACTACGGTCAGAATTGCTGCAAGAAGCGCAAATCATTCTGCCAAAAGAGGCGGATGTCATCGATAGCGTGCTGGAGCATGAACATTCTCTGTGGTCCCATACCAAAAGCGAAGCCTGTGACCCGGCGCGGGTCGTATCCACCGGCTTCCAGGACGCGGGGGTGGACCATGCCTGCTCCCATGATTTCCAGCCAGCCGGTCCCTTTTGTCAGCCGATCCCGATTAGGATCGTCGGCAGGCCAGTCGATGTCCACCTCAATACTGGGTTCCGTGAATGGGAAGTAACTCCCGCGGATACGCACCTGGCGCTGAGGGCCGAAAAGTTGGCGGGCAAAGGCGGTGATCGTCCCTTTCAAATCAGCAAAGGTGACGCCTTCGCCTACAACCAACCCCTCCACCTGGAAGAATTGGATCTCGCTTCGCGGACTAATGGCCTCATTACGGTAACACATACCGGGTAGGATGGCGCGGATTGGCCGACCGGCGGCAGCTCGCATCACATGGATTTGGCCGGGGCTAGTATGCGTCCGGAGCAGTACTCCGGGTATAGTGGTGAAAAAAGTGTCCCACATATCACGGGCCGGATGATGGGGAGGCATGTTCAGGTAATCGAAGTTGAAGGCTTCCGTTTCCACCTCCCGGCTGCGGAATATCTGAAAGCCCATTCCGGCGAAAATCGCACAAATCCGGCGGAGTATCTGCGTCGCGGGATGCAGCCGTCCGCGGCGTCTCAATCGTCCAGGAAGAGTAATGTCGAGCGCTTGTTGGGTGAGTTCGCGTTCCAAAGCATGCTCACGAATCTGCGCGGCCGCTTGCTCATAAGCCACTTGCAGCGCCTCTTTGATTCGGTTCGCCTCGGCGCCATAGACTGGCTTCTGATCACGGGGCAAACTACCCAGCCGGCTCAGAGCATTTTTGATCCGTCCTTTATCACCCAGGTATCGAGTGTGCCAAGTCCGTAAAGTTGTCTCTTCTGCACACTCGGCGAGTTCCTGCAATGCTTGGGCTTCCAATTCCCGGAGTTCATCCAAGGGTGCGGTCATGGCAGCAAACCTGATCAGTCGTGCCGGTGATATTCCAGATCACAAGGGAAAAGAAAGACGATGCAGGCAGTGCCATCCTAGGCGGCATCCATCAAGAGGATGGAGTGGCAGCCGTGGTCGATAATTGCATCCGTGCCATTTGGACCAATTGGTCGAAGACGTCAGGGTCACGGACCGCCAGATCGGCGAGAGATTTGCGATCCAAAGCGACATTGGCCAACTGGAGACCGTGCATGAACTCGCTGTAGCGCAAGCCGCGCTGGCGACAGGCGGCGTTGATACGGACAATCCACAAGCGGCGGAACTCTCGCTTGCGGACCTTGCGATCGCGGAAAGCATAGACCCGCGCCCTAATCAGGGTGATATGGGCCTGTTTGTAGAGATTGTGGCGGGCTTGTCGATAACCCTGGGTTAGATGCCGCAGGCGTTTACGCCGCCGGGACTTTGGAGCCTTACTACGTGCGCGTACCATCGGAAACCCCCCGTCGCAATGGATCCAATGTTAGTGATTATCCTCGTGTTGAGCTGGCGGTTCTGACCGCGTAGGGTCCGCAAAAATGGTGTGAACCCTGATGAGACAACCGCCAAATCTACCTTTGGTTTTGTTACAACTCCCCTAGGACCATTTTGTATTTCTTCTGGACGGAAGGCCGACCCGCGATGATTCCCGGACGACGCAGGCGGCGCATCCGCTTGGAGGGGATATGAGCATTGAGGTGCCGCCGATTGGTTTTGGCATACTTGAGCTTGCCGTGAGCCGTGACTTTCAATCGCTTTTTGACGCTCTTATTCGTCTTGTTCTTACTAGGCATGGCTTTTCACTCCACGGGCTGAGGGGCGGTCATAAACCGTCTTAGTTCCCTCCGGACCCACACTACGTGTTCCCCGATCATTCCGTAGCTGCGGTCGCATCGTTGCTACTCGCGGCACAACATCTTTACCCTTAGGGCTCGTAGCGCGGAGTTGGCTGTTTTCGTTCCTTACCCAAGGGTGGACATTTCAACTTCAACTCCGTCCCGCATGTCTTTGCATCGGGGAACTCAGCGGGGAATAACATTGTAAAAAGCCTGGGGGGAAGTGGAAAGCCCCCGCCACGTTTCAAACTTGTGGAGGAATACGGGAGGCTATCAAGGGAATGAGCCACACAGAGCCGAGAGTGTTGTTTTCTAGCTTCAAGAGGCAAGTGTACTTGGGGAGTGTCTCATTTCGGATTTGTGGGATCAAGCCATTCTTGGAGGTGGGGATCGAGTGCAGCCACAAAGCGGCTGCGGGGTAAAACAAGATGGCAGCCCGCCCGGCGAGCAGATTCCAGCCGCTCGCCATCGACATGAGAACCAAAGGCCACGCAATAGGGCGGGGAAGGACAGAGGGATGAAAGTTCCAAGAGCAATTGGGCGAGTGCCAACTGCGAATGATGCAGGTCGAGTAAGACGGCGGTGGGAGGCCGCTGCCGTGCCCAAGTTAGAAGGGTGGCCGGGTCGCGGGCCCAGAGAAGGGAGCAGCCCTGCATGCGGGCTGTTGCCAGGACACGGCTGGCAAAGAGCAAATCATCACAGAGTAAAATCCCGTGACCGCGTACCCATGATTCAGGTTGGGTGTCTGTGGACATCGCCGGAGGCTCACTGCAAAAGTACCCGTTTGATCTTTCAGCAGAAGTTCCAATCAGGTTGCGTGATCCCTCGACCAGATTGAAAGAGCGCGGTCGGTTCACTTTCCGGGTTTGTTGTCTGGGGTTGGGTTATTCGGAGGCGTTTTCGGCGGCGTGTTCGCAGGAGGACTCAGTCCTGTGTCTTTTTGGAGGGCTTGCAAAAACGATATCATGCCGGCATCAAACTCTTTCCTGCGAAAATCGGCGAGCAATTGTTGGGCCAATTTGCTAGCGAGGTTCTCCGGCCAGGGAATTTCATCTCCATGACGCATCACCAACAGATACGTCGGCTGGCGTAAGATCAAGACGTAGAGGCCTCGGAGGTGGAGCTGTTCCAGGCGTTGCTGAGCGAATTGCCGCACTTTTTTGTCTCGCTCCGGTGGCGGAAGTTTTGCGACGGTGTCCGCTTCTGGACCAGGGAAACGTTCGTATGTCTCCACGACCAAATCCAATTTCTTTTGGGAGTAAAGGACCGATGCCACCTGCTGGACCTGCTTCCAGGTTTCCGGTTGGAAGAAGCGGCCTTCATCTTTACTTGGGAGAGGTCCAGAACGAGCAGGTGTCGGAGGGGGACCGACGGCGTGACCCTCCTCCACACGCAGAGCCTGCACGGACCGCCGGGAGAGCAAGCGTCGCACTTCGGAGATATCGACAAAGATGCTAATCAGTTGAGCGTCAATGGCCCCTCCCTGTGTTACTCCGACCAATTCGCCCAGGTCGTTGACCAGCGGCCCGCCGCTGTCCCCCGGATTGGTGGGCGAATCCGTTTCGATCACCTTGGCTTGGAAGGTCAAGATGGTGCGCTCATCGAGTTTGGCTTTCCACTTTTTGGTGTAAACCTGGCGAACTTTGCCGGCGGTATACACCCACAGCGCATCACTTTTGCCAGGGTTGCCGATGGAGTGAACGTTTTGCCCAGGTTCGGGACTTGCCTTCGCCAAGGACAAGGCTGGGGTGCCGCTGGGGACGCGATCCAAGCGGATCAAGGCGAGATCAGCCTGCTGGTCGATTTCGACGACTTCACCCGGAATCGCCAATTGTTTGCGACGCTGGAGGTAGAAGCTCCGCTCCGGCACGGCTTTACCCTGACGGTCGTAAACTGGGAAGAAAACGAGGGCGTGCTTCACGTTTCCGACTACGTGGTAATTGGTCAGGACCAAACGGCGCCCCTTATCGATAAGGGAGCCGCTCCCGGTCGCCAAACGTCCGTTGCCACGGTCGGAATGAATCCACGTGGAGGAGGCGAGCACCTTACGATACACACTCTGACCCGCTTCCCCCGATTGAGCTTGAGAAGTTTCGGCTGTTTGCGCTCGCATCAGTCCCAAGCTCAGGATTGTCGGAAGCAATGCGAGGAGGGGTATGAGTTTGCGTAGCATTGGCAATCCCACGAGAATGCCTGCGTCGGATGTCACACGAAGCGCTGGCGTCAATGATATCTTAGGGTATTGTATTCGGAGCCAGGGTGGGCGTTACCACCGGCAGATCTTGGCTCATGAGCTGAACCGGTACGAGGCGATTCTGCTTGGGGATCACCGTTCCTGTGACTGAGGACAAGAGATTTTCGTATTCCATGAACGATCCGCGTGATCGGGTTCAATCCCTCGATTATCACCTTGACATAGCACTCTGACTGGCAAATCCTACACTGTGTTGAGACTGAGGATGGATTGAATACCGGGAGTGGACCGATGGCAGAGAAATTGCGTTGTGTGCCGGAAGACACCTTGGTGGTCGGGTTTGACTTCAGCACAGGTGGAGTCAAAGGTTTGGTGTTCGATCTGTCCGGCCAAACAGTCGAGAGCATCCGCCTACCCACGGATTTGTGGACCGAAGGAGGAGTGTCTGAGCTGAATCTGATGCAATTGGAAGGGCAGGCCTATGCTGCTATTCGGGGACTGAGTTCCAAGCTGCGGGAGCGTGGTATGCTGGAGCGGTGGCGTATCAGCGGCATATCGGCTACCCATCATACAGCGGGGCGGATCGATGCGGTGGGGAATCAGGTACGTCGGGCCATTTGCTGGAACGATCCGTCTTTGGCGGCGTATCATGCCGTGGGTTTGCAACGTCTGGGGGGTCAAGCACGAGCGCGAGCGTTGACCGGCGGTCCTTGGGCGGTCCGCTACTCGCTCTCCCACCTGGTCAAAGATGAAGCGACACTTAGCGAGACAGATTGGCAGCGGACCCGGTGGATATTGCCTCACGGTCCCTTGGCAGCGGGGTACCTGACGGGCCGCTTTGACGTCATCAGTGTCTCCTCAGCGGCATCCACGGGGATCATGGATTTGCGGACGGAACAATGGCGATGGGAAATGCTGGAGGCCCTCGCGCGACCGGAATATCGAAGGCTAGCGCAACAGTGCCTGCCGCGTATCATGCCAATGCATGAACCGATCGGTCCCCTGAGCGAGGCTGTGGCCCTGAGTGCGGGTCTGCCCCCAGCAGTGCGGCCGATGTTCTTCCCCACCCTGGATGATCAGGCGGCGGGTCTTTTGGGGGGAGGTGCCGTGGCGGCGGGTGAAGCGGCCATCATCTTGGGAAACTCGGCAGTTGTCAATTCCTCCGCTGCTGAGCTTCCGGGGACGGATCGCTTAGACGCCATGAAGTTGAATTGGGGCACCTACCTGTGGATGCGCTGTTACACCAATGGCGCGCTCTTTCTGGACCGGGTGGTCGGTTCCGCTCCGGATTGGGCAGCCTTGGAGCAGGCGGCACGCCAGGAACCGCCTCTGTGTCACGGGGTCAGTGTCCTGCCCTTTGTTTTTGCCGAACCTTCGCTAGGCGTTCCTTCCCCACGTGTCGAGTGGTGGCCGGGGGAACCCAAAGAAACGGGTCGGCGCGTCCGGGCGGCCTTCGAGGCCATTGCCTATCTGATCGCCTTGGGGATCAACGCCCACGAGGAAGCTGGCCAGCGTTTGAACCGCCTAACTGTCTCCGGAGGGATCGCCCGCAGCGATCTCATGCTCGAAATTCTCGCCAGTGTGCTCAACCGTACCTTGGACCGCCTCGTCTCGGATGAGGGTTCGGCCTTGGGAGCCGCGGTCGCAGCCTTAGCCGGTTGGGAGCAGTATCTGCGCCACAAGCAAGGCATCCCGGAACCATACAGTGTTGCGGATGCTGCGGCTCAGATGGTCCGTTTCCGGGACAGAATTGCTCCTCGGCCCGAATGGGTGCCCCTATATCAGCAAGGTTTGCGGGATTTTGAGCGGCGGCTCGAAAGTGGTATCACCTCACGCACGTCGTGATGCGGCGGCAAGGTGGTTTTCCCGCTCGATTCGGGGGCATCCAACATCGCGAAGGCAAGAAATTCTGTGTTGCACTCGTCCACGCAAGAGCGAAATAACTGGAGCAAAAAATTGTCAGTCCCCGGCGCCGAGGATTATTGTTGATTGGTAACCTTGATCGTGACATCAGCCTTTTTCGTCAAATCGCGTATGACGACACGGGCTTTCGTGTTGGGGGGAAGGTCCACAGTGAAATTACCGGTCGAACCACGCTGGCTGCTGAGGGCTTTGCTGGCGGGTGCCTCCAGTATTCCTTCATCTCCCTGAGCATCTTCGGCCCGAAAAACGAGCACGCGTGCTTCTCCCTCCGAAACGGAGAACTCCACGTTGACCTTTTGGGGTTTCGCTTGGGCCTCCAAGTCGATCGCGCGGGCATCACCGACATCCATGGTGTACTTCTTGTCGACGTTCAGCCGTGCGGGTCCACATCCTCCAAACAGGACCACCCCTGTCACAAGCAGCATCGCCAAGGACAGGCGCAGGTGTGCAAAGGCTACCATAGCTGTTCCTCCTGAGAATGGCGCTGCAACATAACAATGCAGGAAAAGAGGTGTTTGGTCTCGACCTTCCCGTCAGCGTGCTTAGGTAACACTAGCATTGGATCGTAACTCTTTCTACAAGCCGCGGCAAGGCGGGGGATTACAAATCGGGCTTCTTCGCACTTCCCCCGTTCAATCGGCATTTTTCAAGAGAGATTCGACAAATTGAGCGAGGATCGCAACGGCCTCCGGAGTGCAGTAAAGTTGTAGAGTAAAGACTTCCTCTTGGCACCGATAGTTCAGGAGGGCAAAGGCTGGGGTATTGGTGTCCATGCGCTTAGGCTTGCGCGGCAGCGGCAACAGGTCCTGTTCCAGTCGGAACAGTTCGAGAAAATCCAGGACCACGGGGGTTATAGCATTCAGATCGAAGATGTTCATACTGCTGCTGTCGGCCAAGCGATCGCGCAAGACAGCGAATTCAGGCCGGCTGACTAAACTCTCCTTTCCATCGAGGTAGCGGTCCAAAAGTTTCCGCGCTTCATCCCAATTACTGGCCCACAATTCCACGAGTTCCTTATGCTGATTCGTCTCGACGAGACCTACCCATGAGTTGATACGTTCCGGAAGGATGCGTTTCAGAACATCCCTTGCAGCATCGCGTTGTGCTTCCGGAAATTCCCCGAGCATCTCATCCCAATCAAAGTGGAGGCGTATCTCGGTGAAGGTGAACCTGCGGTGTTGCTCCGCACCTTCCCGGACACCGGGTGCATTCCTGAGTCGCCCGCCATGGGCGTAACCGCCGGCGCCCAGGACTTTGTGAAGTTTCACGTAAGCACGCAGGGCTTTCTCAGGATCGCGGTATCGAGCCACGGAGATACTATAGCCAGGCCAGTTTACGGCCTCGCGCAGTACTTGGAGATCGGAAGACTGGAGATCGTTGAGGTGCAACTGGACCAACCTTTGGCCCTGAGGATCGTTATCCGCGGCTCGGAAGTCTTGCCTAGTTTGAACGAGGAACTTACCGATTTGGCCTTGGGCTGATTGGGCAAAGTACCATTGCATACCTGCGGGCAAATGGGCCCACTCGGACGGTGTTAAGCCTTTCTCGCGTACCAACACCCGACTGCTGGCTGTGTTCTCACCGAATCGGATGTGCAGATTGCCCTGGATCCCTTTGGCACCCCATTCCAATCCCAACACCACCGCACGGCTATCGTCTATGGCCTGAAACAATGCCGGAATGACTTTTTTCAACATTTCCTTTTGGGCTCGGTCCAAACCGGGTATTTCCTGTTCCGCTTGTTGCAACACAAAATCAAACAGCGCTTTCATCGCCCGCAGTTCGTTGGCGTAACGCTGAACTAGACTTTCCACATTGACGTACACGGCCACGTCCGCTCTGAGATACGTCTCTGTCAACGTGGGACCCAAGGCTCGTGTCGATCCTCGCGTATATTGGCCCCGATAATCACGCGCCTGTTTCAGCTCCGAGCAGATGGCCACGTATTCCCCCAAATCGACCAAGTACACCGTTGTTTCTTCCTCCATCAGGGCTGCTGTACGGATGGCTTCCACTCCGGGGGCCTCTCGGGTTCGTGTGCGCTGCTCAGTTAGTGTCAGGAAGGAGGTGCAAAACTCTTTGTAGCTTTGCACCGGCAACAATAGACTCCACTCGGGATTGCTGAATTCTTCACCGAGGTCGTGGATCACGAGATACAAGCGAGCATCGGGGCGTAGAGCGGAGGTATCCCTGTCCTTGAGGAGGTCTGCGGCCAAGTCTTTCCTGAGCCGGTCGCGCCATTGAGCCGCTTGCTTAGGAAAAGCTGCTGTTGCCAATTCCTGGATATGATCTTCAATGGCCTTGATTCCCTTGAGTGAAACCACAAGCAATGCATCGGCTGGATAGGGAAAATCCTGGCCACCCGCTGCCGCTGCGGGGGGACCCGCCAAAGCGGACCCTGCCATTCCCAGCAGGACAAGGACCGTACCCCATATCCAGCCGCCTGGCCGAGCGGCTGCTCGCGCCCGAGTGGTTTCGTCCATCTTGAGTTCGTTGGAACTCCATTCGGAGGCCAATCTCGTTGCAGCTTGGGACATGTTCCGCACTCCACGGTGTTTTCTCTCACGCGAGGACGTGGATGGATGAGAAAACAATGGGGGTCCATCAGGCCCGTGATGCTCTGCCTAGCTTGTTTCCCTATCAGCTTACCCTTTCTCCGGTGAGATGGGAAGCGCGAAAAGCAGAAGGAATGCGCGAGCGGTACCTACGATCTTCTGCTTTCTTTAGGAGAGAGTACTTATGACCATTGATGCCCCGGACTGCAACCCCTTCCAGTCCCTACTATCATAGTGTGGAGGACCGTGCCTCTACCGATGTCAAGAACTTAGAGGTGCAGGGAGAAGGATATGCGAGTGCTGACCGCGATTCCGGTGTACAATGAGGCCAAGTCCGTACGCGAGGTGCTCGCGGCAGCACGGCGATACGCTCCGGAGATACTCGTCGTCAACGACGGCTCCACCGATGGCACTGCGGCCTTGCTCGATGCGGAAGCGGGGATTTATCGGATTGACCATCCCAAAAATCGGGGTTATGGTGCCGCTTTGATCTCCGCCTTTACCTATGCGTTGACGCAAGGTTACGATGTTCTCGTGACGATGGACTGTGATGGCCAACACGAGCCGTCACGCATTCCCCTCTTACTGGAAGCCTTAGCTGGATACGACATCGTCTCAGGCAGCCGCTATTTGCGGGACTTCCGGCAGAATACCCCTGCCCCCACGGACCGGCGTTACATCAACGCTATCATCACCCAGGAGCTGAATCACCGCTTCGGCTTGCAATTGACCGATGCATTCTGTGGCTTCAAAGCCTATCGGTGCGAGGCTCTGGCGTGCTTGCGGATTACGGAGGTGGGATGGGGTATGCCTCTGCAACTCTGGGTGCAAGCGGCGCGATTGGGATTGCGTATCCGGGAAATTGCTGTTCCGCGCATCTATCTTGACCCCAGCCGGGCCTTTGGTGGAACGCTAAATGACCCGGAACAGCGTTTAGCGTACTATCGTGCCGTGATCGAATCAGCCCTGCATGACCCACTGCCGTGTCTAGAAGGCTTGACGACACCCAGCGCTGTCTGATTGAAGCCGATCATGTTGCCATTGCTGCGTGCCCCTCAAGTTGACGGTGGATACTTTATCTATCCTCCTTTCCAGGACATACCACGCATCCTTCAGCACAATTTATCGATTGTCCAGCAGAAGCAGGTTACGATCGATGGTCTTTCCCTGCTCGATCTCCAACAGCTTCTCAGGAGGGAAATCGCTTCCAAGACGGAACCGCCCTTAGCGGTGTCCCAAATTGCGGACTCCCTCATTGCTGTCAGTGGACATCAACCTGAGCTAGACCACCCCGGTGTATGGCTCAAGCATTTTTTTCTCCAAGGCTTCGCGCGGAAGTTTGGGGCTGTCCCCCTCCATCTGATAGCCGATCACGATCTGCCGAAGAGAAATTACCTGTCCGTCCCTTGGATTCCACGATCCGAGGAGGAGTCGGCTACTCGCGTCCTGATTCCGTATGATCGTGCCGATTTGATGACGCCCTATGAACTCCGGCCGCTTTATGATGTCAGTCTCTTCACCGCAGTGCCTCAGAGGTTGAGGGAGTTGAGCGAAGGGTGGAACTTCGAGCCATTGGCCTTGCGGGTTTGGCCGCAATCCGTCCAAGGCGGGACTCAACTGGTAGGACTTCTCACGCATTTGCGCCGCCATCTGGAGCGGCTATGGGGGTGTCAAAACTATGAATTGCCGGTCAGCAAGCTAGCACAGACGGAAGCATTTCGGCGGTTTGCCCGCCATCTGATAGCCGATCTGTCCCGGTTTCGCAAGGTGTATAATTCTGCACTGCAACGTTTTCGCGACGAGAAAGCTGTCCAGCAGCCGGTCCGTTCGATCCCGGAGTTGGAAGCGGATGAGGTACCATTCTGGGAGGTACGCGGCAAGCAACGTTTGCGTGCAACCCGCCACAGCCCGCTGGAAAAATTACGGCCTCGAGCGCTGACACTGACTCTCTTCTGCCGACTGGTTTTGGGGCACTGTTTCATTCATGGGTTAGGCGGTGCGCTCTATGACCAGATCACAGATGCTTTGATCGCGGACTATTTCGGCTTGGCTCCGCCGCATTACCTGGTCGTGACGGGCACGCTGTATCTTCCCTTATCCCCCGACGTCCAAGCATATTGCTGTGGAAAACAGAGGACCAATGGTGAAAATCCAAATCCGGCCGTCTTCTGGCACCTCTGGCGGGATGTATACTGGAATCCGCAACGCCATCTGCCAGCCGGTGCGCCCGCCGAGGCCAGACAATTAGCAGAGCGTAAGCTGGAATACATTCGGCAGGAGCCGCCTCTGAAGGAGCATGCCGCCCGACGCCGCTGGTTCCAAACCCTGCGAACATTGACCGAAACCCTGCGAGGTTATGTGAGTGAATCCTTGCAGGAGCTACAAGAACAATACCGTATGTCACAACGATGTCACCGGTGCCAGCAAGTCTTCCGGCGGCGCGATTATTCCTGGGTGTTGTTTCCGGAAGAGGTGTTGCGGCCGTTTCTGACGCAGTTTCTGGATGGAAAGCCAATCATTACGTAACAAACCGGCAAATAGGGTCATGAAGATCAGAGGGACGTGTGATGATGCACCCGAAAGAGGCGTTGGAAGTGCTCGCCTGCAACAGGGGAGAGCACGTCGTGATAACCACTATGGGAACGGTGGCCCTGTGGCCGGAATTCTCGGACACCGCGCGCGACTTTCATTATCTTCCATCGAGTATGGGCGAGGCAGTGCCGCTGGCCTTGGGTTTGTGCTTGGCACGTCCTGAGTTGAAAGTGGCTGTCCTGGTAGGGGACGGCGGACTGCTGATGAACTTGGGATGCCTTGTGACGGCGGCTCAGTACTCGGTTCCGCTTCGCATCATTCTGGTCGATAACGGACTGTACGAGGTCACCGGCGGGCAGCCTGTAGCGAACGCCCGGCGGACGGACTTCGCTCGCATTGCTCAGGGAGCAGGCATTCCGCGAGTTTACACCTGTGCCACGCTCGAGCAGTGGCAACAGTCAGCACCGGCAGCGCTTGCGGGTCCTGGCCCGGTTTTTATCTGGTGGCAAGTGCAGGGAGAGCGGGGTCGAACAACCCCAGCGCCGCCGCGGCCTATGCCGGAACAAATCCGCCGCCTGCGCAGCCTGTGGTCTGCCACCGTTTGATGGGTCTCGGATTTCCGGTTGCTTCCATGCACGAAGCAATCTATTCCCTTGGGATATTGAGGGAGGTGCTGCTCATCCCGGAGAGCAACAGAGGTGTCACCCTGGGCTTAGGAAGTGGAAACGATGTAGTTTTGCTCATTCATACTCGCGTTGTCCTTTTCGGCTGGGGAAGTCAGGGATACGGCCAGAGCGGCTTCGACGGCGGCCAGCAATTCTTGCGGTCGGTAAGGCTTCGTGAGCAGTCCGACAGCTCCATCGAGTTCTGTCAGTTCCTCCGAAGAGTAACCCGTCGAGAAGAGCACGCGAACGTCCGGGACTAATGCTGTCATCTGGCGGAAGGCGTCACGTCCTGATAACCGCGGCATCATGACATCCAAAATCACTAAATCGATATGCTCATGTTCCCGCTGGAACACTTCCACGGCTTCGGCGCCGTCTTCCGCGAGCAACACCTCGTAACCGGCGCTGGTCAGGGCCGCCCGTCCGATGTCCCGGATCATGGCTTCATCATCCACCAACAGGATGCATCTCCGCGATGCTTGAGGGGAATGGAAGCCATTGGCCGAACGAGTCGCAGAAACATTTGGAGCCGCTCGCCGTGGTGTCTCGACCAACGTCTTGACAGTGGTAAAGTTGTCGGAGCGCGGTCCAGTTACAGGCCCAGCGGCCAAACTGCCTTCGACCGGGAGGTACAACTCCATACAGGTCCCCTGGCCCCACGTAGAATTGCAGCGGAGCCAGCCTTGATGCTGCTTGACAATACCCAAGACCATCGGCAACCCCAAACCTGTTCCTTTACCAACTTCCTTGGTGGTGAAGAAGGGTTCAAAGATGCGGCCGAGCAGTTCGGGCGGAATACCCGTCCCGGTATCCTGAACACACAAGCAGACATAGTGTCCAGGTTTGGCATCCGCCGGATATGCCAACAGGTCCGCTTCATGAATTGTCACGGGGTGCGCCCGAAGGGTAATAGTTCCACCGTTGGGCATGGCATCCCTGGAATTCAGGCAGAGGTTGACCAAAGCTTGAACCAAAAGATTCGGGTCGGCCCAAATCGGCGGGCAGTTCTCCGTCACCGAGACGGTAAAGGTGATCCGCGGATCGATGGCATGACGCAGCAGTGTCACTACTTCCGTGACGATGTCTGCAGGTTGCACTTGAGCGAGCACCAATTGATTGCGGCGGGCAAACGCCAGAAGTTTGCTGGTCAAATCCGCCGCTCGGAGTGCAGCCTTTTCAACGGCTTGAAGCAACGCCTTGTTGGGATCATCGGCTGGCAAGCGGATGAGACCCAGACTTCCCAGAATGCCCGTCATAATGTTGTTGAAGTCGTGAGCGACCCCGCCCGCCATCTGCCCGATAGCTTCCATCTTCTGGGCCTGCCGCAGTTGTTCTTCCAGTTGCAGGCGTTCGGTCCAATCGTGAATCAAAACCAGTTCAGCATCACGGCCATCCACGACCAGGGGATGGGATATGATTTCGACGTTGAGGATTTTTCCGAATCGGGTCCTATGGCGACGAAAGCGAGAGGACGACGTAGAAGGTGGAATCGGGACGGATAGTTCCCCCACTTCGAGATCGCTCGCCTTCAGGCACGAGAACTCCTCCCGGTTGTATTGATACACGCGGATAGCCGCTTCGTTGACAGCTAGAAAGCGGCCAGTGTGGCTCTCAATGACCCACATCGGTTGGGGATTCCCATCGAAGAGGAGGCGATAGCGTTCCTCACTCTTGCGGAGTGCTTCCGCCGCTTGACGCTGGTCGGTAATATCCCGCTGAATCATGACCCAGTGAGCGATACGGCCCCGGCGATCCGACACTGGCACCAGACTCAGATCCACCCAATATGGTGTGCCATCCTTGCGATAGTTCATCAACTCTGTACGCAGGGGCTGGCCGTTATCCAGTGCTTCACGCAATTGTTCCAATGTCGCGGCATCGGTATCCGGACCGCGAAGAAGATACAGGGAACGTCCAACAACTTCAGACCGGGAGTATCCACTGAGGCGGCAGAAGGCATCATTGACGTATAGGACGGACCGTCCTTGGCCGTTGTGGGGATGAGCCTCTAGAATCACGATGGCATCATGGGCGTGTACTACCGCGGATTCCAGCAAGCGGTAACCCTCCGCATGTTCTGAAAGCGGGGGTGTAGTGGCAGCTTCTCCATCTTGGTGTGCTTCTCGGCGTTGCTGCCTCACCAAAGCGGTCGAAATCAATATCACTCCTCCAGCGCCGGCCCAACCGATCCATTCATGGGGAAACAGGAGGTACAAGGAGACACACAAACCTAGAGCTGCAAACACCAAGATGGTTCCACGCGAAAAATGTTGTGCATTCATGGCGCGGGCGAATGTCGGAGGCTCTGGACAGTTCTGTGTCATCACCGTGGCATGTTCCTCCCAACACCGTACACCTTACCGCAGATTTGTGGCATATCCAAGTTGTGCTCAGCTTACCCAAGACAATTTTTCCTCAGCAACAGCGAAAAATTATGGCGAAAAATGATATTTGGAGCTGTGGCAAAAAAATTCGAGCCAGACGAGTAATGCGTTATTTTTGTTGGGGGTGAACGGTTCCTATTCCATGGGATATGCCGATCTGCGTAGTTGTATTGCTGATTTGGAGATGACGAATCAACTCGTACGAATCGAGGAGGAAGTCGATCCGTATCTGGAAGCCGCTGCTTTGCACCGCCGAGTGCAAAGTCAAGGGGGACCTGCTTTGTGGTTCCGCCGGG
The DNA here is from genome assembly GCF_013694095.1 of Thermogemmata fonticola. NCBI lineage: Bacteria > Pseudomonadati > Planctomycetota > Planctomycetia > Gemmatales > Gemmataceae > Thermogemmata > Thermogemmata fonticola. The sequence continues at coordinate 385,722 of NZ_JACEFB010000001.1, read as the reverse complement.
TCAAAGGCACCCCCTTTACGATGGTTTCCAATCTTTTCGGCACACCTCAACGTATTCGCTACTTGTTCCGCGATACCCTGGATGTAGTCCGCCAACTGGTGTCCCTGAAGCGGGATCCCCAAGAATTGGTGCGGTACCCTTGGCGCTACTGGAAGTTGCCGCTTTGGCTGAACTGCCTCCGCCCTCGCTGGGTGCGTCGTGGTCCGGTCCTGGCTGCGCGCACGATTCTCTCGCAACTGCCGCAAGTGCAATGCTGGCCGGCAGACGGCGGTCCGTTCATCACCTTGCCTCAAGTGTATACCGAGCACCCGGATTATCCGGGTTGGCGGCATTCCAACTTGGGGATGTATCGGGTACAAATAGGCGGAAATGACTATCTGCCCGATCGCGAATGCGGCTTGCACTACCAGATTCATCGGGGCATCGGCGTGCATCATGCCGCAGCGCTGCGTCGCGGAGAGCGGTTGCCCGTATGTATCAGTGTCGGTGGTCCGCCAGCGCTGGCCGTCGCAGCTGTAATGCCTCTGCCGGAAGGAATGCCAGAGATTGCCTTTGCGGGCATACTGGCAGGCCGGCGCATCCGCCTGTGCCCCATCCCCAAACACGATTCCCCTTTTCCTCTTCCACTTTTCGCCGATGCCGATTTCGTCATCACAGGATATGTCGAACCCGGCCGAACCAAGCCCGAAGGACCATTTGGCGACCATCTCGGCTACTATAGCCTCCGCCATGACTTTCCCGTCATGACGGTGACAGCTATATACCACCGCGTTGATGCCATTTGGCCGTTCACAGTCGTGGGTCGGCCCCCCCAAGAGGACTCCTGCTTTGGGGAATTGATCCACGAGTTGACCGGACCGGTTATTCCCTCCGTGCTCCCCGGTGTGCGTGCCGTTCATGCCGTGGATGCAGCCGGTGTTCATCCCTTGCTTCTGGCCATCGGCTCAGAGCGTTACGTGCCCTACGCTCCCGAACGACAACCTCAGGAATTGCTGACGCAGGCCTCGGCAATCCTCGGTCAAGGCCAACTGTCCCTGGCAAAATATCTCCTCATCGCTGCTCAGGAGGATGACCCTTCACTCGATGTCCATGACGTTCCCGCCTTCTTCCGCCATGTGTTGGAACGAGTTCGACCTGAACGCGACCTCCATTTCCACACGCAAACAACAATTGACACTCTGGATTATTCCGCCGGCTGCGGGCTGAATGTCGGCAGTAAAGTGGTCATCGCCGTGGCGGGGAAGAAACGGCGGGAACTTGCCCACTCTTTGCCGTCTCATTGGCCCGTTCCTTCCGAGTTTGGTCCGATGCGCCTTGTCCTTCCCGGCATCGTTGCTATTCAAGGCCCACCATGCCCACGAATCTCTCAACTTTCCCCAAGCCATCCTACGAAAGACTCAGATATGGACCGTTTGCTGGCCTGCTGGGACGAAGCCTTTCGCACGAATGAAACAATGTGGAAAGGCTGGCCTTTGATCACGGTCGTGGACGACGCTGATTTTGCAGCCCAAAGTTTGCAAAACTGGTTATGGGTCGTCTTCACCCGAAGTGATCCGGCTCGTGATATTTACGGAGTGGGTGCCTTCATCCACAACAAGCATTGGGGTTGTCGTGGCCCGCTGGTCATTGATGCTCGGCTCAAACCTCACATGCCCGATCCCTTGGAGGAGGATCCCGCGATTCAGAAGCGGATCGATCGGTTCTTCACTCGCACGGGCCCACTGGCAGGGTGGGAATAAGCCGGGCGCACCACTTGTGCTTGTTGAGGCGAAGAAGGGATCATGCTGATCCTGCCTTTAGAAAATAGAAAGTCCACCATAGGAAGCGAATTACTAAAAGATGTGGCATTATTTGGCTCCATCCCACACAATTCGGCACTGTGGCAAAGCCTTTTGTAATTCACCGACGCCGTTGGCGCTGACTTTAGTGCCGCGTAGATCGAGCGATTTCAGTTGCGATAGCTTAGTTATTTCTTTCAAGGCATTGTCCTGGATGGCTGTATGTGCCAAGTTGAGCACCCGTAATTCCTTCAAGGCCGTCAATTGGAGAATGGAAGGGGCGTCGCAACGGGTCCGAGCCAAGGACAATTCTTCCAGTTGCGGGAAGGTCGCAGCCAAGTGACCTGCACCCACAGCCCCGATTTCGTTCCCATCCAGCACCAGTTTTTTGAGTTTTGGCAACGGAGGCAAGCGGCTGAGGGTCTGGTCATTAAGCTGGGCATCAACCAACCTTAGCTCTGTCAAGGTCTTGACACCATGGAGAAACCCAAGATCGGGAACCGGCCGACCTGACAGTTCCAGCACTTCAAGGCGATCCCAGGCGGGGTCAGAGAGCTGAGCAAGCATGGCTGGCAGGTTGCCCAACGGTTCTCGGACACCAGCCAGAATAACTCTCCGGACTTGGAAGTAGCCGCGTACCAGCTCTTCGGGGTTTTTGACAAGCTTTGCCTCTTCCTCCTCCCGCGCTGCAATCCAAACTTGCCCTCCAAGCCGGTGTACCACTTGAGCCAGTTCGTGATTGCGCTCGGACCACTCCAAGCGTCTGGCCCAATGCGGATGAGTTCGCTTCAGCGATTCGTAACCTTCGCGCGAAACACGAGTGTGGGCTAGAGAGACTCTCGTCCTTCCGGGTTGTAATCCTATCCACCCCAGACTCCGATCGCTGACGCGGGTATTACTGAGATTCAGATCATCCAGACTCCTCACGGAGTTCAAATGGGCCAGCCCAGCATCCGTGATGGGTGTACCCGCCAGGCTTAGAACAGTCAGGTTTTTCAAACCTTTGAGAGAAATCAGACCGGCATCCGTAATGTTCAGCTCTTCCAAAAACAGTCCAGTGAGTTGATTCATTTCACCGAGATGAATCAGTCCAGCGTCGGTCAACCCTTTGTTTTTCCTGAATTCTAGCCGGGTCAATTTCTTCATTTCTTTCAGATGAATCAAACCCACATCGGTAATCTCGGTAGCACTTAGATTCATCCACATGAGTTGTGGCAACTCCTTGAGGTGTGCCAAACCGGCATCGGTGATTGGATTCCCGTTGATGTCCAGATATCTCAGTGCCTTGAGTTGCTTCAGCCGTGCCACCCCAGCGTCTGTGATCTTGGAACCGCCTATGTGCAGGAAGGTCAGGTTCTCCAGTTCCAGAATCTGATCCAGTCCCTCCTCAGTCACCTTGGTGTAACCGACATTCAGCGATGTAAGGTTTTTGAGTTGCCTGATATGAATCAGCCCCTCATTACTGATGGGAGTGGCATAAACCCACAGTCTGTCAAGATTCGTGAGTTCATGGAGATGGCCGAGTCCTCCATCCGTGATGTGCTTGCAATCGACCAAGTCCAGGTCTTTCAAACTTTTGACGTTCCGGAGATGGAATAGTCCGGCGTCGGTGATCTTGGTTCCGCGCAGGTGCAAAACGACCAGACCTTTGAGTTCGGCAAGGTATGCCAATTCCGAATCGGTAACATGGGGATTGTGGTAGAGATTCACTTCATGGAGTTCAAAAGGTTCCGCGGGAAGGTTGGCGACAGGGATGATCTGATTGTTTTGCCCCGCCAGGCGAATACGGATGCTTCCCCCCACGGAGAGCACCCACAGGGCGGCGCGGCGGTCGGGGTCTTTCTCTGAATTCCCCATCGAGCCAGGTGGTTTGGAAGCGCCTGAGGTGCCACTCCGGGCTTTCATATCCGTTTGCGGCCAGACTTTGACAATTCTTCCCCCTTCCTTGACTTCGACGGTGCTTCCTTCTTCGATTTCCAAGCGAGCAATTTCCTTCCCACTTTTGTCCCGAATGATAATCGTAATAGCTCCCAAAAGAATGAGGATGGCCAGGCCGGCAATTCCCGAAGCCACAAGTAAAGGAAGGTATGGCCGCGATCGGCGGGGTTGCCGTTGGATCCGCAGCGGGGTCGTAGGGGAGGGGGTATCCTCGGAGCTTGCTAGACTTGTCCACGGGTTGTTCTCCGCTTCCGATTCTCGCGCCAGAGAGGAAATCGGCTGAGCTAGTGGCAGAACTAATTGACCCACTGGCATCGCGGTCTGTGGAGAAGGGGGGTGTCCTGTGGACTTATAGGTCTCCTGGATGGTCTTCAATTCCCGGACGACTTCTCGCGCAGAAGCGGGACGCAAGTTCCGCTCCTTCGCTAGAAGACGCATGATGAGATCTGCAAGACTTGGGGGCAACTCGGGTGCCAATTCTACTATAGGGCGAGGTTGCTCTGTAGCTAACGCGACGAGCATGCTGTAGGTGTCAGTTCCGGATATAGGTAATTGACCTGTGGCCATTCGGTAAAGTATCACACCCAGGCTGTACAAATCGGCGCGGGCATCGACTTTTTCCCCCTTGGCCTGCTCCGGAGCCATGAAAGCGGGCGTTCCGAGGATCACACCGGATTTTGTCAGTGTCATGTCATCTTCATTAGAGCGGGCAAGTCCGAAATCCAGGATTTTGATGCGGCCGCCACCGACGGGCTCCACCCAGAGATTGCTCGGCTTGATGTCGCGATGAATCAGTCCCTTTTCGTGTGCAATCGCTAAGCCGGAGGCGATCTGCAATCCCAAATGCAACACATGCCGCAGCGGCAACCTGTGGTGATTGCGCAGTAATTCCTCCAAACTCTTCCCTTTCAAGTAGGGCATAGCGAGAAAGGGAATGCCGTGCGCTTCCCCAACGTAGTAAATGGGAACAACATGATCGTGTTCGATAGTGGCAGCTAAACGGGCTTCTCGAAAGAATCGTTCTCTTGCAGCTTTTTTCTTGGCCAGACCGCGGCGCAGCGTCTTGATGGCGACCTGACGCCCCAAGCGCGTGTCTTCCGCCAGATAAACCGCTCCCATCCCGCCTTTTCCCAGCAACTTGAGGATTCGGAAATGCTCCAGTGATTCCGGGACTTGATCCGGTTCGTCTTCTTCGGAACCGTCTTCTGAAGCAGCCAGCGATGCCGTGCTCATGACCGTGTTGTGGATCAAAGCCTTGATTTGCGCCAGGGCTTGCTGACATGCCGATTCCTGCATGCAGGGATCGTGAGGTGCCGACTCGGACAATTGACGCGCGAGGGTCGCCAATTCAGAGTGCAATTGCCGGACGGTCTCCTGCACTTCGGCTGCTGGGTTTTCGTCCAAGACTGCCAATTGCTCGAACAAATCTACTTGTTCTGACTGGATAATTTTGTCAGCCATTGCCGGCCTCGCAGGAGTTCCCATCAGGTTCATGAGGGTCCATCCTCAAACTTCGTTCCCCTTTCCACTGCGGAGGAAGGGATGGCATCCCGTTCATAGTGATTAATGCTTCGGCGTTACGCGATCCCCTTATGGGCAGTTTTGGACCTGATGGCAAAGTGATGTGTCGATTATGGTTTGCGATGTAAGCTATTGGGTCGTTGGTACCTGCGACGGGTTCAGGAAGGGCTGTCGGTTGATGGCGGGAGGAAGTTGCGGAGTCACGAAGCCGGCCACCCCTCGCTTAGGGACAGGCCCCTGATCATGTCAATGGACAACGGGATGCGCCTGGCAGGCGAAAGCGAGCGGGCATTTGTACTCAGAGCAGTCCTTCCAACTCCTGGCGCAAGCGGTGGAGCACGCGGTAGCGAGCTTGGCGGACGGCATTCGGATTCATTCCCAAGTAGGCCGCCACATCCACGCTAGATTGACCCTGTAACGTGGTGCGCACGAAGCACTCCCAGGTGGTGGAGGTGAATTCGGTTCGGATTAATTCTAAGGCACGTTGAATGACCTGCTGCCGACAGGATGGGTGTTCCCATTCGCTTTCCCATTCGGGTGAGGGAGCGGGGTCTGCCACTTCGACCGCCTGCTGACCCAAGCATGCCAAACGCAGCCGACGCTGCTGCCGGAAATACTGGCGTACCTGATTGGCCGTTATTTTGCCCAACCAAGCATGAAAGACGCCGCCACGAGCCTGGAAATCCTTCAAATGTTGGAAGACGGCACGAAATACCTCCTGGACGACATCAGCCGCATCACAATCTTGCAGTCCTGCACGGCGGCACCAAGCATATACCATCGGACCGTACAGAGTGCACAACCGCTCCCACGCGCGAGGTTCCTCACCACAGGCCCGTTGCAGCAAACTTTGTGATGTCGAGAGCATGAACGGCTCGCTTGACTCTGAACCCCAATACGACACTCTATAACATAGCACACCTGTCTCACCAACTGGTGGGGTGCGGGTCAGTTCCTTCCCGCTCGAAACCGCAATCTCACCATATTTGTGGATGCAATGCTACGCAAGCTCCTCGTCCGGAATTTTTTTCAATTATTGTCTGGCCAAAAGGAGAATGCGAAAGTTTGGATTGTCCTGTCTACGTAAGATTTGTTTCTGATCCATGCGTGGTCCTATTCACTGCAAAGCCTAAGAAGCGGTTTCGTTTCTTGCTAGGGTCATTGAGAGCCATCTAGAGGGGCTGGACTTACCAAACTCAGCGAAAGTGTTATTTGTGGCTCGCAGCCGCGGTTATGGGGGATCGATCCGGGAATCTCGAATGCCCACTCTTCTATGTTCTTTCGTAGGCCAAACTTCGTCAAAGCAACGGTTCATGCGGTATCATCAGGTTTCCCTCTATAATTCCTGTCAAGGGATAGGAAAGATACTGCTGCTGCCGTTTTCCAGGAGCCAGAGACTATGCACATCGATCCCAGCCAGTCGTCGGTGCTGGAAGTGTACCATTACCTCGTCGGCATCGTAACCCCACGACCCATCGCCTGGGTGACCACGCTATCAACGAACGGCATCGTCAATCTGGCTCCGTTCAGTTTTTTCAATCTCTTTGGCGCCAATCCTCCCATCGTCGTTTTTTCCCCGACTTTGCGCCGAGATGGGAGTAAGAAAGACACCTTGCGGAACCTGGAGCAAATTGGCGAATGTGTGATCCATGCTGCTACGGCGTCTTTGGCAGAACAGGTGAATTTGTCCTCGAAAGAACTTCCTCCAGAGGAAAGCGAACTGGCCTTGGTGGGGCTATCCACAGTGCCGAGCATCAAAGTTCGCCCCCCTCGCTTGGTGGAATCACCCGCAGCTCTTGAGTGCATCGTGCGACAGATTCTTCCCTTTGGGAACGGGGCCATCGCGCCCAATCTTGTTATTGCAGAAGTGGTCATGATCCACATTGCGGAGGCCATTCTCGATGGACGGGGCGGTATTGATCCCCGGCGGTTGCAAACCGTGGGACGTATGGGCGGCAACTACTGGTGCCGAACGACGGATTTATTTGAGTTAGCACGGCCATAGGCGTCCACCAGTCATTTGTGCGTTCGCCGGTAAACTCAGTGGTGTCATGAACCGGGGAAATGCAGGCAACTCAGCCGAGGTTGCCGAATATATCCGAGGAGAGTGAGGACGTTCGGCTGTCCTTGTGCCCTTCAACCGGTCTTGCTATTGGAATTAGTGCTGCCATATCATGCCCTGCGTTCTTCATCCCGCGGATACGTTTGTTGTCCCTGCAGAGCCGGAGAACAGTTGCTGGCCCTGGACTTTGACGCCTTAGGGAATCGGAACGAGGAAGTGCCATGAGGATTGCCGTCATCGGGACAGGGTATGTGGGTCTGGTGACAGGGACGTGCTTAGCTGAAAGCGGTAACGATGTCGTCTGTGTGGATAACAACGTCCAGAAGATCGCTATTCTCCAAGAAGGCCGGCTGCCGATCTATGAGCCGGGATTGTTGGAATTGGTCCAGAGAAACCAGCGGGAAGGCAGGTTGCATTTCACCACGGATCTTAGTGCCGCCGTTCAGGAAGCTCAACTGATCTTTGTTGCTGTCGGGACACCGCCGACACCAGAAGGAGCAGCGGACCTTTCGGCAGTTTTCAGCGTTGTTGACGCCGTAGCCCAAGCTCTGCGAGGTGTTTCACCTCCCCCAACAAGCCCCCGAATTCTCGTGATCAAAAGCACGGTGCCCGTGGGGACAAATGCTCGCATCAGCGCACGCTTGCAGGAGCTGGGCTGTGCCCATCTGCTGGAAGTTGCTAGCAACCCGGAGTTTCTGAAAGAAGGAGCAGCGATCGAAGATTTCATGAAACCTGATCGTGTGGTGGTGGGGGTACGCCGGCCCGAAGTGGCGGAGGTACTTCGGGAGTTGTATGCCCCATTCCTGCGCACCGATCGCCCTTTTCTGGTGATGTCTCCGGAATCGGCGGAGATGACCAAGTATGCGGCCAACGCCATGTTAGCAACCAAAATCAGCTTTATCAATGAAATGGCCAATTTGTGCGATCGCTTGGGAGCCGATATTCACGATGTCCGCCGGGGCATTGGACACGATCAGCGGATCGGATTCCAATTTCTCTTCCCAGGCCCTGGCTATGGAGGATCGTGCTTTCCAAAGGATGTGGGCGCGGTGATCGCTATGGGCCGTCAGGTCGGTTGCCCCATGCGTTTGATGGAGGCTGTCGATGCTGTCAATCATGCTCAAAAACAGATATTATTCCGTAAAATCTCGGCCCACTACCGGGGACAATTAGCGGGCTTGACAATTGCTATTTGGGGTCTGTCCTTCAAACCGCGAACAGATGACATCCGTGAAGCTCCCTCACTGGTTCTAATCGAGGCCTTGCTCCGGGAGCAGGTTCATCTGCGCGTCCACGATCCCGAAGCCATGCATAACGTCCGGGCCTTGTATGGCGATCGGTTATATTACGCTCGGAATCCCTATGATGCGGTCCAAGGAGCCGATGCGTTAGTCATTGTCACCGAGTGGGCGGAATTTCGCCATCCCGATTTTGCCCTGATCCGTCAGTTGATGAAAGGACACGTCATTTTCGATGGCCGGAACATATATGAGCCGCGGCAGATGGCCAATTGGGGCTTCACCTACTACGGCATCGGACGGGGTTTACCACTGGATCTGCCGCCATCCGAGAGCGAGGACCCCAAGTGAATCATCTCAAGCGAGATAAACACTTTCCCTCAGCACTACAACGATTCACACCTTGAGTACAGCCTGTCGTTTGGAAAACCAGCGCTTCCACCATGAATCAGCATGTTGATTTTCAACTGGTATAAGTACGGAAACATGTGTAGTTTCAGGAGTCTCTGTCAACTTTGATTTATTACTTTTGGAATCAATTAATAATTGACAAATTATACCAATAACAATCCAAATAATTATTCCAATATGAATAGCCATAGCATTGTTGTCAAACCATTGTACAGAATCGAATGGAGAGACAGATTCGATCAATAGCAAAAGGGCATGGATGGTTATCCAAGTGCCGAGGAGAGTTGTTGCGAGAATCCAGCCGATGCGAAACAGGAGTACAGCAACCAGGCCTCCCAAAGGGAAGGCGAGCCAGATATCCCGGAAGTCAGATAAGAGTTGGTTGGCTAGATACAGCAGAGTGATGCCGCCGAATCCAAACACGACGAGGCGGGCTAGCTCCACGGCGATCATCGCGGTGGCCAAGCCAATAACTATGGCAGATATCACGGGAGGAGTCCGAGTCCAGTGGCTACCCCAGTGCCAGGTGATAGCTGCCGCTACGAACGCCGCTACGCAGGTGATCCAGAAGCGATGCCATCGCCAGCCAAACAACCACAAGGCTAGCCCCAAAGTTACCCAAGTGCCAAGCATGGCCGCGCTCATTCCCCGTGCGGCTTGCAGCACCTCACCATTGACCATACTAGGCATAGTCATGATGTAATCTCACGTTTAAGGCTATGTGAAGAAGATATTACATACAATAACAAGTCTTACTGTCAGATTATTTATTCTCCCAGCAGTTGTATCTTGACCGTACGCTGGCGCGGGCCGTCGAATTCACAGAAGAAAATGCCTTGCCAGGTTCCAAGTAAGATTTCACCATTTTGTACAATCAGAGTCAACGAGGTGCCAACCAACGTGCTTTTGATGTGGGCGTCACTATTACCTTCACTGTGCCGGAAGCCCTCCATATGTTTAGGAACTATGCTATTGAGCCAAAGCAGAATATCATGGGCTACATCCGGGTCAGCATGCTCCTGCACAGTCACTGCCGCCGTTGTGTGAGGGCAGTATACCGTACATAAGCCGTGTTGGAATGAGGATGTCCTGATCACGGAGCGAACCTCTTCGGTGATGTCGATCAACTCTTGGCGCCGGTGAGATTGTACCTTCAGAGATAAAACGCGGCAGAGCATTGTCGTTTTCCTCCGGACGTTCGCTATGGTAACAGCAGATAATGGGGGATTGGGAGTCGAAACAACGTGTTGCTCCCCACACTTGCCATAGGACAGGGTAAGGATTGTTGGCTGAAACAAAGATAGGGGATATATCGGTGATCATTGTAGTGGAACGAGGGGAAACCGGAAAAACCTTGGCAGCCGTGCTCAAAGTTCGCCTCGGCTGGAGTTGGTCCCGTGTCAAACGCTTGATCGAACGGCGTCATGTTCGCGTCGGACAGCAGATTGAAACGAACGTTGCTCGCCGCCTGAAGAAAGGCCAAGAGATCCGCATTGCCGACACCGTGGTCCATGGGATAACAAGCGAAAACCGTCCACGCCCTGACGACTCATCCCCATCTTCTCGGCGACCGAGCCGCTTTTCGCGCCGTTCATCCAATCCGCCGAAGCGTGAACCTTCCTCCTCTCTGCCCGTAAGGAAGACTGCGGAACTTCGGAATGTGCCCCATGACTTTCCGAAGACACTGGAGAAGACTTCCGCTCGCGATCGGATGCTGAATCGTGAGGAGGCTGAGCGGAACCAAGTGCAAATACCCCCAACTCCATCTTCCCTTCCGACGGCAAATGCGGAGGAGAAACAAGCCCGTTATGATCCCAGGCCGCTGATCGACATTGTTTATGCGGATGCTGCCATAGTCGTTGTTCACAAGCCAGCGGGTTTGACGACTATGAGGCATGCCTATGAAGAGGCTGAATTCGGCGAGCGGGGACGACGTTACCTACCCAAAACGTTAGCGGATTATCTTCCAAGCCTGCTCGGTTCTCCCCGGTGCAAGGTTTACGCCGTTCACCGCTTGGATCGAGATACTTCGGGATTGGTGGTCTTTGCCCGAACACCCCAAGCTGCCCAGGCGTTAGCGGAGCAACTTCGGCACCATCGCATCGATCGGCGTTATTGGGCGATCACCCGTGGCGTACCCCCGGAGGGGAAACTTGAATCGTGGCTGGTCCGCGATCGGGGAGACGGGAGAAGGGGGAGCGCTTCTGCGGAGGTGGCCGGTGCGAAACACGCTGTCACGTATGTACGGGTTATTGAGAAACTCGGCACGTTTGCCTTGGTCGAGTGCCGCTTGGAGACCGGGAGGACACACCAAGTGCGCATCCACTTGGGGGAAGCCGGTTCTCCGTTATGCGGGGAGCGGATCTACGATCGTCCGCTTCATGGCAAACCCTATCCCGATGACAGCGGTGCAACACGCCCCATGTTGCATGCACGCACCCTCGGCTTTGTACACCCCCTCACCGGGGAGCATCTCCTATGGGAAGCCCCGCCTCCCGCCGACTTTCTGGAGTTGATGGAACGCTTGCGGCGAAGGGAGATAGGACAGAAGGGGGGAGAGAGTGGTTAGATTTCGTGGAGACACGGACGCATAAATAGAAGTTCGATATCCCAAAGGGGGAAAAGACATCCCAATCCCTAACCCTGTTTCAACCACCTGGCGACATCACGGGCATGATAGGTCAGGATCATATCGGCGCCAGCTCGGCGGATACTTGTGAGGATTTCCAACGTAACGCGGCGTTCATCCAACCAACCTTGGGCCGCTGCGGCTTTGACCATCGCATATTCACCACTCACATTGTAAGCAGCGACCGGTAAACCAAAACGGTCTTTCACCTGCCGGATAATGTCCAGATAAGCTAAAGCCGGTTTGACCATAAGCAGATCGGCTCCCTCGTTCACGTCCAAGGCAGCCTCTTTGAGAGCCTCGTTCCGATTGGCAGGGTCCATTTGATAGGTGCTACGATCGCCAAACTGCGGCGGACTCTCCGCGGCCTCACGGAAGGGTCCATAAAATGCGCTGGCATATTTAACAGCGTAACTCAGGATGGCTACATGGGCAAAACCGGCTTCATCCAATCCCCGTCGGATAGCGGCGACCATTCCATCCATCATACCGCTGGGTGCAACGATATCGGCACCAGCACGTGCGTGGCTGATACATTGTTCGACTAAGATGGCTAACGTGGCGTCATTGTCAACGTCCCAGCTACCGCGGCGTTGGTGGAGGATGCCGCAGTGCCCATGAGAAGTGTATTCACAAAAGCACTCATCGGTCATGAGCAAAATCTCTTGACCGAAGGTGTGGCGCAACTCCCGCAAAGCTTGTTGGATGATGCCATCTTCTCGCAGAGCACTGGAACCAGTCTCGTCCTTGGATTCGGGGATGCCAAAGAGGATGAAATACCGCAACCCCAAAGAGAGAGCAGCGCCCACCTCTTCGATCAGGGTGTCTACGCTAAGCTGGTAGTTTCCTGGCATAGAGGAGATTTCCCGGCGGATGCCTCGGCCAGGACGCACGAACAGCGGCAGGATCAGGTCGGCAACGTTCAGCTCGGTTTCTCGGACCAAATCACGCAGCAAAGGATGAGCACGCAATCGCCGGGGCCGAGATGTTGGAAAGGGGGGGTACATTGCCAGTGGATCGATCATTGACCAGGGACTCTGAGCCTGTTTACGTCATTCCCCAGTCATGTTACGTCATAATTGTTTACGGGGAATACGTGGCGAAAAATCGGCTTCCCGCACCGGGGTAGGGGGAGGGAGTTACTCGGCGAGTCCAAGGACTTTATCCATCTGCCGGGATATTTTGCGGAGCGTGTCCTCGCCGCCGCCTTGAACCTCCGCGGTTGCCCATCCCTCATAGCCAATCTCGGCCAGAGCATTCAGGATCTCAGGCCAGTTCTCATCGCCTTCCCCAATCTCTACCCAAGGATTGAGTTTAGCATTGTAGCGTTGGAGGCTAAAACCTTTGAAGTCGAACTTGAGCATGCGCTTGCCCAACTTGCGGATCCACTCGGCAGAAGAGACACCGTAACGGATCATGTTGGAACAATCGAAGTAGGCGCCCACCCAGGGACTTTTGAAACTGTCCACATATTCAATGAGTTGTTCTGGTTTGGTGATGAAGTTATTCCAGACGACTTCGATGGCGATTTTGACACCGCACTTCTCGGCCAGCGGAATCGCTTTACGGATTTCCGCTTGGGATCGCTCCCAACATTGGGAGTATGTGACTCCCTCCTTGACGACACCGGGGACGAGTAGCACTGTTTCCGCTCCCACGGCCTGAGCATCCCGAATGGCAGTCAGTAGAGCTTCTAAGCCTTTGGCACGGACTTTCTCGTCCGGATCAGAGAGCGGTTGATGCCAATGTACCGAGTCGATGACACCGTGGATGGCGATACCCGTTTCCTTGCTAGCCCGGACGAGTTCGTCGAGTTGAGGTGTGCCGGGGCTATCGATCTCTACCCCCTGAAAGCCGCATTTTCTGGCCAATTCCAATTTGTCGCGATGCGTGGCATTGGGCCAACGAATCATGCTGTATTTGATGGCTTTCTTCAATTTGACTTTGCGTGGCTGAGCCGGAGCGGTGCAGGGATTCCACAGGGCCATGAAACTCGCGGTGATGCCCGCACCCCGGCACAAGAAATCCCGGCGGCCAATGGGTTGAGCCATGATAGCTACCTCCCGGCAAGCACAATCCCTTACCACTTCTCTGGTCCATAAACCCATGCATCTATCGGAAAAGCCCCCCTGGAGTCTCCCAACCGTTTCCACACTACCGGCCCTCGACCCCAGGGTCGGTAAGCAAACGTTGGATGGTCTTGGGAATTGCCCCGTTACGGAGGCGATCATGACAAACGATAGACACCAGGCATGGGAACCGGCGGCACCGGATTAGGTCCCCAAGCGTACACTTTCGGGGCGAGTGAGGTTTGCGAAGCCATGAATTGTTTCCAAGTCAGGCGTTGGCCGGTATAGGCGGCTTCGCGGGCGAAGATGGCTAATGCTGTGCTGTGAGCGGCACTTTCCCCATCGTTAATAGGCTTGCCAGAACGAATGCTGGCGAACAACTCGTCGTGTTCCACTTGATACATGTTCTTCGACTCACCACTGAATTCCCAAACCTTACCATCGTAGCGTTCAATTCGATGCCGCATGAGATGGCATTGTCCTTGCGTTCCGATGATGTGGTCATTGATATCGGAGGGGCAGTTGGGCATTTGGCGGCAGGCGGAGAAGATTTTCACGCCGTTGGGAAACTCCAAAGTCACGGCAAAGTGGTCATAGATATTCCCATATTTCGGGTCCGTCCGGACTTGCCGCCCCCCGACTCCCATCGCCGAAATCGGGATGGCCCCTTGGAGCACCCAATTAGCTTTGTCAAAGTTATGACAGTGTTGTTCGACGATAAAATCCCCTGAAAGCCACGTGAAGTAGTACCAATTTCGCATTTGGTATTCCATCTCGGTCCATTTCGGGTCCTGACCACGCCACCAGAGCGGGCCAGTAAGGTAGGTAATATGCAAGGCCCGAATGTCTCCGATCATACCGTCATGAAGCCGTTTGATGGTCTCGCGCTTGGCTTGTTCATAGCGGAAGCAGAAGCCGGAGCAGAGAGCCAAACCCTTCTTTTTCGCCAACTGAGCGCTCTCGATCACGGAACGGACTCCCGGTACATCCACCGCCAGCGGTTTCTCGCAGAAGACATGTTTGCCAGCATCAATCGCGGCTCGCAGATGGAGAGGACGGAATCCCGGAGGAGTACACAAGAGAACGACATCCACACATTCAAGTAGTTTCTTGTATCCATCGAAGCCGTCAAAGCATCGTTCGGGTGGCACATCGATCTTCGAGGCAATGTCCGGTACCTTGAGCAGGTTATTGAGACTGATTTGCAGGCGGTCCATGAAGGCATCACACATAGCCACAAGCTTGACGTTGGGGTCCGCACGCAGAGCCTCGCGGGCTGCGCCTGTTCCCCGGCCGCCACAGCCAACCAAACCAACCCGGAGCGTATCACTTCCAGCAGCGTAAAGGTGGGGCATGCTGGAAACAGCTAGCCCGCTAGCCACTGCGACATTGAGGAACTCACGGCGATTGGGTGTTTCTGTCATTTCAAGTCCCCTTCTCAACCCTGTCACGGAACACGGAAAACATGAATCGCACGAACTTACATTTGGTGGGCACCTTTCATTGTGGCATATCGCGGCAGGTTTGTCACGCTTTTTTTGAAAATTGGACCATAAAAAGCCTCCCGCGATAAAAGGAATACCCTCCCGAAGCGAAGTAAATGGTAACAGGATTTTGCCCCAAGTATAATGGTAGATAAATAACTCGGAGGTAGCCGCATCCCACGGGGTGGGGCGTACCACAAGGATGACGATGAAATCCCAGGGCGGCGCAAATTCGCGGTACACTCCCATGAAGCCAAGCCGTTTCAGTCGCTTTGGACGCGTGGCATTGGGATTCTCTCTGGCGGCGGTGCTAGCGTGTTGGCCGCTGACGCCGAGTTTGTCAGCTTCCCCTGTGCCATACGCGTCAGAAGCGATCGCCTTGACACGCATCTTGACTGACCTATTGCGTCGGCATTTGCCGGACCCCTTAGCACAAGCTAGTGAGAATTGGGGACAGCAGCGTGAGGTGAGCGGAACCCGCCGGCGAATCCGCGATTGGCGTATCATCAGCGAACCCTACCAGGAGATGCGAAACGATGGTCTCTGGCGACGATTGACTTTGCGGGTCCCGCAAAAAGACCAGTTGCATGTGGGTATCCAGAATATCGACTTTCCTCGCCGAGGATGCTTGCGCGGCGTAGTACTGACCGTGGCGGAACGGGTGGACGTGCAATTAGAACAGCAGCAATGGCACAATGGCCTGCGCCTGTACGCCTGTGACACCCGCGCTCATTGCAAAGTCGGCTTGACTCTTCGAGCGGAGGTCACCAGTCGGCGCGAACAACCGATCGGGGCTTTTTTGCCGATGTATGTTCTCAAAGTCCGTATCCTCGACGCTCGCCTCGATTATGGTGACATCGTGGTCGATCACATCCTCGGACTCGATGGCAAGGCTGCCCGAGTCGTCGGTGATGGCATTCGGGAAGTGGTCCGCCGACTGAAGCCGGACTTTGAAGAGCAACTCCGTCGGAAAGCCGAGGCCGCGGTGATTCACGTTACGGACAATCGAGAATTACGCATCACCCTAGACGAATGGCTTCGACGTGCGGTGACTCCCTGAACACTTCGCCTTGCGGCGCAACATCTGCGGAAAGTATACAAGACTGACTGGGTCCGTGGCTCGCTTCCCTCTGGGACGTTAGGTCTTTTCGACTGGCTCAGAGAAGGGCTGGACCTCGCAAGACAGTATTCCTGCCTATCGGTGAGGAAATCATCACATGCTACGCTCTGCGATTCTAATAACTAGCTTGTTCGGGGGATCCATCACCGTTGGTCTTACGGCGAGAGTATATGCCCAAGTATCGTCCCAACTGCCGCCCATACCTTCCGCAACCTCCCCGCAATCCCCAGGATTGGAGCAGACTTTCGCTGTGCAACGGGCGATGGCAGTGGCTCGGCATTTCCTGGAACAGCAACAACCGGTGGAGGCCGTCAAAGCACTGGAGTCCGTACTCCAACTGGCCGAAGGTCAGCCGGGCTATTTGGAATTGTTGCGCCAAGCGTATCAGGCGGAATTGAAACTATGGGAACAGAAAGGCGGAACCGATCCCCGTATAGACCAGCTCAGGCGTTACATTGATCTGCTACAACAATCTCCCCTGCATTCGCCATCCTTACAACAGCTAGAAAATAGCGTAGCGCCGAAAACGAGTTCTGGCGTAGCACCAAGGGCCGCCCCCTCAGCCGAAGCGGGAAGCAGCGCGGGAAAGTCGGAAGTACCGCCTGTGCCGAATGTACCCTCCTCCTCAGCCACCTCAGAAGCCACGGGACTAAACCTTCCTGGAGGCAGGAGTCAAAAGGAAACCGCCTTGAGCGAAGCGATTCTCCTCTTCCATCAAAAGAAATACGCGGAAGCGGCCCAACGATTCGCGCAAGTGCAAGTGGAGCATCTTTCTCCGGAGCACAAGACAGCCTGGGCTTACTGCCGCATTCACAGGGCGCTGGACCGATTACATCAGAAGGCCGTCAACCCCGTTATGATTCAGGCTGCCGTCGCTGATTTGCAGGCGGCACGCGATCTACTCCCAGAGAATGCCGAATTGAGACGTTATGCTGAACAGGCACTGCGTGTGGCTCAACAAAAGGCCCAACATGTGAATGCGTCGACCAATCAACAGCAAAGTCCTCCTATTTGTGCTGAAGTTCGCCCTGCAGAAACCGCATGTTTTCGTGTCATTGGTCCTCTCCGACCAAGTCAATTGGAAGAGATAGGGCACGATGCCGAACAGTATCGGCAGGAATTGTTCGAGCGTTGGAGCGGTCCGGCAGCAGGACCTTGGCAACCCAAATGTGAGATTTTTGTCTATACCAAAGCAGACCAATTCACGCAGGCGACAGGGTTGTCACCTGAACACCAGAGTCTAGCACAAGTCAAACTGACAGAAGGCCACGTCGTGGAACGGCGCATTCACCTCTATTTGGGCAGCGATGGATGGCGTCGATCGCGGCTGAAACGGGAATTGATGCATGTGATCTTGGCGGATCTGTTTCCGCAGTCGCCGCCGCCTCCTTGGGCGGTTGAGGGAATCGTCGTTTTCTCCTCAGGACCAGAGGAGGTGGAACGGTATCAACGAACGATTCAGAGCAAGATACCGCCCCAAGACTGGATGCCTCTGCTGGAACTACTTGAATTGCGAGAGTATCCCGCTGAGCGGATCACAGTTTTCTGTTGCCAAAGTGCCAGTCTAGTGGATTACCTCATCCGAACAGGGGGAGGGGAGAAGAATTTTCTCATCTTTCTGAGAGATTCCCAACGTTACGGTATCGCCGCAGCTCTAAGGCGGCAGTATAGCTACGTTTCTCCAGCAGCTCTTGAGATCGCTTGGAGGCGGTGGGTGCTCAGGGGGAACTGACTGGAAATAAGTTCAATAGCTCCCGCCGGAAATCGTCGTGGGGTCATTACGGCGTGGATTGCGCATCACCTGACGCAATGAGGAAGGTATGGGAACCAAATGGCGGGACATTCGAATCTGTTCCAAGGTCTACTCAAGGTGCCACTCACGGCGTTGGAGTTCCGCCAAGCGTGTATGATCGGTCAAATCAAATTTCAGAGGTGTGATGGTGATGTATCCTTCAGCCAGAGCCTCCACGTCGGTACCGGGATGGGGGTCGGGGCAAAGGAACTCCGGACTGGCCCAAAAGTACGTCCGGCCTCGCGGGTTGACACGGCGGTCAAATTTCTCCGTGTAGGGGGAAATGTTTTGTGGTAGCACTTTGATCCCTTTGATCGGGCCGCGTTCGAGAACGGGTATATTGACGTTGAACAGCGAGCCTGGAGGGGGGTTGCAGGCCAGGATTTGCTCGATCACTTTCCGTGCGTATCGAGCTGCAGTTGGGAAATCGTATATTTTTTTGTCGTATTCCAGAGACACAGCAATAGCTGTGTGGCCATAGAACGCTCCCTCGATTGCAGCGGCGACCGTGCCGGAATAGAGCACATTGATCCCGGCATTACTTCCCGCATTCAGGCCGCTGATGATCACATCGGGCCGTTCAGGCAGGAGTTCCAGCAAGGCCAATTTGACACAATCTGCGGGCCGGCCTTCGACAGCCCAACCGATGAATGTGTGGCCGTCATCATCGAGAAC
Organism: Thermogemmata fonticola; assembly: GCF_013694095.1. Taxonomy (NCBI): domain Bacteria; kingdom Pseudomonadati; phylum Planctomycetota; class Planctomycetia; order Gemmatales; family Gemmataceae; genus Thermogemmata; species Thermogemmata fonticola. Next base: position 367,005 of record NZ_JACEFB010000001.1, on the reverse strand, counting down.
TTCGCTGATCAAAAGGGGATTCAGGAGAGTGACGGAATGTCCCGCGGCGCTCTGCTCCGTGGCGGGGGCGACGACAGTGACTGTGCCCAATTTGAGCAACTCCTGCCGCAAGACACGCAAGCCGGGGGCGTAAATGCCGTCATCGTTGGTCAGAAGGATTCTCATAGTCGTGGATTTCGCACCTTTCTCTTATTCAACGGAGGGGTGGTGCCTCTGTCCGCCCTTTTTTCCCGCGGGGCAATCATTCATGCCGGGGGACGAAATGCAGGCGGCCAAGTCTCCTCACTTTGTCTGAATCGAAGAATTCCTGCTGTAGAGAAGTGTAGGGTGTCGAACTTTCCCGCAGTTGGAAAAAACGCGGGGGCGCCAAGTTGGACATTGTTGTTGTTGTGCATTAGGTTTGAGTAAGCACATTCAGGATCAGCCATGCAGGAGGCTTATGACTCGCCCAGCGGTTAATCTGACATGAACTGGCTACGCGAACCCGACACCGAACCTCTGCCGGGGTATCGCCTCCTCGAACCCATCGGCAACGGGGGGTTTGGCGAGGTCTGGAAATGCTTGGCGCCTGGGGGAATACTCAAGGCTATTAAGTTCGTGTACGGTAACCTGAACGACTTGGAGGTGGAGGATGGCCGTGCTCGGCAGGAACTCAAGGCCTTGGAGCGGGTCAAACAAGTCCGCCATCCTTTTCTTCTCTCCATCGAGCAGATTCAGGAAATTGATGGCGAATTGATTATCGTCATGGAGTTGGCCGACCAGAACCTGCATGAGTGTTTCTTGGAGTATCAACAGCGCGGTTTGCCTGGTATCCCGCGGGACAAACTGTTGGCCTATCTGGATGATGCCGCAGTAGGGCTGGACTATCTGATTGAAAAGCATGGTTTACAGCATCTCGACGTCAAACCCCGCAATTTGTTCCTCGTGGCCGACCGGGTGAAAGTAGCCGACTTTGGCCTCGTTAAAACCCTCGAACGATCCAGTATCTCCGGGTTACTCGGCGGAGTTACACCCCTTTACGCGGCTCCGGAGACTTTCGCCAACAAGATCAGCAAGCACACGGACCAGTACAGCCTTGCGATCGTGTATGTAGAGTTATTGACCGGGCGTCGGCCGTTTGATGGCAAGAATATCCGCCAGTTAGCGTTGCAACACATGTCCGCTCCTCCCGATTTGTCCATGCTGCCCGAAGCGGAGCGGGACATCGTCGGGCGTGCATTGGCCAAAGACCCGGATCAGCGCTTCCCCAGTTGCACCGCTTTTATCCGGACCTTGGCGACCCTTGGACGAGCGCAGTATTCGACGCCTTCGTCGGATAGCTACAGTTTAGGCAACTTTTCGGTTCCCTCTTTTGCCCAGCTCTCACTTCCGGACAGCAGCACTCCCACCCCTGGAATGCCAATCGGAAGTACTACAGGTCGAAGTGACGCCGCCGTGTCGGTAGTCCCTGCCAGTGCAGCTCGCCATCTGAGTCTCATCCGTAGCGACGAGCGTCTGTTGGAAGCCACCGAGCCACAGGTCGAGGCGGGTGTTCTGCGTCCCAGCCTGATGCTCGGCATAGGCAGTTTTGGCCGACGTGCTTTACAGGAAATCCGCCGCCGACTGACTGATCGCTTAGGGGATGCCTCACAGCTTCCGGCGCTAAGGTTCCTCTATCTCGACTGTGATCCGGAGGCTAGCCAAAAGGCTTTGTCTGCTCCTGCCGAGGCCGCTTTACACTCTGACGAAATCCTGTTAGCTCCCTTACAACCCGTGACCCAATATCGCCGGCGGCAGTTGGAGCAAATTTTGGATTGGTTGCCTCGGGAAAAGCTTTACAGCATTCCACGGAACTTGCAAGCAGGGGGCGTGCGTGCCTTCGGACGGTTAGCTTTTTGCGACCATTACCTCCGATTTGTGGCTCGACTCAAGCGGGAAATCCAAATCGCAACACATCCGGAATCCCTAGCGCAAACGAGTGCACAAACGGGTCTCAATGTCCGGGATACTGTCCCTCAGGTCCTGATTTTTGCGAGCTTGGCCGGGGGAAGCGGCGGAATGCTCCTCGATGTGGGATACTCAGTGCAACGCGTTTTGCAACGTGTTGTGGGAGGATCCCAAGCGCGTGTCGTAGCTTTCGTTTACTTGGCTGCTCCTTCCGACCCCGCTTCCCCAGATCATGAGTTGGCGAATGTGGTCGCTGGGTTGACCGAACTCCATCATTATGCCGATCCTGATGTAGTCTTCAGCGCCCAATACGGTGGGCCTGATGGACCGCGGGTGGAAGGCCGTGGCTTACCCTTCACAGCCACCTATCTGCTGGCGATGGAAGAACGGAGCGGTGCAGCTTTTCGCCGCTGCTTGTCACGTTTAGCTTCCTATGTCAGCAATGAGCTGACCACCTTGCTTGGCCCGGCATTAGACGCTCATCGCAGCCGTCCGGCAGCCCCAGGACGCACCCCATTTCGGACCTTCGGAGTGTATAGTCTCTGGTATCCCCGCGGACTGTTGTTGCGCTCAGCGGCTCAACGGTTGTGCGCTCAGTTGGTGTACCACTGGGTGGAAGAGGCTGAGCCGGAGTGTGAAGAAGCGATTGCCCAAACCGTGGCACGGATCACAAACGATGAGCGGTTAGCCCTGAGCACAAACGAACAACCAGAGAAGGGGGAAGTGCGATCACCCGTGGCAGAAGTAGCCGGTATAGCCGAATCCCTGAAGCGGTGGCTGCAGGAATTGGACCAGCAATGGTCTGCCGCGGCAAAAGCGGGGCAAGGAACTGCTTGGGCACGCCAAGTCTGGGAACAAACACGGGAATGGGTAGGTTGGCATTCTTCGCACCTGCCGGAATCGGCTGTTATACGTAACCGTTGGCATCGCACTCTGGAGGATGCCGCCCGTCGACAAGCCGAAGCCTGGGCCAATGAAGTCTCCGCTGTGGTCGAAGCACTGGCCGAACGTCCAGGGCGGCGCTTGGCCGCCGTCGAAAGCGGGCTTCGCCAGATCGAGTCTTGGTGTGAAAAACAAGCCTTGTTAGCCGAGCAACACCTTGATCAACTGTCGCGGCAATTGCGACAAGCCTTCGTCGATCTTCGAGATGCTTACGAAGCTTGTGAAGAGGGTAACGGGACGTTCAGCTTGCTGGGCGGACGTGGAAGCCGTGCCCTACGGCATTTCGTGGAACAACACCGGCAATATGTCCACTTACGCCTCCGAGAAGGCGCTTGGGAGGCGACGGCTCGTTTCTTCCGCCTGCTTCAGGTTCGTTTGCAAGAGAAGCGTCGGGATATCGATGTCGTCCGCCTGCGTTTACGAGACATTGTGCGTCGATTGCAAGGAGAGGCACGTTCGGAAGCCTCGGCGGATACCCCTGGACGGCTCGCGTCCCGCTGGACCCGTAATGTCCCCTCTGGATCCGACAGTGAAAAAACCCCCTTTAATCCCGAGGCAATCGCCGAGAAAGCTACGGTACGTATTTTGCTCCCCGAAGGTGAGAAGCATTGGGAACAGGCGATTGAGCATTTATTGGCACATTGTAGCGAGTCGGAATTGAATCGCTTGGAACATGCCTTAGGCCAGTTGGTTTTAGCCCCGCGGGGCGGACTGCTCTCGATCAGCCGCGTTCATGCTGATCTGTACCGCCTTCTGGCTGTGCCCCTCATCGATCAGACGATCGCCTTTTTGGCGAACCTTCTGCCCACCCAGGATGTTGCGGAGGTGGTCATTCGTCAGGAATCCTCGCCTGCCATGACACTCTCCCAACGGCTCCAGGACTATCACCGGTTGGCGTCCCCCATCCTCGGTGCTGGCGATGGCGAAGAGCAGACGTACCTCGTGGTTCCTAGCAGTCAGGCTGGTCGCGAATTGGCTGCTCACCTCCAGCAAATTGTACCTGGAAGCCTGTGCCTCGAGGTTCCCTACCCGGCAACGGACATCCTGTTTTGCCGCGAACACGGGGGGCTGCGGTTAGAAGAGCTGGTAGCCTCCCTGTTGAGTTGCATTCCTATCTATCAAAAAGCCTGCCATCATATTCTGACCAATCCCCACTCCCGCTACGATGTTGTCGAATGGCTACCCTTGTGGGAGTGAGGAAGAGGGGAACTATTCTCAGTCTCAGAACCGCTGGCCGTGAATGACAGGTTGCCTTTACGGACACCGCAAAGATCTTCTCACAGCGGGGACGACTGACAGGAACACACCGATAGCCGCAGTTACGACTCTCTTGCCGATCCGCCAGAAGAAAAGCCTACCAGAGAGTGAGAAAGTGAAGGGAGGAGACCGCGTAAACAGCGCGGGTTGCTGTTGATTAGGCGCTTCCAAATGCCAGCCCTGGGGGAGGAGGGGGGACAGGAACGGCCTCCGCGGGGGTGGAGAGCGGTTTGGTTGAGGTTGTCGCTTGAGGTTCGGTCTTATCAGGCCGAATGTCTTGGGCAGAGGCACCGGCCACGAGGCGTTCGACTTCTTGGACATCCAATTCCTCGTGCAAGAGCAGAGCTTCGGCGATGCGCTCCAAGGCGTCCCGATGGGCACGGAGCAAGGCGGAGGCTTGCTCTTCGGCTTCGGTGAGCAATCGTTGGATTTCTTCATCAATGAGTCGGGCGGTGCCCTCACTGAAGGTGCGCGACTCGATGATTTCTTTACCCAGAAAAACGTGTTCTTCTCCGATTTGGTAATAGACGGGGCCGAGGCGAGCACTCATGCCGTATTGCGTGACCATGATCCGCGCTAGGCGTGTGGCCTGTTTGAGGTCCATGACGGCGCCCGCCATAGGTTCGCCGAAAATGAGCTTGTCGGCGGCTCGGCCGCCCAGGGCGACCACCAAGCGGGCCATCAATTCGCTGGCGGAGCGGTCCATCTTTTCTTCGTCGGGTTGCAACAGGGTGACTCCTCCTGCTTGGCCTCGCGGGATGATGGACACGCGGTCGATTTTGTCGGCTTTTGGCTGGAGCAGAGCGCAGAGGGCGTGACCGGCCTCGTGATAGGCGGTGCGGCGGCGTTCCTGCTCGCTGAGGGCTTCGTCCCGAGGAACTCCCAAGCGGACGCGGTCGGCTGCTCGATCAAAATCGATCTGTTCAATCCGTTGGCTGCCGCGGCGGGTCGCATGCAGGGCTGCTTCATTGCAAAGGTTTTGCAATTCCGCTCCGCTCATGCCGACCATGCTCCGCGCGATCCGCTCCAAGTCTACATCATCGGCAAGTGGTTTGTTCCGGGTGTGGACTTTGAGTATTTCCAGCCGCCCCCTCCACGTGGGCCGATCGACCGTGATGTGGCGATCGAAGCGCCCCGGCCGTAGTAAAGCGGGATCGAGGACATCGGGGCGATTGGTAGCTGCTATGACAATGACGGTTTCACTTGGCTGGAACCCGTCCATTTCTGAGAGGATTTGATTGAGAGTTTGTTCCCGTTCATCGGAACCTCCGCCGTAACCCGTGCCGCGCATGCGGCCCACGGCGTCGATCTCATCGATAAAGACAACACAGGGGGCGTTTTCCTTGGCGACCCGGAACATATCCCGGACCCGGCTAGCTCCCACGCCGACAAACATCTGAATGAATTCACTCCCGCTAATGGAAAAGAAGGGCACATTGGCCTCTCCCGCAACGGCCTTAGCAAGCAGGGTCTTCCCAGTACCCGGCGGACCGAAAAGCAGAACCCCCTTAGGCACACGTGCTCCTAAGCGTGCGAATTTGCCTGGGTCCCGCAAATATTCCACGATTTCCCAAAGCTCACGTTTCGCATTTTCCATTCCGGCTACATCGTCGAAGGAGACACGATCCTTCCCCTTTTCATATCGCTTGGCGGGACTGCGCGTGTAACTCGTAAGGAAACCCCCGCTCAGCGGATCACGCAAGCGCGGCACGAAGACGAACAGGAATATGCCGACCACGAGACCGATCAACAGGAGATTCAGCAGGAAGGGTCCGAGCCAAGACAGATCCCCCCGTTTACTGATGACCAAAGGTTCGGGCACGCGTTCTGGGGCGGTCTTCTGGAGCATCTCCCGATATTGGCGGTCCTTTTCTTCCCATTCACGGACAAGGGCCGTTTGGTCGAGAGTCGTCGGGAGGTTGACGCTGAAGTGCCCCGACGAGGGCAGGCGTAGTTGTTTCGCTAGGGCGGAGTGGGGATCCCGGACTTCCCCTTCCAAGTAATCTTGACCAATAAATGTGACTCGTTGAACTTCCCCAGCGGCAATGAGTTTATGAAAATCGCTGTAAGTGATCTCACGTCCTCCACTCGCAGTCAGATAGACAATGCTGATCACCCCCAGCACGACCAGTAGAATCCAACTGCTAGGCAGCAGGGGATGAGCACGCTTGGGCGAGGGTGTTTGGTTATCCTGTGGCGGAGGGGAAGCGGAGGGGGATTGCCGAGGCGAAGAGTTGCCCGCCGGTGGTGTCATATGGGAAGACCTTGAGACAAATACCAGGACATTCAGGTACGTGCAGGTGCAGGACAGTCCTGCTAGCGTTTCTGACCTTCACAAGTATTTTATGCAGATACCTCATATGGGGGGTAATACTGCGGCTAGCGGCTCAGGTCGGGTACGGCGGCGGATGTTCCGCCGGGCTTGATGCGGGCGGACTTGTCGCTTCTCCTGCCGGAGAGCTAGCTGTTACCACATCAGAACTCTTTTCTTCTCCAGCAGACGCGCTTTCCTCCTGTTGTTTGAAGAAGGCTGCAAGCTCAGCAAAAGTGTTCAAGGCAGCCTTACCGGATCGCTTTTCTGGCGGGAGTATCGGGAGGGGTTTGGGTTTAGCGGGGGGTCTGGGGGTACGTCGAGGGGCTGGCGGCGGAGGTGGCGCACTGCTCGGAGTTTGAGAAGCCCGTGCAGGAGTGGATTCTGCCGTGGCAGCAGGAGCAGGAGGAGCGCTTCCGGCAGATTCCCCCGTTCGAGGGGCTTCAGACGAGATCGGTTGCTGGGAAGCAGAGGGCGTGGGGCGTGGGCCGCGTCCTGGGCGAGTGGCCCCTTCCGCGGAGGCAGATCGGCTGCCGGACGGGGCGCCTTGTCCTCGACGGCTACGCTCGGAGCGGGACCCGCGGGGTGTGCCACCGCGAGACGGCGGAGGCAGAACCGGTCCTTCTCGCCGTTCGCGCGCAGAGGACTGCCTTTCCCCGGCCGGGCTGGGTGGGCGCCGCTCTTGCCCCGGCGGGATCATAGTCAACGAAATTTTGCGGACTTCCGGTTTGACATCCAACACCCAAACCGTGACAGCATCGCCCACGGCAACGAGTTCATGAGGACTGTGGATGTAACGGTTCGCCATCTGGCTGATGTGGACCAAGCCACTCTCGCGCAAACCAATGTCGATGAAAGCCCCGAATGGCACCACATTCAAGACAGTACCCCTCAATTCCATGCCGGGGCGTATATCCTCGAACTTGAGCATGCCTCGCTTGAACAGGGGCGGGGGATGATCCAGCCGTGGATCCCGTCCGGGATGGGACAGAGCATGCATGACATCGCGGACAGTACCTTCACTCACGTGGAAGCGAGCGGCAAAGTCCGCCGGGGACAAGCTGGCCAGACGCGAAGCTAACTCCGATACGCGCTGAGGATCGCGTAAATCCAGGGGACTCAACCCGCAAGCTTCGAGAATCGCACGGGCCAGATCGTATTGCTCGGGATGAATCCACAAACTATCCAGAGGTTCCTCGCCATCACAGATTTTGACGAATCCTGCGGCTTGGATGTAATGCTTTTCTGTCAGGCCGGAGATTTCCAGCAGTTGACGGCGATGCCGGAAGGGACCGTGCTGCCGTCGGCGCGTGACGATTTCACGAGCGAAAGTGGGATTAAGACCACAGACATACCGCAGCAGGGGATACTCTGCCCGATTGAGGTCCACTCCCACAGCATTGACGCTGGATACCACGACGGCTTCCAATGCTTCCTTGAGGTATTTCTGTTTTACGTCATGTTGGTAGAGACCGACGCCGATGTGATGCGGGTCGATCTTCACTAGTTCTGCCAGTGGATCGAGCAGGCGCCGGCCCACACTGATCGCAGCACGAATAGAAGGTGACAGCGTGGGAAATTCTTCCTGAGCAATCGGACTATGAGCATAGTCACGAATACCGGCTTCGATCACAATGGCATACGCCAAATCCTTGGGAGCCGGCGGCAGCCCTTCCAGATCGATCGGGGACGCCGGTGCTGAAGCCGTTTCGGAAGTGCTGATGGGCAAAATAGTAGTGGTCGTGGTAACTGTTGCCTCTGCAGGTGCGGGTCCTACAGATTCGATGGCCACTGAAGAGGGCGTTGGGAGGGGAGCCACTTCCAAAGGGAGCTGTACCGCAGCAGACGGCCCCGAAGCTGGGGGTCCTTCTGCACTGCTCGCAGCACCAGCAGTTTCGGAAGGCGTCATGGTGACGGTGGACACAAGACCAGTAACCGTGGTGGTGAACGTCGTTTCCCTCGCAGGGACAGCGACAGTAGGGATGGCAGTCGTAGAAGGAAGCGGAGACGGTGCAGGGACAGCCAACGTCTCAGAAGTGAGGCTCACCTCCGGTGCCGGTAGGGGAGTTCCGGCTTCAGTGATCGAGACAGTTTCCACTGGCGGAGGAACGGCAGCAGGCTGGGTCAGAGCGCTGACCGGAGCAGGGGCAGCGGCTGGGGTGGGGGGGATGGGGCTTTTTCCACCGCCGCGTTCCAAGTCGGCGATGAGTTCAGATACCAGAGCCTCAACGTCTCGGTAATTCCCGCCGTTTCCTATGGCAATCAGGGAGAGTTGGTGTCGCCGGATGAGTTGCTCCAGCCGCCGTTTGGCCTCCAAGAGATTGCGATGCGGCCCGCTGACATGGATCACGGCATCTTCAACATAAGCGCCGTCTTCATTGAGCACGACCACTGTGGTGATATTCCGATTGCTGGGATCGATCGCCAGGACCTTCCTGTCTCGAACTGGGGGCTGCAGAAGCAGGCTGCGCAAGTTTCGAGCAAAGACTTGAACGGCATGCTCTTGGGCTTGTTGCAGGAGGTCCCGACGGACTTCCTTCTCTAATGCAGGGAGCAATATTTCCTCGACCGATGTCCTCGTTAGGGACATAAGTAACTCCCGATGGGGATGATCGCCCCAAGAGAGTTTCTGCAACGCCATTTCGACAACACGATCGCGATCGACCTGAATGCGGACGCGGAGCACATTGAGCCTCTCGCCCCGTGTGATGGCCAAAATGCGATGAGGAGGTATTTCTCGAACCGCTTCTTTGAAATCAAAATAGGGCTGAAACTCTTTGCCTTTGCCTTCGGGGAGTGTCTCCACCCGTTGGGCGACAAGCACGCCGGTCTCCCACAGGAATTTGCGGACTTCGCCCCGCAGATCCGCATGTTCTGCGATCATTTCCTTGAGGATGACCTTGATACCGTTGAGCACATCCTCCGTGGTGAGCAGCCATTTGTCGGGGTCTACCAGACCGGCTAGGACTTCATCGAGTTGTGTGACGGCCGGATCCCGGTTCCAAATAGCCTCAGCGACTGGCCCCAACCCCTTGTCACGCGCTTCCTTGGCAGGGGACTTCTTCTTGTGACGGAAGGGGAGAAAGAGGTCCTCCAGTCGCTTGAGCGTCTCAGCCTGGAGGATGGCCTGCGTGAGTTCATCTGTTAGTCGATGCTGGTAGGCAAGGGTGCGGAGGATCGTTTGTTTTCTGGCAGCGATCTCACGGAGTTGCCGCACGCGTTGTTGAATGCGCCGGATCGTCTCCTCGCTGAGTCCCCCGGTCTGATCCTTGCGGTAACGTGCGATGAAGGGGGGGGCATAGTGGTCGTCGAGCAGATGAAGCACGGCCTCCACCTGAGACTTCCGGATTTGCAAGTCCTGTGCGATGCGGGCCAAGTCTTGGGGTTGGGGAGCGGCGGGAACCGGCGGAATGGGTTGCGGCGGCCGCGGGGGAGCCGAGGGTTTCGCTGCCGCCGGCGGGGTGGTCTCCTGCGGAGAGCTAGCCGTTTCTCCGGCGCTAGGGGTGTCCCCTGTCGATGTGCCGACTACCGCCGATTCCGTTTGGGCATCGCCTGCTGCTGCCTCAATCGGAGCGGATAGTCCCGAAACCGATGAAGCCGTCTGTTCTGACTCTACCCCGGATGATGCTGTCGCAATCTGGTGAGAACCCGAACCCAGCGGACTTTCCCTCTCCGGTTTTTCTGCGTCCTGAGGGGGTGGGGCTGCTCTCGATGATAGTTCGCCTTCGCTGCGCATCATTTCTGAAGAGGCGACCTGCTGTTCAGATGCAAGCGGTGCATCATGCTGAATCCGTGGCAAAGTCCCGGAGGTGGTAGGCTCGGCAGGGGGAGACTCGTCGGGAAGTGGGCCGACCTCAGTCTCTGGGGGTGACTCGGAAGCGGAAGCAGAAGAGGCTGAGGCTACCTCGATCGCGGGAGCGGAGGATTGCACAGGAGTGGATTGAGTTTCAGAGGGGGACAAGCCAGCAATGTTGGTCTCGGATGCAGGGGTCTGACGGGGGTCGGACGGATTCATGGCATATCGTCCTGGAGTTTTACTTCACGAGTTCCGACCATCGGTCGGCCGCGGGACAGTGACTAGGCACCAGCTTTAGGCCAGGCCTCTTGAGGACAAACCACATGGCTTTGGATTGGTTATCTCTACGCATTATGGCCTGACTTGGCAAGGAAGCCACAGGTTCGCAGACCAGCAGCCGAGGCCGATGATGAACGGCCGTATCCATCGTCAGTGGTGGGTCGCGCCTGGATGGCGGCGGGGACGTGCCTTGATGTCGAAGAGGCTGAAGATTTCCTCTTCCGTCAGGCCGAACCGCGAGGGTTTATCCGCTTGAGCCAAAAGATCGAGAAAAATTTTGCGTTTCGATTCCAAGATTTCCGCAATGCGATGCTCGATAGTGCCTTGAGCCAGAAAACGTGTGACCGTGACAGGATGCCGTTGTCCGACACGGTGGGCGCGATTGATGGCTTGGTCCTCAACGGCGGGATTCCACCAGCGGTCAAACAGAAATACATAGTTGGCGCACTGCAAGTTTAATCCCACGCTCCCCGTGCCGTAACTCATAAGCAGCACATGGCAGCGCGGGTCTTGACGGAAACGTTCCAGAATCGCAGAGCGCTCGGCAGGGGGAATCCTCCCGTGGTACTGGAGCGGTCCGAAGGGTTCAAGGTGCCGCGCGAGGATTTGTAAAGGTTCGACCCATTGGGAAAAGATAATCGCTTTATGCCCACTGTCAGCTACTTCCTCCATGTCTGTGCGTAGCTGTTCCAGCTTCGCGCTTTCGCCTGTGAGAGGATCGAAGTTGCAAATCTGCTTCAGCCGCATGACCAGTTGAAAAACGTGCTGGACCGTGATGGTATCTCCCAGAGAGTTCAGATGCACGACACCCTCTTCCTCGGCCCGGCGGTAGGCATCGCGTTGGGCCGGCGTCAGATCGACATGTACATCCCGGAATATTTTCGGCGGCATGTCCGATTGGACCGTTTCCTTGGTGCGCCGCAGGATGCTGTCAGCCGTGTAAAGCGGTAAGCGCTTCGGAGGTGTATCCGGCGGAATCCGGCCCGGATCGAGGAACTCGAAGAGATGGACCAGATCATCGGGATGATTTTCGATCGGCGTGCCGGTCAAGGCCCAACTGCGACCGCGAGGCAGGGCACGCGCCGCCTGAGAAGTCTTGGAGTCCTTGTTCTTGATGCGTTGGGCCTCGTCCAGAATCACAACATCATAAAACACACGGCTGTCGGCGGCCCACTCCACGTCTCGCGTGAGAGTCTCGTAATTGACCAGTTTCAAAGGGCAATTCGAGATCAGCCATGTGCTACGCCGTTGCTCCGGTTCCCCCTCGATCACTTCCAGAGGAACATCCGGTGCCCAAAGTTTCAATTCCCGCACCCAATTATGCACGAGGGATTTGGGACAAACGACTAAAGCTCGCCGCACCACTCCCTGGTAAAAGAGCAGGCGTAAAGCGAGAATTGCCTGACAGGTTTTTCCCAAACCCATTTCGTCTGCCAGGAGGGCAGCCGAACGAGGTACGAGGAAAGCGATTCCTTCCAACTGATAGGGGAAAGGAGCAAAAGGGACCTGAAGCTGCCGTCCTTGGAATAGACCATCGAGGGGCGGTTGCAAAAGGAACAGCAAGCGGTCTTTGACATGGACCGTTTCGGCTGTCGGTTGGAGTCGAATCCGTGTGGCCAAGGGACTGTGCGCATCCGTGTCAGGCAGCGGCGGATCTGCAACCTCCGCTTCTTTCGGAGACGGAGAAGGAGGTGACAGTGCAATCGGCGGAGCCGGGAATTTCCAGCCCTCTGTTCCAATGGCGGGTTCGAGTCGGCCCAAGGAACGCACCCACGGCGCATCGTGCAGGAGCCGGACTTCACGAAGCTTCGGGATCGATAGGATTCCCCAGGCATTCCCATCGATCATCTGAAGCGGCAAGGAAAGGGGCAAATCATAGACCTCGACCCCGCCGTCGGACGGAGCAGCAAGCCCTCCCGCGGATTCATTCCACCCATCTGTCCCTTCAGGCGGCACGGTGATTGGCTCCCAATTTCCGGGCTTCAGCCACAGCCTCCCGGATACGGCTGAACGGTTCGCTCAATTCCACCGCAGGATCAATTTGGTCGAGTAATGCCTTGATACTTTCACCGTCCGAACTGGCCCACACTGGCAACCAAACTCCTTGGCGGGCGCGCGGATGCTCCAGGTACAACAGCTCTGTGGCGGATGAGTTGGTCATAGGATGGGAAGCAACGATGACTAAGGGGATCGGTATCCGCTTCCGTAGCGTCCACAAGGGGACCAGATCGGTGACTATTAGGGACACAGGCGTGCTGCTCTTTTCCACCAATGTTTTACCAATGAGGTCCGCAAAGACATACTCCTGAAGGGTCGGACCATACAGCGCCTTTTGGACCCGGTTGGGTTGGACGGCGGTGGTCAGGCGGAACTCTAGCGGACGTCCCCAGCTATTGGTGACCAGATAGCCGCCAATCCAGCCCGTCACATCCTGTAGAATCGTCAGGAAACCTAAAGTCAGGGGTGGAGCATCTAGGGAACCAGCACCAGAAGCCAAGGGCGCGGCCAGGGCCAAAGGTTGTTCCGACACGATGTTCCCTTCTCCTTCCTAGCGGTTGCCGCATCTTGAGCCTGGCGGATCGTGAACCGCAACCTTGCATCGACTGTACAGCCCCACCGCTTGAGAGTCATTCCCTGCCGCCACCTTGACACATTTTAGACACCCCGCCTCTTGGCTGACGCAAAAGGTAAATCTTACCCCACCCCTAGAATTGGATGTTACGACTGTTCCTCTATACTCCCGCGATAAGAGTTGCTGTTTGGGGCCTCGCCGAGTGAAACCTTGAGCCATTGGAACTCCTGACACAAGTCTCATCCCGAATGCAGTTTCGAGCGCTTGCCTTGGGTAAGACATGTTGGAATGAGCGCTATCGACCATGCAAACATCACTATTTCTCTCATCAAGGTAAAATTCCCCTTCCGCTTTGCGATGTTTGTAGTACAACAACGGCAGCGGCCGAAAAAACCGCAACGGATGAAGCTCGGAACGAAACATACATGAGCGGCGAAACGATGAGGCACATGAACGCTGAAGAGGGTTATGCGGCGGGTGTCGCACAGGGAGAATCAAGACATTCGGAAGCTCCAAAACTATCCCCTGTGGAGCATCAGAAAGCCATCAGCAATTATCTGCGCGGTACTTTAGCCGCTGAACTGGCTGATCCGAATTCAGACCATTTCAACGAATTGAACAAGGGATTACTGAAGTTTCATGGGAGTTATCAGCAAGAGGACCGCGATGCCCGCAAAAATCGCGATAAGACCGGGGTGGGAAAGGTCTACATGTTCATGATCCGCTTGAAACTTCCAGGGGGCAAGTTGACAGCGGAGCAATATCTAGTGATGGATGACATTTGCGGGCGCTATGCCAACGGGACTTTGCGGATCACCACCCGCCAGAGTTTCCAATTGCACGGGGTGCTGAAGGGAAATCTGAAAGCCACAATGCAGGCGATCAATGAAGCCTTGTTGACCACCTTGGGGGCATGTGGGGACATTACGCGCAATGTGATTTGCTGTCCAGCCCCGTTACCGGACGCGGCCCGGACCATGATGCGCGAACACTGCCAATTGGTGGCTCAAGCCCTCACTCCACAGGCGGGACGGCGGGCATATCACGAAATCTGGCTCAACGGCCAACCTTTGCCGCATCCGGAGTTGGATGAGGAACCCCTCTATGGCAAGACCTATTTGCCGCGGAAATTCAAGATCGGCTTTGCCTTGCCCCACGACAATTGCACGGACCTGTTGGCCCAATGCGTGGGCTTTCTGGTGATGACCGATAATGGCCAACCCACAGGACGTCCCATCGGCTATAACCTGTACTGTGGAGGGGGCCAAGGTCAAACGAATAGCCGGCCTGACACGGCACCACTTTTGGCCCAGGCCATTGGTTTTATCGAGCCGGACGAAGTCATCCCTGCAGCCCAAGCCATCGCCCGGTTGTATCGGGATCACGGTAACCGAGCCGACCGTAAGCGGGCACGCCTGAAATATGTAGTCCATGATTGGGGAGTGGACCGCTTCCGCGAGGTTTTTTATCGGGAGTATTTTCCCTTTCCTTACCGGCCTCCAATCGATCAACCCATCACAGGACTGGACCTACACCACGGGTGGCATGGTATGGGCGGCGACCGCTGGTTCCTCGGTCTGTCCGTGGAAAACGGGCGGATCAAAGACGAAGGTTCCTTGCGTTTACGTTCCGGCATCCGTGCCATCGTCTCCCGTTTCCGCTGTGACGTAAGACTGACACCGCAACAGGACATTCTGCTCTGCGGCTTTCACACGGCGGATCGACCCGCGGTGGAGAACTTATTGGCAGAATATGGCATTCCCAAGCCGGATACTTTGTCCCAAGTGCAACGCTGGAGCATGGCCTGCCCGGCCATTCCCACCTGCGGTTTGGCTATTACCGAAAGTGAACGGGCTTTGCCCGCCATCATTGACCAGCTCGAAGTCGTGTTGAAAGAGTTGGGCTTGCAGGAAGAACCAATTAGCGTGCGTATGACCGGTTGCCCCAACGGCTGTGCTCGGCCTTACCAAAGCGACATCGGCTTGGTGGGACGCTCCGGAAACAGATACACCATCTACGTGGGGGGAGACCGCTACGGGCGCCGGCTCAATCGGGAATTGGCCGATCTGGTCCCAGTGGATCAGATAGTACCCAAACTGACTCCCCTCTTGCGCCGGTACCAAATCGAGCGACAAGCCGGGGAATCGTTTGGTGATTTCTGCACCCGTGTGGGGATAGATTCCCTCCGGAGCACTATTCCGGCATCCTAGTCAAGTATCAGCCTAAGATATGTGCGCTTGGACCCAAGCATGTCTTTTGGGCCAGAGGAAGCACGAATGGACTTTCCCCCAGGTAGAGGGGGAAGCGTTCATGCTGTCTATTGTTTGTCAGTGGGGGCGTCCTTAGAGGGAGGGTTTGAGGCCGGTTTACCCTGCGCGGGTTCCGGGGGAATATAGTTGAGCAAATCTTGGCGGAAATTTTGCGGCTGAGGAGCCAACAAATTCAGATAGGCGAGCACTCGGAGCCGAAGGCTCAAGTCTTTCTCCATACTGGCGGCTTGCCGCGTTGGTTCAACTTGCTCAGGAGGTAGTGTAGGACTGAAGCGTTGGGCATGCCGGATAGCAGTATCTGCTGCCTGGAGGCGTAGGGGGAGTGGGCGCTGCGGATTCCGTACGATCCCCATCAAAGTGGGTTGGATCATCGGATCGGGAAGGTGAACTAGGGCTTCCATAGCGTCCGGAGCTAAGCTGTCGTCACTCAAGGCGAGTAGTAGGTTCGATGTGGCTGGGATCACATCGCGGGATGAAGCGGGGCAAGCCGCTAACTGGGCCAGGGCTGCGACTGCTCGAGCGCGGACGGAGCGCTTGTAATTCGCATCGGCCATTCGCACCACAGTACTGTTCCGCCAAAGCACAAACCAGTTATCGCGTATTTCCGCGGCGGAGGCGGGAAGCGGCAATAAAAAGACTTCAGGGAAATATTGAAGCTGTTGGCGCAATCGCGCTTCCAGTTCAAGATCGCGATAGCGAGTGACTGGCAACCCCAAGCTTTCGGCATCGAGCTGGGAATAAAGCTGTTCGAAGCGCGCCCGCGCGGCCGGGACACGATCCACCTCCTGCTCCAGTCGCTGCAAGATCCGCAACAGCTCTTCGACCGCTAAGCGGGTATCCGGGAGAGTGTGTGCGGGAAAAAGGGAGTGGCGTTGGTGAAGGTCGTGGATGTAAGCGGAAATTTGGGGTGATACCGAGGGCGTGATGGGAACTTGGGCGGCTAGCACCGCGCTAGTTATGAGATCGACCCGCAATTCGAGAAGACGGCGCTGTTCGGCATTGAGATGGAGCGGCAAAGCGTCGATGACGTGTAACAACCGAGTTCGTCGCTCCTTCATCGCTTGGGCCAAGGCGGAGTCGCGTGCTTTTTGGTTTTCCAAGATTTGGTTCTGTCGCACTTCGGGGGGATCATTGGGGTGGGGCTGGTAGATGGCGGGAATATCCGGCAGTTGCGGATCGGTGGTGGCCATCATGGCTGCCAAACGGAGCAGGAGTTGTTCGAGTGTTGGGGAGGGGACTTGATCCGGCGACGCTAGCACCAACGTTGGAATACCGGACCATCGCGGGTCGACCCGCAATTGGCTGAGCAGGTCACGCAGCGGTGGGTGGACAGCATGACGGTCGATGATGATGACCTCTGCGGTGCCTTGGCGCAGGCGTTGCAAGAGATCGCGTCCCGTGGCAAATGTCTCCACACGGAATCCCGCGGATAGCAGCACTGGCAGCATCGAGTCCCGGCGGCGAGGATCGGGGTCTAGATACAAGGCTGTGCCAGGCGCGGACGGAGGGGGCACGTGTGCATCCTGCAACTGCCGGCGGAGAATATCCACGACCTTGACCCGCACACCTGCTGACAAGGGGAAGGGACCGCGAAGCAAAGTATCGGCTGCCAGGAATTGCACAAGTGGGTCGGGATAATCCAAGGCCAACTCCAGGAGGGATACAGGGGTTCCGCCAGGCCGTCCACCGATGGCTGCCAATTCTTTATCCGCACTCATTTGAGCCGCTTGCAAGATAGCCACCAGAGTTGCCGTCTGTTTCTGACGCAAAGCCTGCCGGAAAGCCTCTTCCCGGATCGCGACGGGAGCCGTGGCTAGCAATTGCATCACCAACGGCTCATGCTGAGCAATGTCCCCATATTGGCTGCGCCACGCTGCTGCACGGCCAGCGATCGAAAGCATCAGGACTTGGGCGTCCACCGCGTGGGTTCCCTCTCCAGCAGCGACCCAGCGGGCATATCGCAAGCCATAATATTCGTTGGCCCAAGAGACCGGAACTTGCACCGATACGAGTTTCCCTTCAGCGGCACTCCAACGCCACAAACGGACGACCGGCTCGGAAGTGTCAGGCAGTTTACGAGCCAATCGATACGGAGGACTCTCTTCGTAAAATCGCCGGGCGATGCGCAACAACTCCTGTTCGGGAGAGCGCTTCTCCAAAATCGGGTTGCTGCCCCGCAGGTAGCTACGCAGAGTGTCCTGAGCCAGTTGCCGCAGTGGTGGTAGTGTCTCACGATTCGGCAAAATCAGGCTCCATAAATAGGGAATGATGCTTGTCTGAACCTCCTCTTGTAGATTCAAGAACTGCTCATGGCGAACCAGACCCGACAACACTCCATACTGCTGCGTGGGATTGAGGCCATCGAGCGCTGCAATCCAAGCGGCAATGCTCTCAGCATCCATCCGGGGTATCAGTCCATAAATTCCCTCAACGATTGCTTTATCCTTTTCGTTGCGAATTTCCTGAATCATGAATGGTACGGCGGCTACCCCGATGCGAACCAGCTCGGCTTGGGCAAACACCCGTTCCTCTGGACTAGCTCCGAGATTAGCGATGTACTTGGCGATCCGCTGAGGCTGGCGAATATGCTGATCCAGTGCTGCCTCGGCCTGGTTGACAATCGTTTCTACGTATTCGCGGGCTTTTTTCTGTTCCGCCGGATTGTCTGACCAACGCGGAACACGATAGAGCAAGGTAAAGGCTCCTGGACCATATTTGTCGTAGATGGCTATATAGTCCTGCTGTTCTGGTTTGCTATCAAGGAAATCCTTCAACAGCGGAAGCGCGAGGGAATACTGCCCCTCCAAGATGAATGTTCGCAATTGCTTGTAAATCGCTTGAGATTTGGGAAGCTGCCGCGGCGGCACTTGCTGAGCGACGGTGGAATCACGGGCGATCGTCGCAACAGCGATTATACCGCTCAGCAATATCCAGCTCAGGTGTCGGTGTCGCACGGGAAAGCCCTCCCTCGCCCCAATCCCCGTCAGGCGGCGGTTCTTCTCAAGCCGTTATGAAAACGGAAGCAAGGGTGAGACTTCATCCCTCTTGGGTAATAAAGAGAGGAGCCTCACACACCCTTTCCATCCCGGTGCATCCCTCCTCAGAACACCTGTTAGTCATTGTGAACGCCCGGCGGGAAGCAAGCAACACTCTTCGCACGCGATCAGGTCATCATAGGTTTCCCGGCGGCGGATCAGACGATGTGTAGCGTCTGTAACGAGGACCTCGGCGGCCCGTGGGCGGCTGTTATAGTTGGAAGCCATCGACATGCCATACGCCCCGGCGGAGAAAATGGCGAGCAGATCCCCCGGCTCCATTCGCGGCAGGGGACGGTCCTTAGCGAGGAAGTCGCCGGATTCGCAAACGGGACCGACCACATCCTGCCGCAGTGACCCTTCAAAGTCTAAAAACGGATTCCCCTGATCGGGGTTGATGTTCATGTCGAGTGGAGGCCGGTCGGGCACGCCAGGGGGTAATCGGACCGGCCAGAGACGATGGATCGAACCGTAAAGCGTAGGCCGGATCAGATCATTCATCGCCGCATCCTGAATGAGATAGTGCTTCCCCCCGGTGGATTTACGGTACAGGACCGTGCTTACCAGGATGCCGGCATTGCCCACGAGGAAACGGCCAGGCTCTAAGATTAATTGACATCCCGTAGCTCGGATCGCTGGCAGTATCGCTTGCGCGTAAGCGTCGGCAGGGGGAGCCTCATCCCGCCGGTAATGAATGCCAAAACCACCACCCATATTGAGATAACGGATGTTATGACCTTGCTGGCGGAACTGTTCGATCAGGCGGATCGCCTTCTCTGCACCTTGACGGTAGGGTTCCGTCTTAAGAATTGGCGACCCCAAATGCATATGGATGCCCATAAGCTCTAGCCCAGGGTGGCCCAAAGCCGCCCGCGCTACTTCGACCACCGTCTCGATATCCAGCCCGAATTTGACCCCTTTTACAGAGGTGTCCGTCTTGACATGAGTTTTTGGGGGTAGGTCAGGATTGACCCGCAAAGCCACAGGTGCTCGCCGTCCCAACTCTTGGGCGATTCGACCAATTGTCCACAATTCCTCCTCGGACTCCACGTCGAACAGCAACACGCCGGCGTCTAGGGCCATGCGAATTTCTGCTGCCGTTTTCCCAACACCCGCAAAGACAATGGGTGCCCCTTTCGGCCCGGCTTTCAAAGCTCGGTACAGCTCTCCTCCACTCGTAACGTCGAAACCAGCTCCATGTTCCCCCAACAGTCGACAGATCGACAGATTGCCGTTGGCCTTGATAGAATAACAAATGATCGGTTTAGCCTCTTCAAAGGCTTTTTTCAATGATCTCAAATGATGTAACAGTGTCGCTTGACTGTAAACAAATAAAGGAGTTCCATACTGTTTTGCCAATTCTTGTATAGGGACATTTTCACAATACAACTGACCGTTAAGATAGTGGAAATGATCCATGAATATCTCCTTTCATATCTATGGAGACTAGCATGATTTTTTCATGCATAGTATCCGGGTTTACATGTTCAAGCGCTGTTTCCAGGACTGGAGTTGTTGTTGAACCTCGGACGGTGCAGTGGAAGCGTGACTGCGAAAAGCTGCTAAGGCCTGGGTGACGCCTAAGCGGGATCGGAGAAAAGCCAGGGCATCCGGTCGGTGGGGGAGGAGCGAAGCCAAAATCTCATCGGGCAGGTCCGCAAGACGGCAGCGTCGCTGCTCGCAGTCTCGGACCAATTTGCCCACGATTTCGTGTGCCGCACGCAGCGGTATCCCAGCTTCCACCAAACCTTCCATGAGTGTGGTCGCGTCAAGGAAGCCGTCTTCCAACCGGGCCGCAATCCCTTCCCTGCGGAATCGACTGCCTTCAACCAAGGGGGCTGCCACTTGCAAACAAGCCTCCACCGTATCGTGTGCATGGAACAAAGCCACTTTGTCTTCCTGCAAATCGCGATTGTAGGCCAGAGGCAATCCTTTGAGTAGTATGAAGAGCTGTTGCAGGGCAGCTATTACGCGTGCACTTTTTCCTCGAATCAATTCCAAAACGTCGGGATTTTTCTTATGAGGCATAATGCTGGAACCTGTGCAGAAAGCGTCGGGCAACTCTAAGAATGAGAATTCCGTGGTACTCCAGATGATCCACTCCTCCGCCCAGCCACTGAGATGCAAGGCGATAACAGCCAAGGCATAAACATAGTCCAGTACGAAATCTCGATCACTGGAAATGTCCAAGCTGTTACTAGCCAAGGCGTCGAAACCGAGTTGTTGTCGCACCTGCTCGCGATCGATCGGCAGCGACGTGCCTGCCAGAGCAGCGGCACCCAAGGGGAGGATGTTGACCCGACGGCGCGCTTCGGCCAAGCGTTCCCGATCTCGCTGGAATTTCTCTACGTAAGCCAAAGCGTAATGGGCGGCCAACACCGGTTGTGCCCGCTGCAAATGAGTGTAGCCCGGCAAAATCACTCCCTGCTCACGTTCCGCCAACCGCACAAACGACCGTTGCAATTCCGCCACCTGGCCATCTATTCCTTCGATTGCCTCACGCACCCAGAGCTTGACATCCGTGACGACCTGGTCATTGCGGCTCCGGGCGGTGTGTAGCTTCCGGCCAACATCCCCCAATCGTGTGATGAGAGCATGTTCGATGTGCGTATGAATATCCTCCAATTCCGTCCGCCATGTCATTTGGCCGGAGGCGATTTCTCGTTCGATCTCTGCCAGGGCCTGCACAATCTGTTCCGCCTCGTCAGCAGTGATCAGTCCCACGGCAGCCAGCATCCGAGCATGGGCTTGGCTGGCCCGGATGTCGTGACGATATAGCCGTTGATCAATGCTGATCGACTCGGTAAAGGCTTCCACACGTGTATCTGTCGGGCCCGAGAACCGACCTCCCCACGTTTTCTGACCCATATTATCTCCCCACGTCCTCCGTTGAGCGTTGCTGCGTCATTTCGTGCCAATCCCTGGAGTGCAGGGTGTTTCCCAGTCCAGAAAGTTCTGAAAAAGCCCAGAGGTAGTGCTGTCCTTATTGGGTTTGTACAATTCTGGTAATTCTTCGACACCTTCAGGCCTGGCAGGAGGTATTATTGGCAGAGTCATCGGAAGCCCTCTCAAAACTTCGTAGGAGTCCGCCGAGTAAGTATCTTGGGGGAAATCTTGGGGGAAAAGTATGCTCAAGTATTGCAAGCGACATTTCCGGGAAACTGGGGTGTTAGTAGTAGCCCTACTCCTGCCGTCTGGCCTTTGGGGACAAAATCCTCCCGCTGCTCGCACGGAATCGATCCCCACCGTTCAGCTCCGCCTCCGTTCCTTGACAGAGTTGCTCAATAAGGCGGAATACGCCGCGGGTTTGGTGGACCAAGCCGAAACCTTCCGAGCTGTCAAAGCTCTGATCTTTCTGGCTCGACTCCAAGGCAAAGGAGTGGAGGGGATCCATCCCGACAGACCTTTCGGACTTTATGCCCATGTCAAGCCCGATCTCGTGACTAGTTCTTTTGTGATCATGATTCCTTGCGCGGATCGGGATAGTCTCCTGAACTTGCTCAAGGGCCAATTGGGGTGCACTGTGGAGAATCAGCGGGAGAATCGCTACAAGCTGGCGCTGCCGCCGGAGTTCCCTTTGATGGCCGTGGGTATCGACCATTTGTACTTGCGCTTCGAACGAGATTATCTTTACGTCGGCCGTTTTGCAGAAGACCTGGAAGACACCCGCCTTATCCCGGCCAAGACGTATTTTGCCTCCGACGATGATGGAACTGTTCTGTCCCTTCAAGTACGCTTGGACCAGATTTCTGTGGATGTCAAAAAATTCCTCCTGGCCCAACTCGAAATGTTCCTCGAACAGGGAATGCGGGACAATCCACCGGAAGACGATGTCGGCAAGCGGTTGGCCCCCTGGCTCAAAAACCATTTCATGAATCTGGCCCAAACGGTGTCGCTGGACGCCGAGGAAGTGAGCCTCCGCGTTTATATCGACGAGAAAAAGGGTGAGTTGGCCAGTGAATTGCGCCTAACGCCGAAGCGGGGAACTTTGCTCGCGGAAAACCTTCGGGCATTTGCCGAACGCAAGAGTTTGCCGGCAGGGATCGTGCAATCTGCCCCACAGGCCGCGATGCGGGGTGGAGTGCACGTCGGCCTAACCCCCTTGGCACGCCGGGAATTCGCCCACCTCGTTCAGGACATCGCCGCGGAGGCCATCAAAAAGGCGACACCCGATGAACGCGAGTTCGTCCAAGGATTGTTCCAAGCTGTCCTCCCCACCCTCAAAGCAGCAGAACTGGATGCCGCTGCTGTCCTGCTCCCAGCAGATCGGCAAGGGCATCACAAACTGCTCGGCGCCCTCGGCGTCCATCAAGGAAAGGAGATCGAAAAGTTCCTCAAAAGCATAGCCCCGATTTTGACAACGGTCGAATTGGCCGACTTTTCCTTTGATCGGGAAACCCTGGGCGATTTCCGCATTCACAAAGTGATCGTCAACGGATGGCCCGAACGTGCCGATCAGCTTTTCGGAACGACAACCCTTTGGCTAGCGGTGTCGGACCGCTGTCTGGCTTGGAGCATCGAAGAAAATGGGGAACTCCTGCGCTCTGCCCTCAAAAAGGCCCAAGGAGTGTCGGTCCCCCTTGTCGATGTCGAAGTGTCAGCAGCAGCCCTTCTACCTGTGCTCGCACCCCAATTGCACCCCGATGAAATCAAAGCCATCCAACGCGAGGTGTTTGGGGACAAAGACGGCAGGAACCAAGATCGGATTCGCCTCCGCATCACCGCGGGCGATCAATTTACTCTCAAAGTGGAGGCGCAAGGACCAGCGATTCGTTTGCTGCACACCGCAGACGTCCTCCGCCCTTGAGTGACCAGAAGAACTCTGCCACCAATCGCTTCTTTCCGCATTACGGAGAAAGAATCGGAGGCTTCCAGCGAAGTACAAATCAATCGAGCTAAGACTGATGAGTCCGCAGTTAGTGAAAAGGCAGAAGTGGGGTTCTGCGTATCTGTAACTCTAAACGGTGAGGAGAATGCCATGGTTACCCGTTTATGGATTCCCTTGGCGGCTACCCTCCTAATGGGATCGTCCGCCTACGCCCAAGCGCCACGCGCCACCACCGCGCCGGTGGAAGTTCGCCTCCGTTCTATCAACGACCTGCTCAGCAAAGCCGATTACATCGCGGGGCTGATTGGCCAGCAGCAACTGTTCCGCGGCTTCGTCCAACAAATCCCGATCGATCCTCAACAAGGACTGTTCGGTCTGGACACGCGGCGTCCGATCGGCCTCTATGGCGATATTTCGCTCGATGTCGAGCAAGGTGCCGGGGTCTTTTTGGTGCCCGTTGCCAATTTGGAAACCTTGATGGGCTTTTTGCAGGCCCAGGCGGGATTGCAGATCGAGCGGAAGGGCAACGGAATCATGTCCATCCCTTTGCCGCCAGGCGGACCTGTGGAGGCTCTTTACGCCCGTTTTATCGATGGTTACCTTTATGTCGCGAATCATGAGTCCCATCTCGATGCCAAAAAGCTGATCCCCGCGAAAAACTTCTTCGCCCAGGATGACGGGGCGGTCGCTTCGGTGGTCATTCGCCCCGATCGCATTCCCGTGGTAATGCGCCGAGAGTTGCTGGCGAAATTGGATGAAACTTTGCAAGAGCTTCAACGGGAGGCCCTCACGAAAGATAATCCTGCTGA
Organism: Thermogemmata fonticola; assembly: GCF_013694095.1. Lineage (NCBI taxonomy): Bacteria > Pseudomonadati > Planctomycetota > Planctomycetia > Gemmatales > Gemmataceae > Thermogemmata > Thermogemmata fonticola. The sequence continues at coordinate 342,980 of NZ_JACEFB010000001.1, read as the reverse complement.
ACGAGCTGGTTTCATTCTCGGCGGCAAATCCGTCATCAATTTGTCACGGACCCTCATCGAAGATGTCAAAGAGTTGCACCTGAAACTCTTTGTGGATGAAAAGAGGGATTACATTTCCCTCGATTTAACTGTCGTGCCCCAACCGAATAGTCCGGTGGCCAAAAACTTCGCCTCTTTGGGACAGAGGACCAGTCTGGCCTACGGCTTGACCAACGTCAGAGGTGCGGTGTTACGCGGGAATGTCAATTTCGCCCTGACGGATGATACGCGCAAGATGTGGGATGACTTGATCAATAGCATAATGACCCAGGCCCTCAATGAGGTTCCTCCGCAGAACAAGGCCGCTATCGAGAAAATCCTTCAGGGCATTCTCCCAACTCTCAAAGCAGCCGTTGCTGATGCTGCAATCACCATGACAGCACCGAATGCTAGAGGACATTACACGGTGCTGGGTGCGGTCAGCGTCAAGGAAGGGAAAAAGCTGGAGGACGCAATTCGAGAATTGGTCAAGTTGTACGAGCGTGACACCGGAGATACACAGGCTGCAAAATTGAACTTCGCTAAAGTCGGCAATTTCACTCTCCACCAAATAGACCGCATTTTGCCAGCGGATGCTGAACCCTATCTTGGTACTCGCTCCTTGTGGTTAGCCACTTCGGAAGACTTGCTAGTCTTCAGTGTCGGCCCTGATGCCTCTGTGTTGCGTAATGCGTTGAGCAACGGACCTACCAAGTCGCCAGCTCTTTCCTTGGACGTTTCCCTTGTCGGCTTGGCACGGTTGGCCAATCAGAACGCCACACCGCAACAAGTCAACGCCATAGCAACTCAAATTTTTGGTAGGGTGGGACCGGTAGGCAGAGACATGCTCCGTCTCGAAGTGGCAGGGGGCCAGAACCTGACCCTACGCCTCTCCGTCCAAGGTGGAGGAATTCGCTTCCTAGCGGCGTTGGCTTCTGCTGGTCCTTGATGAATTGATGGAAGTAATCCAAGGCATCATCTCTAACACCGAGCGCACAGGGATGTGCGCTCTTTTATTTTGGACATGACTCATGGTGCTCTAATCGCTTTCCAGTGATGAGTGCAATACTAATACGCTCCATCCTATGTCGACGCTGTAGCATTACGGGATCAGGGAGGGCAGTAACGGTGATGGGGCACACTGAAGGAGCTTATGTGGACTGAAGGGAGCTTTTGTGGATGGTGCAGGATGCAACTTCAACGTGACGGCGTTGGTGGATGGCGTGGGCTACATGCAAAAGCATACCATATAGGACGAGATTCAATATGGGGTGACAAGTTCATATTTTTGATATTTTGAACAAATCAGGATGGATTGTCAATTTTGTAACGTTAGCCTCTTCGGTCAGGCGACGGTGCTGGATGCCAACTGGAACGTTCTGGGACCCAGCGCCTTCGCCTGGGTCTACCTGCATCAGGGTGGACGGTACGATGTCACCAGCGGCCTGTATTACTTCCGTTTACGCGACTACTCGCCGACGCTCGGCCGGTGGACGAGCCTTAATCCCCTCTCCTACGCCGCCGGAGATGGGAACCTCTACCGCCCCATCCGTAATAACACCACCAGCCCATGCGAGCCATCAGGTCTGCAAGAACTTCTGGAACCAAAGCCTGTCGATCGAGGCAGCAAATTCTGCTCGATCTCTGAGTGGCGGACCCCCATCTTAAGGAAGAAGTGAGTTTATCACTTGGAAAGGCGGCATATGATACCCCCAATGATGGCGTGGTAACCGTGTGCGTGGAAAGATGTGTCGGAAGGTTATGAGGCGGTCATCTGTGACACGATAATGCCTGAGCTGAACACCCTTCCCTAAATGATGCTGACTTTGCCCTATGCGACGGGGGCGGGGCAAAAAGCAGTCCAGCGATATGTGTATAGATGGTGTGAGAGGGGAAGATTATCTAAGGAGCATGCTTTAAGGTGCTGAAGCTTCGATATTCAACACTGATATGCACTATGTCCCAGAATTCCAGGTAAAAAAATTACCCGGCCAGGATTCGAACCTGGACCAAGAGAACCAAAATCTCTTGTGCTACCGTTACACTACCGGGTAGAGGGACCGTTGGATCGCGTCATAGTCATTCATAGGAAACAGGTGGGAAAAACTCAAGAGGGAATGTCCAAGTTTTGCTGGCGGCTTCCGGCAGAAGCTGGAACCATTCCCTGCCAATGTCCCCACGGATCGTGGACGCTATATCCTTTGGTCTTGATGACAGTGACGAGAAACGGAATTGCTCTTGAGGAAACAAACACCGACGTGGCGGAGGGTGAAAGGAAGGGGCGGCGTATTCTCAGTTACGAGCGATGAGGATTTATTCGTCCAAGGAAGGGGGAAGGGCATCATCCGCATGCTGTACGAGGAAGGTAAGTTGCTCCAACTGGATGGCCAAATCGACTGTGACGAGTTGCACGTGCGGGGGCAGCCGGAGGACAACAGGAGCGAAGTTGAGAATCCCTCGAATCCCCGCTTTGACTAAGCAATCGGCCACACTTTGGGCTGCTTCTTTAGGGACAGTCAATATGGCCAGCTCCGCCCCCTCCTGCTGAATAGTCGTTTGAAGTTCGCTGAGCGGGCGAATGGGAATTCCCTCCACGCATTCTCCGATTTTATTGGGATGGTTGTCAAACAAGGCGACGATTTCAAATCCCTGGGCGCGAAACCCCTGGTAGCGCAACAAGGCACGTGCCAGGTTTCCCACACCGACCAACACGACACGCCAGGGACGATGGATGCCCAAGGCTTCTCGGATCACAGCCGCCAGCTCACGCGGGTCATAGCCGATGCCGCGTTGTCCGAGATGACCCAAAGCAGCCAAGTCCCGCCGAACCTGAGCATCACTGACTCCCACAGCAGCGGCGATCTGGCTGCTGGAGATTTTTTCGGCTTCGGAGGGCCAGGCGGTCAGACACCGAAGGTACAGACTCAAACGGTGGGCAGCCGCCCGTGACAGACGTGGCCCTTCCGCGGTGGCACCTCGGTCGCTCATGGATGGGTCCTCCTCAGGTAGTTAGGAATGATCATTTGTCTGCTTGACATAGTTCGGCAGTCGTGTCGGCGGGGTTGGGTATCCGCTCCTATTTTACCACATGATAATAGCATAGTTTCCCCAGAGACTTTTCAGTGCAGAAAAGGTAGCAAAAGAACTGTTGCTAAATTGACGCGACCTGACCGTTGGAGGGCATGGTTAACGTTTGGGGTTACTAAAGGCCCAACGGATAGGAATCAATAACGTCTCAGCTCGCGGTTTGGACAATTCTACGCGGACCAGTGCTGTCCCAGAGGTGGAAACTGTGGCCGGAGATACACTGATCCGCACAGCAGTCATTCGACGGGACTCTTGGGGAAACTTCACTTGCACCGCGGGATGATCGCTCACCGCGTTCACAATCCGGACCGGCTCAGCAGTCAGAGAACGAATCTGGACAAGCTGAGAGGAAGGCTGACCCGATTGGAGGTAGAAAATCACCTCATCTGGCGTCCACACCACCTGCTTATTGGGCTGGCGGAGGATGAGCACGGGAATGCGGATTTCTCGATACTCGGCGTCATCGGTCCAAATGCTGACGCTGCCATCATGCTCTCCCTCGGGCAGTTGGTCTTGGACTTGCACCATGATCTCATGCCGTGAATCCGCGTGCTTCAGAATTGTAGCTGTCACAAATGGTGATACTGAGGAAATCCGGCGAATCGTAAAAGTTCTCGGCCTATGATCTGTGATGGTTATTGTATGTTTTGTTGCTCCACGGGTACTGATGACCAATCGTGAAGGTTGTATATCGACTTCCCGGACGATACGGGCTTGGATCGCCAACTCTAGGGTGCGTTCGCGCGCTGCTTTTTCGTCGGATGGGGACTGGTAGTAAAGCCGGATGGGCCAGCGTTGCAGTCCGTCCGGTTGGGTCAAAGTGGCGATTTCGACAGTCAGCGCTGTGATTTCTCCGCCGCGCAGTTCTTGGGCACCCACGGCTAGCTTGATACACCCGCAGGCGCTCTCGACTCGGCGGATCACGAGTAATTCTTGACCGACGTTCTTCAATTCAAACGTGTGGGACAACACCACGCCGGCCTTGCATCGACCTTTATCGACGACTGGCTGGGTACAGATTAGGTGACTCCCGTCCTGTGTGTGACACAGGAAGGGGGAATATATCAGGAGGAGTATAGAGGAGCATGTACATAACAGCGCGTCGTTCATAGCAGCACTGGGCATACCGAAGTTGCTTCTAGTGTCAAGGCGAATATCCTGAGCGTCAGTACTACGAGAACGAGGGTGAAAAGACCCTCCCCCCGTTGACCGTGGGGAAGCTTGAGCCAGAGAGGTTATCGCTCGGCTATGCTGGAAATCATTTGGTACAGACCAGGGGATAAGATGCCACCGCGGCTGCCCTCGGAGCAGGAGGTGTATGTTTTAGAGCTGGATTTGCCCGCAGAATTATCGGAGTTGGACACTTCAGCGTGGGAAGATTTGACAGGTTCCGAGCAACAGCGTGCCTTCCGATATCGTTCGGCCCAAGCCCAAGCTCAGTTCGTGCTCTGCCGGAGTGCCTTGCGGCGATGGTTAGGTGCCTGCTTGGGAGTGTGTCCTGCCCATGTCCCATTGACGACGAATGCCAATGGAAAACCCCACCTTCACCCCGCAGTCAGAGAAGGGGATGGGAGAGAGGCTACCCTCTTACACTTCAACGTCGCCCATACTTTGGGAAAGGGATTGATCGCGTTTGCACGGCATCCTGTTGGTATTGATGTGGAACGGATTCGCCCGGTGGAGAACGCGGAAGGGTTGATGCACCGTTACTTTTCTCCTTCCGAATGTGTCCTCTGGCAGAAGAGCTGTATGGATGACCGTGCTGATGTTTTTTTTCGTTTGTGGACGGGCAAGGAAGCGGTGGTCAAGGCAGTGGGCCGCTCCTTGGCTGCCATCGGGGAGTTCTCCCTCAGTTTACAGGATGATCTTTCCGCTCAGGTGGAGACATGCAGCAGTCCTGAACTTCAGGGATCGTGGTTTATCCAAGCTTGGAAGAGAGAAGCTCAATATTGGCTGACGCTTGCCGTCAAGGTTCTAGGTTGAAGGGTTGAGAAAATAAAAATGGCCCCGCTCCCCCATGTTTGGGATACAGGCAGGGTCAATGTCTAAAATACAGGGCTGAACCTTTTGTAGCCGATCAGTTTCCGGTGGGTGGGGGTCCGGAATCCTCCGTCACGACACCACCCATAAAGGGCATAGCGGCTTGGTTGATTTTGGCGGGGGGCACGTCCATTTGAACGCGGTAACCCAACCGGGGAAAGAAATCGCGATAGCCGACTTCCTGGATGCCGCGACGCTTCGCTTCTTCCACCGCTTTATTGATAATTCCTATCAGCTCCGTCTTGCGGTC